>DATADD010000059.1:0-7483 GCA_036258675.1 Actinomycetota bacterium | reverse complement strand
CTTCTACAACGTTCCCGACCTCGCTCCCTTCGCGCTCGCGCTCACCTCGGCGGCGTGCCGCAGGGTCGTGGTCGAGCTGACCGCGACCCATCCCGCCACGACGATGAACCCGCTGTGGCTGCATTTCCACGGCCTCGAGCGCCCCGATGGCCCCACCTGGGAGGACGCCCGGGCCGTCCTGGGAGAGGCCGGGCTTCGGGTCGAGCACGAGCTGTGGCAGCGACCGCAGCACCACCGGCGCGCCGAGCGGGCCGAGGTCGTCGCGTTCCTGCGCCGCCGCCTCTGCCTGCCCGCCGAGCGCGACCCCGAGATCGACGAGCTCATCGGAGACAACGCCGTGTGGAGCCCGCGCGAGGTGGCGACGATGTGGTGGGAGGGCGCCGTTAGCGCTGGATGAGCTGCGCCACCTCGGCTGCGACCCGCTCGACCTCCTCGAGCGTGTTGAGGTGGCAGAAGCCGATCCGCAGCGCCCCTCCAGACTCCTCGAGGCCGAGCCGCTCCATCAGCGCGAGCGCGTAGTAGTTGCCGTCCCACGTGAAGATGCCCGCCCGGCCGAGCCGCTCGGCCGCCTCCCGCGGGGAGACGTCGCCCGTGCGCAGCGCGAACGTGGGCGTGCGCTCGTCGCAGCGCGCGGGGTCGGCGATGCCGTACAGCTGCACGCGGTCGAGCACCGCGATCCGGTCGAGGAACGCGTGCGTGAGCGTCGCCTCTGCGCGCCGGATCGCGTTCATGCCGGCCGCGACCGCAGCCCGCTGTGCGCCCGACCCGGTCGGCGCGCCGCCGACCTCGGCGAGGTAGTCGACCGCGGCCATGAGCCCGGCGAGCGCCTCGTGGTTCTTCGTGCCCGTCTCCCACCTGTCGGGCGCGTCGTCGTGCGCGGGCCGGACCTTGTAGGGGCGCAGGCCCTGCAGGAGCTCCGATGTACCGAACATCACGCCCATGTGGGGACCGAAGAACTTGTACGGGGAGCACAGCAGCACGTCGACGCCGAGCGCGCGCACGTCGATGGCTCGATGCGGCGCGAGGTGGACCGCGTCTGCGATCACGACGGCCTCGGTGCGGCGGGCCCTGCGCACGACCTCGGCGGCCGGAGTGACGGTCCCGACCGCGTTCGAGGCGACCGTGAAGGCGACGATGCGCGTGCGCTCGGAGAGGACCTCTTCGAGGCGGTCGAGGTCGAGAGTGCAGTCCCGGGCGTCGATGTCGACCCAGCGGACGCGCGCCCCGGCGTCCTCGGCCGCCGCGACCCACGGGCTCACGTTCGCGTCGTGATCGAGGACCGTGACGACGACCTCGTCGCCCGGTGACAGCTTGCGCGCCAGCGAGCGCGACAGCGCGAACGCGAGCGTGGTCATGTTGGCGCCGAAGACGACCTCGTCCGGCATGCATCCGAGCAGGGCCGCGCCGGCCCGGCGCGCCGCCGCGATCGTCGAGTCGGTCTCCTCGCTCGTGACGAAGGCGCCGCCCGAGTTGGCGTTGCGGCGCGCGAGGTAGTCCGTCATGGCCTCGACGACCGTGTCGGGGACCTGGGTGCCCCCGGGGGCGTCGGCGTAGATGCACGGCGCGCCGTCCACGCGGCGCGACAGTGCCGGAAACCTGCTTCGCAGAGCCGCTACGTCGAGCGCGTTCTGCTCGATCCCGAGGGTTCGCTCGCTCATGCGGCCTCGTCCATCGCCGGCTCCTCGGCCGGCCGCCGGGAGGCCCGCACGGCCATGAGCGCGACGCCGAGCAGCGACACGACCGCCGCGAGCGCGAACGAGCCCCTGTAGCCGAGGGCCTCGGCGACTCCGCCGAGCGCGATCGCGCCGGCCCCGAAGGCGAGGTCGAAGAAGGCGGTGAAGGTTCCCACGACGGCCCCGCGCTCTCCCGCCGGCGCGCTCGAGACGGCCACAGTCATGAGCGCGGGGAACGTGAGCGCCTGGCCGACCGAGAACAGAGCCGTCCCCGCGACGAGGCCGGGCAGATCTCCCCACACCGCCACCACGCCGAGGCCTGCTCCGGATGCGAGCAGCGCGATGCGCGCGCAGCGGGCCGGGCCGAGCCGATCAGGTATGCGGGCGCCGAAGCTTCGGATGCCGAGCACGATCGCGGAGTACAGGGCGAGCACGACGCGCGACCCGTCGAGGCCCAGCTCGAGCGCGTAGAGGGGCACGAACGTGTTGTAGCCCGCGAGCCCGAGCACGCTGCAGGCGAGCACGACCCCGGGCAGGAGCCCCGCGGGATGGATCAGTTGCGGCCGCCCCGCCGGAAGCTCCGTCTCCGGGCGCGTCTCCCTCACGATCGTGCCCACGACCGCGGCGAGCGCAGCGGCGGCCGCCGAGGCGATCCAGGTCGCGGCGAAGCGCCCGTCGCCGAGGACGGTCTCGCCCACGACCGGGCCCACGGCGAGCCCGCCGTAGAGCGCGAGGGAGAAGAGGCTGAGCGCCTCGCCCCGCCGCGCGTCGGGGGCGAGGTCGTTGATGACGCTCGCGGCGCCGACGTAGAAGGCGGCCTCGCCGATCCCGGACACGAGGCGCAGCGCAACGAGCACCGCGAGCGAAGAGGCCCACACGTAGCCCACGACGGAGGCCGCCACGATCGCGCCGCCCGCGACCATGAGGACCCGCCGCCCCCTGCGGTCGCCGACGCCGCCGATGAAGGGCCGGATCAGCACCGCGGTGAGGGCGAAGGAGCCGACCACGAAGCCGACGTCGACCTCGCTGCCGTCGAGAGGGCCTTTGACGAAGCGCGGCAGCGTCGGGATGAGCGCGCCGATCGACACGAAGTAGGCGAAGGTCGACAGCATCACGAGCATGAACGTGGACGTGACGAGCCGGGGCGCGCCCCTCCGCCCGAACCGCGTCCTTGCTCCGACCGTTTGCACGGCGGGCCAACCTACCGCCCCGGCGCGTCTCGACCACGCGGGCGAAGCGAGGCCGCCGGCTCCTCCCGGCGAGCGGTAAAGGGAACCCGTCGGCGTCCGAGTCAGACAACGGCCCCCGGCGCACTAGGCTGGAGGCTCACGTCGCCCGTCGAGCGGTGGTGATCCGCGTGGTGAAGAAGATCGAACAAGAGGCTTTCGGGCCCAACATCTGGCTCGTCGACGACATGTTCCGTCGCTACCAGGAGAACCCGCAGGCCGTCGGCGAGTCGTGGCGCGAGTTCTTCGAGGACTACACGCCCCAGGGCGCGCCCCGCCGGGCGGCGACGCAGCAACGGTCCGAGGCCAAGCCCGCCAAGACCCGGCCGGCGTCCCAGGGCGACGGGGCCGACCGCCCGAGAGGGCGGGCCCGGGAGGGCGGCCCGAGGGACGCGGCCGAGCGCTCGGAGGCACGGGCCCGAGACGGCGAGGGGACTCCGAGCCGCGCCGACGACGACACCCGGACGCGGGATGAGCGACCCAAGTCCGCGCCCGAGGGCGCGACCCCGTTGCGCGGGGTGTCGGCGCGCATCGCCGAGAACATGGAGGCCTCGCTCGCCGTGCCCACGGCGACGTCCGTGCGCACGATCCCCGCCAAGCTGCTCGAGGAGAACCGGCGCATCATCAACCGCTATCTCGCGGCGCGCCAGGCCGGCAAGGTCTCGTACACGCACGTGATCGGTTGGGCCGTGCTCAAGGCGCTCGAGAAGCGCCCGGCGATGAACGCCGCCTTCGTCGAGGTCGACGGCAGGCCCCACGTCGTGCAGCACAAGCACGTCAATTTCGGCCTCGCGGTCGACGTCGAGCGGGGCGGGACGCGCACGCTGCTCGTGCCCAACCTCAAGAACGCCGACGAGCTCGACTTCGCCGGCTTCTGGGCGTGCTACGAAGAGCTTATCCGCAAGGTGCGCGCCAACAAGCTGACCCTCGACGACTTCGCGGGGACGTCGGTGACGCTGACCAACCCCGGCACGGTGGGCACGAGCCAGTCCGTCCCGCGGCTCATGCAGGGGCAGGGCCTCATCGTCGGCACCGGCGCGATCACCTATCCGCCCGAGTACGAGGCCGCCGACGACCGCACGATCGCTCGCCTCGGGATCAGCAAGCTCATCACGATCACGTCGACCTACGACCACCGCATCATCCAGGGAGCCGAGTCGGGGCAGTTCCTCGCGGAGATCCACGGGCTCCTGCTCGGCGAGGACCGCTTCTACGACGAGCTGTTCGCGTCCCTGCGCGTGCCGTACGAGCCGGCGCGGTGGGAGCGCGACCGCCGCTCGGGCGACGATGCCGATGCGCATCTCGAGAAGCAGGGCCGGGTGACGCAGCTCATCAACATGCACCGCGTCCGCGGCCATCTCCTCGCCGAGCTCAACCCGATCGGCTGGGAGGTCCTCAGCCACCCCGAGCTCGATCTCTCCCACTACGGCCTCACGGTGTGGGACCTCGACCGAGAGTTCCTGACGGACGGGATCCCCGGGCCGTCGCGCCAGACGCTCCGGAGCATCATCGACACTCTGCGCGACGCCTACTGCCAGACCACGGGCTTCGAGTACATGCACATCTCGCACCCGGACCAGAAGCAGTGGCTGCAGGAGAAGGTCGAGCCGGGGCTTCCGGAGCTGACGCGCGACGAGAAGAAGCACGTCCTCGACCGGCTCAACCGCGCAGAGGCGTTCGAGCGCTTCGTGCACGCGAAGTACACGGGCCACAAGCGCTACTCGCTCGAGGGTGCGGAGAGCCTCATCCCGATGCTCGACGTCCTCTTCGAGGAGGCGGCGGCCGCCGGCATGGTCGAGGCCGTGATGGGCATGGCCCACCGCGGGCGCCTCAACGTGCTCGCCAACATCGTCGGCAAGCCGCTCGACGTCATCTTCAAGGAGTTCGAGGGCGACATCGACCCCTCGACCGTGCAGGGATCGGGCGACGTCAAGTACCACGTCGGCATGACGGGGCGCTTCACGTCGCGCCGAGGCGACGACATGGCGGTCGTCGTGGCGTCGAACCCGTCCCACCTCGAGTCCAACGACCCCGTCGTCGAGGGCATGGCGCGCGCCAAGCAGGACCTCCTCGGCGAGGGCTCGGACCGCATGGTCCTGCCCGTGCTGCTGCACGGCGACGCGGCGTTCGCGGGCCAGGGCGTCGTGGCAGAGACCTTCAACATGTCGCAGCTGCCCGGGTACAAGACGGGCGGGACCGTGCACATCGTGGTGAACAACAACATCGGCTTCACTACGTCGCCGCAGTCGGGCCGCTCGAGCACCTACGCGACCGACATCGCAAAGATGGTCGAGGCCCCGATCCTGCACGTGAACGGCGACGATCCCGAGGCTTGCGTGCGCGCGGTCAAGCTCGCGTTCGCGTTCCGCCAGGAGTACCGCAAGGACGTCGTGATCGACCTCGTCTGCTACCGGCGCCACGGCCACCAGGAGGTCGACGACCCCTCCTACACGCAGCCGCTCATGTACCAGAAGATCGAGGAGCACCGCTCGGTGCGCAAGATCTACACCGGCGCCCTCGTCAACCGCGGCGAGCTCACGCTCGAGGAGGCCGAGAAGTCCCTCGACGACTTCCAAAAGCTCATGCAGGGCGCGTTCGAGGAGACCAAGGGGAGCGCCCCCGAGCAGATGCGCGCCCGCAAGCCCGAGCTCACCGGCGTCCTGACCCAGATCGAGACCGGCGTCGATCGGGAGCGGCTCGAGGTCGTGCACAGGGCCCTGACGACCTTCCCCGACGGGTTCGAGCCGCACCCCAAGCTCAAGAGGATGCTCGAGAAGCGGCGCAGCCTGCTCGACCGCGACGCGATCGACTGGGCCCACGGGGAGGCGCTCGCGTTCGGTTCGCTCCTGCTCGAGGGGATCCCGGTTCGGCTCTCGGGACAGGACTCCCGCCGGGGGACGTTCAGCCAGCGCCACTCCGTGCTCGTCGACTTCAGCAGCGGCGAGGAGTACATGCCTCTCGCCCACCTGGCAGACCACCAGGCGGAGTTCCGGGCCTACGACAGCCTGTTGTCGGAGTACGCCGCGATGGGCTTCGACTACGGCTACTCGGTCGCGAACCAGGATGTCCTCGTCCTGTGGGAGGCGCAGTTCGGCGACTTCATGAACGGCGCGCAGATCGTCATCGACCAGTACGTCGTCGCGGGCGAGGACAAGTGGGGCCAGCTGAGCGGCCTCGTCCTGCTGCTGCCCCACGGCTACGAGGGCCAGGGCCCGGAGCACTCGAGCGCGCGCATCGAGCGCTTCCTCACGCTGTCGGCCGAGGACAGCATCCAGGTGGCGCAGCCGACGACGCCGGCGCAGTACTTCCACCTCCTTCGCCGTCAGGTCAAGCGCACGGTGCGCAAGCCCCTCGTCGTGTTCACGCCCAAGTCGCTCCTGCGCCACGAGGACGCTCGCAGCGCGACCGCGGAGATCGTGTCGGGTCACTTCCGCGAGACGCTGGACGACCCCCTCGTGTCCGACAGGGACGAGGTCGAGCGCATCCTGCTGTGCACCGGCAAGGTCGCCTACGCGTTGAAGGACGAGCGCGAGGAGCGGGGGGCCAAGGCCGCGATCGTGCGCGTAGAGCAGCTCTACCCGTTCCCCGGCGAGCAGCTCGAGGCCATCTTCGATCGCTATCCCAACGCAAGACGGCTCTGCTGGGTCCAGGAGGAGCCCGAGAACATGGGCGCGTGGTCGTTCATGCAGGCCCGCCTCGAGCGCATCCTGCCCGAGCGCCTCGAGCTCGTGCACGCGGCTCGGTTCGAGAGCGCCAGCCCCGCAACGGGGAGCCAGAAGGTGCACCAACAGGAGCAGGAGGACCTCATGGAGGCCGCGTTCGAGGCGTGATCCGGCCGCCCGCTCGACCGTGACGGGGGGATCGTGCAAGGCGCTGACGGAGCTGCCCGAGCCCGCGCGCGCGATCGTCGACTCGGCGCGCCGGGCGGTGCTCGCGACGCTCGATCGACGCGGGAGGCCGCACCTCGTTCCGGTCTGCTATGCGGTCCGGCGCGCCGAGCTGGTCTCCGCCATCGACGACAAACCCAAAGCGACCACGCGGCTCGCGCGCGTCGCCAACATCGAGCGCGAGCCGTCCGCAACGATGCTCGTGGACCGCTGGGACGAGGACTGGACCCGCCTCGGCTGGGTCATGCTGCGCGGGCGCGCCGAGATCCGGGCCGAGGGCTCGGCCGACGACGAGCTCGCACGCCGCTATCCGCAGTACCGCGATGCCCCTCCCCGAGGTCCGGTGATCGCGCTCGTGCCCGACGCGATCCGGTGGTGGACGTCGGCGTGACCGCCGTGTCAACGTGACGATCGACCGCGACCTCGCGCTCCAGCGCGTCCTCGAGGAGGGCGACGAGTGGCAGTCGTGGAGGGCCCTGAGGCTCGCCGGCGAGCAGCCGGGCCCGATGCCGTTCGTCCCCGCGCAGGACGAGGCCGGCGCCTTCGTCGGGCCGGGGGGGCGAGCCTCTCCCGGAGCCACCGGCGAGGGGCTGTGCCACCTCGTCGCGCTCGGCCTCGAGGGGTCGGGCGCCGCGGCCGTGGCCGCCGACTGGCTCGAGGAGGCGCGGACCCCGGCGCAGGCGTGGCTCGACGCCCC
>DATADD010000058.1:0-1653 GCA_036258675.1 Actinomycetota bacterium | reverse complement strand
GCGCCTCGGACGGATCGGGAGTCACCGGGGGCGGGGTCGGGGTCGGAGGAGGCGCGGTTGGTGTCTCCGTAGGAGGAGGCAGCGTGGGCGTCGGTGGAGGAGGGGTCGGCGCGGGGGTCTCGCACTTCTTGTCGTTGCCGTTACCCGGCTTGTCGCAGAAGTCGCCGGGGGCGCTCGCGGCCGTCGGCAGGAACGTGAACGCCTGGAGGACGGCGAACGACGCCACGAGCGCCACGAACAAGCGCCTCGAATCGGCCGTCAACGACGCCCCACGGTTCAACTTCGGTCCTTTCCCCTGCCCCCGGCCGCCCTCGGCCCGGGATGCTCTGGTAAATATCGGCACACCCGGGCGGGCATTGAGGCGGAAAAGGGGGCTCTGCTCAGACTGCGGAGGGGACCCTTTCGGCCTCGGGGGCCGCGGACGACCAGGTGGTCACGTCGCGCCCGGCACGCTTGGACGCATACAGCGCCTGGTCGGCGGCATGGACGAGCCCCGCGGCGTCTGTCGCGTTGAGCGGAAGGGTCGCCACGCCCGCGCTGGCCGTGATCGGCACCTCCTCGTCGATCGCCGCAACGGCGGCGCGGAGGCGCTCGGCTGCCCCCACGGCCTGGTCGGACGAGCACCCCGGCAGGAGCACGACGAACTCCTCGCCCCCGTAGCGCGCCGCTATGTCGAACTCGCGCGACGCCGCCCTCAGCGCGGCCCCCGTCGCCCGCAGCACGCGGTCCCCGACCTGGTGACCGTGGCGGTCGTTGAGGTCTTTGAAGTGGTCGATGTCCAGCAAGACGAGCGTGAGCTGCTCGCCTGTGCGAAGCGCGCGGGCAACCTCTCGCTCGACCGCCCGCTCGAACGAACGCCGGTTCTCGAGACCCGTCAGGGCGTCGGTGTCCGCCATCCGACGGACCTCCTCGAGCAGCCACGCGTTGCGTAGCGCCAGGGCGGCGTGGGAACTGAACTGGCCGATGGTCGACAGGACGCGCCGCTCGAGGCGATGGCCTCGCCGGCGCTGCTCCACCACGAGCACGCCGAGCCGGTTGCCGTCGGCGACGAGGGGCGTCACGAGCAGGTTCCGCGCCCCGGGAAGGAGCGCAGCGACCACTCCGTCGGTGCCCGGGTCGAGGTCGGTGACGAGGACCGTCTCCCGCCGCTCCGCCACCTCCACCAGCAGGCCGCAGTCCTCGGGCACGGCCTCGCCGGCGCCCTCGGTTCCCCTCGTCGCGAGGACCCTCAACGCGCCCGGCGGGCCTGCGACGACCAGGCCGCGCCGGAAGCCCAGCGCGTCGCAGACGCGCGTGAGGCAGGACTCCGCGACCTTGTCGGGGGTCGACACGCTCTCGAACTCGACGCCCATCTCGTTGAGCGCTTCGAGGTCGTTCTTCCGGCGACGGAGCTCGCGTTCGTTCAAGAAGGAGAACAGCGCCGTGCAGAGCGCGACGACCCAGAACGCCATCACGTTGAACACCGACGGCCGGTATTCGACGACCCCGCCGGTGATCTCCAGCGCCGCTCCGCGCGGGTCGAGCAGGCCGGCGAGCTGCGCGTGGAACACGACGAAGAACAGCAGCGAGTGCCAGAGCGCGATCTTGAGCCCGGTGCGGTACGACGCGAGGAGCGTCACCGCGATCAGGTGGAGGTAGAGCATGAATCGCAAC
>DATADD010000057.1:0-28441 GCA_036258675.1 Actinomycetota bacterium | reverse complement strand
CGGCCCGTCGACTTCTTGCGGCCCGTCGACTTCCTGCGGGTCGACTTCTTGCGCCCGGTCGACTTCTTGCGGCCCGTCGACTTCTTGCGGCCCGTCGACTTCTTGCGGCCGGTCGACTTCTTGCGCCCGGTCGACTTCTTGCGGCCCGTCGACTTCCGCCGGCTCGTGGACTTCTTGCGGCCGGTCGACTTCCGGGCCGTCGACTTCTTCCGTCGCGTCGACTTCTTGCGGCCCGTCGACTTCCGCCGGCTCGTGGACTTCTTGCGCCCGGTCGACTTACGAGCCGTCGACTTCTTCCGGCGCGTCGACTTCTTGCGCCCGGTCGACTTCTTGCGCCCGGTCGACTTCTTGCGCCCGGTCGACTTCCGGGCCGTCGACTTCCTGCGGCCGGTCGACTTACGAGCCGTCGACTTCCGGGCCGTCGACTTGCGGGTCGACTTCCTGCGGCTCGTCGACTTGCGGCGAGTCGTCTTCTTCGCAGCCATGGTCAGCACCTCCAATCGTCAACTCTGGACGTGATCGTGCTCGATCCGTCGTTCCGATGCATACGAGGACGCACACAAGCGCACTCTTATTGTGTATTAGGCACGAATAACGCACAAGGTGCAAGCATCAATCTGCCGATGCGCTAGGAAGCTATTGCTAAAGGTGTGGGACGCACATGCCGACGCGTCGCCGCGCCGTCGTCAGGACACGGCGCGCAGTCGCCGAGCCGCTCGCTCCTTGCGCAGACGCCGACGCTCGCGTTCCGATGTGCCACCCCAGATGCCGAACTGCTCCTTGTTGTTGAGCGCGTACTCGAGGCACTGCGAGCGCACCTCGCACTGCGAGCACACCGCGCGCGCGGCCTTGGAGGAGCCACCGCGCTCCGGGAAGAAGATCTCGGGATCGACCTCGGCGCAACGAGCCTTGGATTGCCACTCGACCGGCTGAAGAAGCCTCGTGGTGATGCGCTGCATGTGTCCCCGGCCCTTTCTCTCGCTTCCCCCGTCGAGAGCCCACCTCGCCTAGCGAGCCCCGAATCACATTCTTGTAATTCTAGCCATGTGATTCAGGGCCCCGCAAGGCCTCTGACCTGCGTCTTCGCGGGGAAGCTGGCTGTCTGGGCGCTAGGAGCGGACCTGCGCCAGAGCCATGACCTGGCGCACGAGCTCGCCGGGCCGAAGCGGCTTGGTGCAGTGTGATGCCGCTCCGGCCGTCTGCGCAAGCCACCGGTCCTGGTTTCGCTCCAGAAGGATCAGGACGGGAACACGGGGCGACGACTCGGCTATGTCTTTCGCGAGCGCGTAACCGCCCGCGTTGCCGGTCCGCATGTCCACCACCACCACGGAGGGCTCCGATCCACGCACGGCGCGCACGCCGCGGGCGTCCTGCGCGAACGACACCTCGACCCCCTCGGGAAAGCCGAAGCGCGCCGCCTCGCGCACGAGCGGATCGTCGCTTACGACGAGGACCCGCAGGACGTCGCTGCTCTGGGAAGCCACCGCGCGGTCAGCTGGCGGCTCGATGACCCTCGTGCGCCCTTACCTGTTCGGCGATGGTGCGGAGCAGACCCTCGATGTCGATGTCGAAGCCGGTCTCCATCGCCTGCAGCCGGCCGATGATCTGAACGCAGCTCGTGGCCGAGATCTCGGCGTCCCGGACCGCGTCGACGAGCACCGTGGAGTAGTGGCGAGCGAAGCGAGCCCCGCAGAACGGGCACCTCCCGGGCGCATCCGAGTCCGGCCCGATCTGAGAGAGCAGGAAACGTCTTCCACAGGTGTCGCAGGTTGCTTCGATCTTCATGGCCACCTCACTGGGAGACCAGGATGATAAACCGACGCCATCGGGGAGGGGCTTGACGACCCTAGAGCTCGCCTCGGACGATCTCGACGGCCTTCGAGATGTTGATCAGCTTGGACTTCGCCTCCTCGGGCGTGCGCGTCTTGAGCCCGCAGTCCGGGTCGACGAACATCCGGTCCGCAGGCACGTGCTCGAGCGCACGCCGGATCCCGTCGGCGATCTCGTCGACCGACTCGATCCTGTGCGAGTGCACGTCCACGACGCCGAGTCCTATGAACTTCGTGAAGGGCCGGCCCTCGAAAGCCTTCAGCAGCGAGAAGTCGGAGTTGGCGAACTCGAGGTCGACCTGGTCGACGGGGATGTCGAGCATCTTGGGATAGGCCTTGTGGAAGTCGCCGTAACAGATATGGGTGATCGTGTGAGCCGTCAACGGCTCCGTCACGACGTGCATCGCCTCGATGACGAGATCGAGCTCGTCCATCCTCGTGGACGCGGCGGGCTCGTCGATCTGGATGAAGCGAGCTCCGGCTTCCTCGAGCGCGAGCGCCTCCGCTCTGATCACCTTGGCGAGGTCCAAGACCATGTCCCGCCTCGTGGCGTAGTGCTCGTTGAACGACCAGTCGCAGATCGTGTAGGGGCCCGTGAGCATCCCCTTCACGGGTTTGTCCGTGAGCGACTGGGCGAAGCTCCACCACTCCACGGTCACGGGGTGGTCGCGGCCGATCGGCCCCGTGGCGATGGGCTTGCGGTAGTAGCGGTTGCCGTAGGACCGCACGAGGCCGCCGATCTCGAGGCCCGAGAGCTCCTCGGCGAAGAACGCGACCATGTCCCCGCGGTATTGCTCTCCGTCCACGATCACGTCGGTGCCGATCGAGTCCTGGAACTCGATCCACTCCTTGGTCGCGCGGCGCTCGAGGTCCCTGAGCGCCTTCCGGTCGATCTCACCGCGCGCGAACCGTCCGCGCGCTGCCCTGATGTAGTCCGGCTTGGGGAGGCTGCCGACCGAGGTCGTCCACAGCCCGGGTCCACTCAGCTCCGGTCGCCCCATCACGCACCCGCCTTTCGAGCCACGTCGGCCAGCCTCTCCAGCTTCGCCCTCGCCTTCTCCCGAGGGAGGAACTCGAGACCCGCAGAGGGGCTGATGCGCAGCGAATCCATCCCGACGACCTCCGCGAGGCCCGCGACCGTCCGCGCGACCTCGTCCGTCGGCTCCAGCCTCGTGTTGCGTGCGTCCAGCACGCCCGCTTGCACCCTCTTTCCCGCGGGCGTCCGCGCGATCAGCTCTCGGTTGCGCGGCCCGGCGACGAGATCGAACCCGAACACCTGCGCCGGCAGCTCGAACAACTCTTCACCCACTCTCTTCGCGTCGCCGAAGTAGGTGGCGAGCGTCACCTCGGCGGAGCGCAGCTCCCGCGTCACGACCTCGAGCCCCCGGCGCGCCGCGGGGAGCCACTCGGGGGCGACGAGCAGGCTCGGCTCGTCGATCTGGATATGGGCAGCACCCGCGGCCTCGAGCTCGAAGGCCTCCTGCGCCAGCACCTCGGCCGCCGCGAGCACGAACCGCTCGAGGTCGCGGTAGTGCTCGTCCTCGGACATGAGGGCGAAGGTGAGCGGTCCGGGGATCACGGCCTTCACCGGATGAGAGGCGACCGAGCGCGCGAACGAGTAGGCCTGGACCGAGGAGGGGCCGCGCCACTCGAGCGGCCCCACGCACACCGGCCGCCGGTAGTAGACGTTGTTGTCGAACCAGCGCAGGAGCCCGCCGATCTCGAGCCCGGCGATGTTGCGAGCGAACGGTGTGAGGATGTCGTCCCAGCGGGCGTGACCGTCGGTCACGATGTCGATGCCCGCCGCCTCTTGCTCGGCGACCACCTCGCGTACGAGGTCGTCCTGCGCTCGACCCAGATCGTCGACGGATGCCTCGCCCCGCTCGAGCGAGTGAAGTGTCCTGCGCACCGCGAAGGGCCGTCCCTCGTCCGGCGGCTTCGGATACGACCCGATGACCGTGGTTTGGATCCCCATGCTCACCCCCTACTCGTCGGTCAGGTCACACGGGCAAGGGGGCACCGGAAGGGCCGCCTCATCCGTCCGGGATTCGCACCTGCCGCGGCCGGGCGGTGGTTGCGGCGGGATCGACGGGCCGGCCCCTCCCCCGCTCTCGATGAGATCGAGGGCATCATACGACGAAGTGGGCGCGCGCGGGGAGGCGCGCACCTCTGGAGGCCGGAGAGGCTAGAAGTGGGCGGAGTCGCCGCAGGCGCAGCTGCCCTTGGCGTTGGGGTTGTTGATCGCGAACCCCGACTGCTGGAGGCCGTCGACGTAGTCGATCTCGGCGCCGCGCAGGTAGGGCGCGCTCATCTTGTCGACGCGCAGCTCGACGCCGTGGAGCTGGGAGACGACATCCCCGTCGAGCTTGCGGTCGTCGAAGTAGAGCGCGTAGCGAAGGCCGGCGCACCCGCCGGGCTGCACGGCCACCCGAAGCGAGTACTCCTTGCCCTCGTGCTCCTCGGGCGCGCCGGCGAGCTCGCGCTCGAGCAGCTCCTGCACCTTGGCCGCCGCGGTCGTCGTGATCATCACCGTCGAGCTGTCCGTCATCGACACCAGAGATCCTCCTTGTCGTGCCCCTCCCGGGGATGGCTCCAGGCGAGCCGGGCCCCGTGGGGCCGACCTCGATTATAGGAAACGATGGTGCGCCCTCGCACAGGCCCCGCGGCCCCGGTCCCACGCGGGGTGCACTAGTGCACGAGGACCCATTCCACGGCGAGGAGCGCGGCGGCCAGCCCGGCCACCGCCAGCACGACCGGGCGGGCGCGCTCCAGCCCCGGAGGGGGCTCCTCGAACAACAGGGGCGTCAGCACCAACAGGGCCACGCCGCAGAGCGCCAGGAGCGCCGACCCGAGGACGACGGCATGCCACAGACGGTGCACCGCCTGCCGCGCTCAGTGGGACGTCGTCGAAGTGAAGCGGAACTCCCCGACGTGGAGAGCAGGGGCGGCCGTGGAGCCGAAGGAGCCGTACTCGGGAGCGACGGCCACGAGGTCTCGTCCGATCCCTCGGGTCCCGCTCAGCGCGTCGAGCACGCTCTGCGTGAACCGAAGGTTGTGCATCGGCTCCGCCACCTCGCCTCCGCGGATGCGGAAGGTGCCATCCCGCGTCATGCCCGTGAGAAGCGTCTGCGGGCGATCGAGGATGTTCACGTAGTGGAAGCGCGTTATCAGCAGCCCGTCGTCGACCCCCCCGACAAGCTCGTCCAGGGCCCTGTCGCCCTCTCCGAGCACGAGGTTGGAGGCGTAGGGACCGAACTCGGCCGAGCCGGAGTTGTGGCCGGTCGACTCCGTGCCGAGCTTGCGGGCGGTGCGCAGGTCGGTTACGGGCCCGAGCGCGCGCCCGCGCTCGATGACGGGGACCCTGCGGCGCGGCACGCCTTCGAAGTCGAACGCGATGCCGACCGAGCAGGGGTGGGTCACGTCGTCGGCCAGCGTCACCTCGGGGGCCGCCACCGTTTCGCCGGAGCGCGACGACAGGAAGCTCTCGCCGTCGATGACCTGCTTTGCCCCCAAGCCGGCATAGGAGAGGTACTCGAGCAGGGTGGCGACGGCCGCCGGCTCGAGCACGACCTCGTAGCCGGCCGCGGCCGCATCCGCCCGCGCGGGGCCCGCGTTCGCCTTCGCGATGGACCGGCGGGCCGCTGCGGCGTGGTCGACGTCGGCGGCGCGGTGAGAGGAGGCTTCGCCCCATCCCGTCGACTCCCCCGTGTCCGTCAGGCAAGTCGTGATGCACCGTGTGAACATGTCGTGGCAGTCCACGCCCGCCGAGGACATGACCGCGTAGGCGTGCGCGCTGGTCTCGTAGATGCCCGCCGCCTCCGTCCCCTCGGTCGCCGCGAGGATCGCCCGAACCGCGTCCGCCCGCTGCGCCGGGGTGGCGGCCGCGGTGTCGTCGTCCCAGCGCCCCAGAGGCTCGGGGCGCCCGACGTCCTCGGGCCGGGCGAGCCCGGGCCATTCCGCATCGGGACGAGACGCGCGCGCGGCCTCCAGCGCGGAGTCCGCGGCGCGCCGCATGTGCTCCGCGTCGAGCTGCGTGGTGGCGGCCGTCGCGATCCGGTCGCCGACGATCGCCCTTACGTAGGCGCGGACCTCCTCCCGGACGGTGTTCTGGATGATGCCGGAGCGCGCGAAGCGCGTGAGCGCGGTCCGAGATCCCATCGCGACCACTTCGATGCCGTCCGCCCCCGGGTGATCGAGGACGTGGCCGGCCGCGACGCGTGCCTCGTCGCGGTCGAGGGGAACCTCTCTCACTGCGCGAAGCCGGTCGAGACGTTGCGGAAGCGGGCGGGAGACGTGCCGTGGCCGACGCGCATGGTCTGGCCCGGCTGCCCCTTCCCACAGTTCGGCGTCCCGTGCACCTTCCACTCCTCCGGACCCGCGATGGCGTCGCAGGATCGCCAGAACCGCGTCGTGATGCCCGTGTAGCGGGGATTCTTCAGCATCCGCCCGAGCCGGCCGTTGCGGATCTCCCGTCCCACCTCGCAGCCGAACTGGAAGTTCTTGCGCTTGTCATCGATCGACCACGACTTGTTCGTCTCCATGTAGATGCCTTCGTCGACCTCGGCGATGAGGTCCTCGAGAGAGCCGGCGCCGGGCAGCAGATTGATGTTCGTCATGCGGATGAGCGGGAAGTTCTCCCACCCCTCCGCGCGCATCGTCCCGTTCGATCGCGGCGCGCCGACCGAGCCCGCGGTCTCACGCGACATCTGGAGGCCCACGAGTATCCCGTCGCGCACGAGGTCTACACTCTGGGCCTCCACGCCCTCGTCGTCGTAGCCGAAGGTCCCGAGGCCTCCGGGGACCGTCGCGTCCGCGGTGATGTTGACGATGGACGAGCCGTATCGCAGAGAGCCGACGTCCCCCAGGCCCACGAACGACGTGCCGGCGAACGCGGCCTCCATGCCGAGCACGCGATCGAGCTCGAGCGGATGACCGATCGATTCGTGCACCTGGAGCATCACCTGGTGCCCATCGAGCACGAGCGTCGTCTCGCCCGAGGGGCACTCGGGCGCGTCGAGAAGAGCGACCGCCTCCTCCGCGGTCCGCTGGGCGTGCTGGGGAAGCGCCATCGCGTCGACGACCTCGAACCCGCCGGCCTCGTAGTGGCCGCGGAAGGAGCCGGGATAGGACCGCACCTGAGCATCGCCGTTCGCGACCGCGGTCGCCTCGATCCCGGCGCCGATATGCACGAGGGTCTGGTCGATCAGGGATCCCTCCGAGGACGCGAACCAGGTACGCGTGCGCACCGCGTCCATCGTCCCTTTCGCCACCCGCACGCCCGGGACCCTTGCCATCTCGACCGCGGCTTGTGCGAGCAGGCCGACCTTGTCCTCGAGGGGCACGGCGAACGGGTCCCTGCGCACCGGCGTCGCCCATGTCGCGCGGTGGACCGGCTCGGGCACAAGCTCGACCGGCGCCCGTCGCGCGGTCGCACTGGCGCGCGCTATCTCGACTGCGTTCGTCGCGGCGCGGGCGACGGCGTCGCGCTCGAGCCTCGCCGCGGCCGCGAAGCCCCACGCTCCGTCGGCGAGCACGCGCACGCCGTAGCCCGCGGACTCGGAGCGCTCGAGCGCCTCGACCGCTTCGCCTCGCACGGTGAGTGCTTCGGAGGTGGCGTCGACCACGCGCGCGTCGGCATAGCTCGCGCCCGCGGACGCGGCGGCGTCCAGGGCCGCATCCAGCAGCTCGTCCATCGGGGCAACCTACCGGATGGTGCCGCGCTGCGGCGCTGGCCTTCTCAGGCCGTCTCGTCGGACGACCGGCGGATGACGCCGTCGTCCTCGGGGTCCCGCGTCGCGGGGTCGGAAGTGCGCTCGTCGGAGTCCTCGATGATGCGTTGCGCGGCCCGGCGCGCCCGGTCGGCGTCGTCGGCCACGGGGGCGCTCGCCTCGTCGCCTCCGTGCAGGAGCTCGCGCGCCCGCTCCTCGACGCGGCGGTCCTCTGGTTCGACCGGCGCGCCGCTCATCACCGCGGCGTCAATCGACGGTCCACGCGTCCCCGCCGGCCAACAGGCGGGCGAGCTCCCCGTGTCCCTGCTTGTCGGCTGCGGAGCGGAGCTGATGCTCCATCGCGTCCCCGTACACGGGACGCTCCACGGCGCGGAAGACGCCGAAGGGCGTCGGCTGCGAGGGTCCCTCGGCCAGCCGCGACAGGGCGAAGGCGAGGCTCGGGTCGGGGCGGTGCTCGTCGTGGACCAAGAGCGTGCCCTCGCCCGCCTCGGAGACGTCGACGATCTCGA
Source organism: Actinomycetota bacterium (assembly GCA_036258675.1). Lineage (GTDB taxonomy): Bacteria > Actinomycetota > CADDZG01 > CADDZG01 > WHSQ01 > DATADD01. The sequence goes on along the minus strand of DATADD010000057.1, from coordinate 20,374 downwards.
GCTGCCCGTCGCTCTTCATTCGGACACCCTTCTCTCCAGCGGGGCCGAAGCGGATCGGCTTGCCGTGCTCGAGGTAGATGCGGTTGCGCGTCCCGCCCTCCTTCGACGCCAGGGCGAGGAAGGCCCCGTCGTTGAAGATGTTGCAGTTCTGGTAGATCTCGACGAAGGCGGATCCCCGGTGAGCCGCCGCCCGCCTCAAGATCTGCGGAAGGTGCTTGCGCTCGACGTCCATCGTGCGCGCCACGAACGTGGCCTCCGCTCCCAGCGCCACGGATATCGGGTTGAACGGATGGTCGACCGAACCGAACGGCGTCGACTTCGTCACCTTGCCCTGCTCGGACGTCGGTGAGTACTGGCCCTTCGTGAGCCCGTAGATCTGGTTGTTGAACAACAGGATCTTGAGGTTGACGTTGCGCCGCAGCGCGTGGATCAGGTGGTTGCCCCCGATCGAGAGCCCGTCGCCGTCGCCCGTGACGACCCAGACCTGCAGGTCGGGGCGTGCCGTCGCGACACCCGTGGCGATCGCGGGCGCGCGCCCGTGGATCCCGTGTATCCCGTAGGTGTTCATGTAGTACGGGAACCGGCTGGAGCATCCGATCCCCGAGACGAAGACGATCTTCTCGCGCGGCACGCCGAGCTCGGGCATCACGCTCTGGACCGCGGCGAGGATCGCGTAGTCCCCGCACCCCGGGCACCAGCGAACCTCTTGGTCGGAGACGAAATCCTTGCGCGTCAGGGTGGCGACGCCCGAAGAGGCCTCGGTTATGCCGCGATCCTGGTGCTCGAAGCCGTTGCCGTTCCCGTCCGCCATCCCTACACCAGCTCCAGCAACTCGTCCTCGAGCTCGGAGGCCTTGAACGGCACCCCCTTGACGTTGCCGATCGAGATCGCGTCGACGAGGAAGTCGGCTCGCACGAGCTTCGCCAGCTGTCCGGTGTTCATCTCCGGAACCACGACCTTGTCGAAGCGCGCGAGGACCTCGCCCGTGTTGCGGGGAAAGGGGTTGAGGTGCTTGATATGGGCCCGGGCGATCTTCTTTCCCCGCATCCGGAGCCGCCGGCATGCGGCGCCTATCGCTCCGTAGGTGGAGCCCCACCCCAGCACGAGCACGGTGGCGTCGCTGTCGCCGTCCCACTCGAGCGGCTCGATGTCCTCCTCGATCGCCCTCACCTTGGCCGCACGCAGCTTCGTCATGAGCTGGTGGTTGTCGGGGTCGTACGAGATGTTGCCGGTGCCGTCGGCCTTCTCGAGGCCCCCGACGCGGTGCTCGAGGCCGGGCGTGCCGGGGATCGCCCACGGGCGCGACAGCGTGGCGTCGTCGCGCAGGTACGGCCAGAACTCACCGTCCACGTTCGGGGCGGTCGCGAACCGCACCGAGATGTCGGGCAGCTTCCCGACCGCGGGGATGCGCCACGGCTCGGCCCCGTTGGCCAGGTAGCCGTCGGACAAGACGATGACCGGCGTCATGTACCTGAGCGCTATGCGCGCCGCCTCGAGCGCGGCCCAGAAGCACGACGGCGGCGAGTAGGGGGCGACGATCGGCAGCGGCGCCTCGCCGTGGCGCCCGAACATCGCGTGGAGGAGGTCGGACTGCTCCGTCTTCGTCGGCAGACCCGTCGACGGCCCACCGCGCTGGATGTCGACGACGATCATCGGCAGCTCGAGTGCGATCGCGAGCCCGATCGACTCCGACTTGAGATCGAGCCCCGGGCCCGACGTGGTCGTGACGCCGAGATGCCCCGCGAACGCCGCGCCGATCGCCATGCCCGCGGCCGCTATCTCGTCCTCGGCCTGGATCGTGCGGACGCCGAAGTTCTTGTGGCGCGACAGCTCGTGGAGGATGTCGGAGGCCGGAGTGATGGGATACGACCCGAGGAACAAGGGAACCTTGCCCTGGACGCTCGCCGCGATGAGTCCGTAGGCGAGGGCCTGATTGCCGGTGACGCGTCGATACGTGCCGGGCGCCAGCGTGGCCGGCTTGACCTCGTAGGCGGTCAGCTCGGCGGTCTCCCCGAACGCGTGCCCGGCCTTGAGGCATGCGACGTTGGCCGCCGCGAGCTCGGGACGCTTTGCGAACTTGCGCTCGAGCCACTCGATCGTCGGCTCGAGCGGGCGCCCGTACATCCACGAGATGACGCCGAGGGCGAACATGTTCTTGGAGCGGTCGGCCTCCTTCTTGCCGAGGCCGTGCTCCTTGACCGTCTCGAGCGTCATCGACGTCATCGGCATCTCGTAGACCTGGTAGCCGGACAGGCTGCCGTCCTCGAGGGGATTGCTCGAGTAGCCGGCCTTCTCGAGGTTGCGCTTCTCGAACGAGTCGCGGTTGACGATCAGGAGGCCGCCGAGGAGCAGGTCCGCGATGTGGGCCTTGAGCGCGGCCGGGTTCATCGCCACCAGCACGCCGGGCTGGTCTCCCGGGGTCAGGATGTCGTGATCGGAGAAGTGGATCTGGAACGCGGAGACGCCCGGGACGGTGCCCGCCGGCGCCCGGATCTCGGCGGGGAAGTCGGGGAGGGTCGCGAGATCGTTGCCGAACAGAGCGGTCGCGCTCGTGAAACGGTCGCCGGTGAGCTGCATGCCGTCGCCGGAGTCGCCGGCGAAGCGGATCACGACGCGATCGAGCTCTTTGCGATCGGCGCCGGAGTACTGGGCCGGCGCCCGAGAGGTCATCGAGGAATCACTGCTCCGCGCCCTTGGGGGCTTGTCAACCGCTGTCTCGGATGAACGGCACCCATGCTACCAGGGGGGTGGTCCTAGGGCCTCGCCCGCGGCGGTCCCTGAAGAGGAAACACCTTGAGCGCCTCGATGTCCGCTACCGGGACGCGCGTGGCGGCGCCGCGCCGGGACAGCACGGTCAGCTCCTCCTCCCCGGCCGGGCCCGTCACCGAGCCCACGACACCCACGGCCTCGGAGAAGGGATGGCGGGGGTCGTCGCGCAAGCGGAAGCGAAGCGACACCTTGCGGCCGAGGAGGGCGCGCCACTCGCGCGCGGCCGCCGAGCGCCCCTGCGTGGCGCTACTCGCCTCGTTCCTCTGCCGGAGCGAAGGGGCTCTCCATCGCGCCGCCCGACGCCTCGGGGTGCTCCTCGAACCAGCGCGCGTTCGCGGCCGTGTAGCTCTGCCACTCGGCGGGAACCGAATCCGCCGGGAAGATGGCGTCGACCGGGCAGGCGGGGAGGCAGGCGTCGCAGTCGACGCACTCCTCGGGATGGATGTAGAGCTGCTCCTCGCCCTCGTAGATGCAGTCCACGGGGCACTCGTCCACGCAGGCCCTGTCCTTGACTCCGATGCAGGGCTCCGCGATCACGTACGTCACCTGGTCGTTCCTCCTGACGGAAGCTCTCGTATCGAGGCCGCCATGATACCCGGGCGGCGGGGCCCGGCCGTGGTCGTCAGCCGAGGCGCGCGGCGGCGCTGCGATACTGCTTGCCCGCGTGGTAGCTCGAGCGAACGAGCGGCCCGGACTCGACCCACGCGAACCCGAGCTCGCCCTCGCCGAAGCGCTTCAGGCGGGCGAACTCGTCCGGGTGCACCCACCGATCCACCGGAAGGTGCCACGAGACGCTGGGCTGCAGGTACTGACCGATCGTCAGCACGTCCACGCACGCGTCCCTCAGGTCTCGCATCGCGGCGCGCGTCTCCTCCTCGCGCTCGCCCATGCCGACGATGAGGTTGGACTTGGTCACCTGCCGCGCGTCGAGCTCCTTCGCCCACCGCAGCAGCTCGAGACTCGATCGATACCCGAATCCGGGCCGGATGCGCGCGTGCAGCCGCTCGACCGTCTCGAGGTTGTGAGCCAGCACGTCGGGGCGCGCGGACACCACGCGCGCGAGCGAGTCCCTCGGGTGCTCTCTCCGACCCTTGAAATCGGGGATCAGCACCTCGACCTTGCACGAGGGCCGGGCGGCGCGGATCGCGTCGATCGTGGCGGCCCAGTGGGCGGAGCCGGCGTCGTCGAGGTCGTCGCGCGCCACGCCCGTGACGACCGCGAACTCGAGCCCCATGAGCTCGACCGCCTCGGCGATCCGAGCCGGCTCCTCCGGGTCGAGGGGGTCGGGCCTGTGCGTCTTGACGTCGCAGAAGGCGCAGCGGCGCGTGCACAGGTCGCCGCCGAGAAGGAAGGTCGCCTCGCGGGCCTCCCAGCACTCGTAGATGTTGGGGCACGCGGCCTCCTCGCACACCGTGTGGAGGTTGCGCTCGCGCATGATGTGGCGGAGCTCGGTGAAGTTGGGGCCCCGCCGGACGCGCACCTTGAGCCACTCGGGCCGGCGGCCGGCGCCGCCGGGGTCGGCCCCGGGGGCGGCGCGCAGGGACACGCCTCGCCGCAGGTCGCTCTCGAGGCTCTCCCGGGTCGTGATCGAGGGGATGAGCGCGCGCGCCACGGTGTCAGGGTAGCCGGGCGGCCCCGGCATGCCTCACGGGTCCGAGGAGTTCTTAACAGGTTCTGTTAAGAGTCGCATAGCCCGTCTAGTCTTCCGCCATGGACCCGATCCGCAACCCCTACACGCCCGGCGCCGGCTCGACCCCTCCGGCGCTCACGGGGCGCGACCTCGAGCTCGAGTCCTTCCGCGTCCTGCTCGCGCGCCTGCGCCTGGGACGGCCCGAGAAGTCGCTGATCGTCACCGGCCTGCGCGGCGTGGGCAAGACCGTGCTGCTCAACTCCTTCGAGGGGATCGCACAGGACGCCCGGTTCGTCACCGCGAAGACGGAGGTGACCCACGACACGGACTTCGCCGCGACCATGGCGAGACTGTCGCGCCGTCTCCTGCTCGCGCTCAGCCCCCGCGAGCGGATGGTGACCAAGGTCCTCGCCGCCGCCCGCGTCCTCAAGGCCTTCACGCTGCGGCTCCCCGACGGCCACGAGGTCGCGCTCGATGTCGACGCGGCCTCGGGGCGCGCCGACTCCGGGCACCTCGCGGACGACCTCGGCGACGTCCTCGTGGCGCTGGGCGAGGCGGCGCGCGAGCGCAGGAAGGGCATCGCGTTCCTGCTCGACGAGATCCAGTTCCTCGAGCGCGGCGAGCTCGAGGCTCTCGTAACGGCGATCCACGCGGTCGCCCAGGCGAGCCTGCCGCTCACCTTCGTCGGGGCCGGGCTCCCCCAGCTGCCCTCTCTGGCGGGGACCGCGAAGTCGTACTCCGAGCGCCTCTTCGACTTCCCCCGCATAGGGGCGCTCGAGGGCACGCCCGCTCGCGCCGCGCTCGAGCTGCCCGCCCTGGAGGAGGAGGTGACGTGGGAGGGCTCGGCCGTCGACGAGGTCCTGCGCTTCACCGAGGGATACCCCTACTTCCTCCAGGAGTACGGCAAGCACGCCTGGAACGTCGCCGGCTATCCCGCGATCACGCTCGCCGACGTGCAGGAGGCGCGCCCGCTCGTGCGTCTCCAGCTCGACGAGAACTTCTTCCGGGTGCGAACCGGTCGCGTGACGAGGGCGGAGCTGCGCTACGTCGCGGCGATGGCGAGCCTCGGGGCCGGCCCGTACAGGACGGGGGAGATCGCGGCGCGGCTCGGAGCCAGGGGCCCCGAGAACGTCGCCCCGCTGCGCGCCCGGCTGATCCAGAAGGGCGTGATCTACAGCCCCGAGCACGGCGTGAACGAGTTCACCGTGCCGCAGTTCGACGACTACCTTCGGCGCAACCACCCTCTCGAGGACGGGAGCCAGCCGCCCCGCGCGCGTAGCCTCTGACCATGCCCTGGTACTTCGCCGTGATCGAGGGCGAGCACGAGCTGCAGAACCCGACCAGCTCGGACAAGGTACGGCTCCTGGGCGAGAGGCTGGGGCTGCGGCCGGGCACGCGCCTGCTCGACGTCGCCTCCGGCCGAGGTGGACCGGCGGTGTTGCTCGCGAGCGCGTTCGGCTGCCGGGTCACGTGCATCGAGCAGGCGGAGGAGTTCGACCGGGTCGCGCGCGAGCGCGCGCACGCCGCCGGGGTCGGCGCGCTGATCGAGCACCTGCACGCCGACGCGGCCCGGGTGCCGTTCGAGCCGGAGGCCTTCGACGCCGCGATGTGCCTCGGCGCCAGCTTCATCTGGGGCGGGCTGGGAGGGACCCTCGCCGCCCTCTCACCGGCCGTGCGCAGCGGAGGGTACGTCGCGGTCGGGGAGCCCTACTGGCGCACCTGGCCGCTGCCGGAGGGCTGCGACCCCGAGGGCGCCGACTACGCGACGCTGCCGGAGACGGTGGGGCGCTTCGGCGCCGCAGGCCTCGTTCCGGTGGCCCTCATCGATGCCTCCCTCGACGATTGGGACCGCTACGAGAGCCTGCACTGGCGCACCGCGGAGCGGTGGCTGAGGGACCATCCGCACGATCCCGCCGCGCCCGGGATACGCGCCCGCTACGAACGCGACCGCGATCGCTACTTGCGATGGCAGCGCGACCTGATGGGCTGGGCGATCATCGCCGGCCGCAAGCCCTAGACGGGTGGCCTAGTACTCGGCGAGCTTGCGCATCTCCTGCTCGAGCCGGTCCGCGTCGGGCAGGAACCAGTGCTCGAGCGGCGCCGAGTACGGCATCGCCGGCACGTGCGGTCCGCCGATGCGCACGATGGGCCCGTCGAGCTCGAACAGGGCGCGCTCGCCGATCTGAGCAGCCACCTCCGCGCCGACGCCGAGGAACTTGTTGTCCTCGTACACGATCATGACCTTGTTCGTCTTGCCCACCGACTCGAGCACCGTGTCCATGTCGAGCGGGTAGATGCTGCGGAGGTCGATGACCTCGACCTCGATGCCGTCGCCGGCGAGCCGCTCCGCGGCCTCGAGCGCGTAGTGGTGCATCAGCCCGTAGGAGACGCAGGTCACGTCGGACCCGGCGCGCCGCACGGCCGCCTGGCCCAGCTCGGTCCTGTAGCGCTCGTCGGCGACCTCGCCCTTGACGAGACGGTAGGTCTTCTTGTGCTCGAAGAAGAGAACGGGGTCCGGGTCCTCGATCGCCGCCACCAACATCCCCTTGGCGTCGGCCGGCGTCGACGGGGCCACGACCTTGAGCCCGGGGACGTGGGCGAAGAAGGCCTCGACCGACTGCGAGTGGTACAGCGCGCCGTGGACGCCCCCGCCGTAGGGGGCGCGGATGACGAGCGGTACGCCGAAGTCGCCGTTGCTTCGATAGCGGATGCGGGCGGCCTCCGACACGATCTGGTTGAAGGCGGGGAAGATGAAGTCGGCGAACTGCATCTCGGCCACGGGGCGGAGGCCGTCGAGAGCCATCCCGATCGCGACCCCCGCGATGAGGCACTCGTCGAGGGGCGTGTCGAGCACCCTCCGTTCGCCGAACTCGTCGAGGAAGCCCATGGTCACGCGGAACACGCCTCCTCGCGCGCCGACGTCCTCGCCGAGCACGATGATGCGGTCGTCGCGCGCCATCTCCTCGAAGAGGGTGTCGTGCAGCGTCTGGACGAGGGTCTTCTCGGCCACTACTCGACCTCGATGTCGGCGTAGACGTGGCGCGCGGCGCTCTCGGGGGTGGGGAAGTCCGCCTCGTCGGCCTCCCTGACGCCGTCGAGGACCTCCTGCTTCGCCTCGTCCCTCATCTGGGCGATCTTGTCGCCGTCGATGACGTCGATCGAAGACAGGTAGGCCTCGAAGTTCGCGATCGGGTCCTTCTTGCGCCACTCGTCGACCTCGGCCCGCGTGCGGTAGGTGCGGTCGTCGTCGTCCGAGGTGTGGGAATAGAAACGATAGGTGCGCAGCTCGATCAGGGAGGGGCCCTCTCCGGCGCGCGCCCGGTCGACCGCGTCCTTGGCGAGCCGATAGGAGTCCAGCACGTCGTTGCCGTCGCCTTCGTGCCCGGGCATGTCGTAGCCCGCGGCGCGCTTGTAGACGCGTCCCGCAACCTGCTTGGACTCGTGCACGCTGATGGCGTACTGGTTGTTCTCGCAGATGAAGACCACGGGCAGCTTGTGGATGCCACTGAAGTTCATGGCCCCGTGCCAGTCCCCCTCGGAGGTCCCGCCCTCTCCGAACCAGGTCCCCACGACGGCGTCCTCGTTCCTGTACCTCTTGGCGTAGGCGATGCCCGCGGCGTGGAGGCACTGCGTCGCGATCGGCGACGATCCGGTGATCACGTTGCGCGCGCTCGACCCCCAGTGCGCCGGCATCTGGCGCCCGCCGGAGGAGGGGTCATCGGATTTCCCGAACAGCCCCAGGAAGATCTCCCGGATCGAGAAGCCGGCCACGATCATCAACGCCATGTCGCGGTAGTAGGGGCAGAGGACGTCCTTGCCCTTCTCGAACGCCCACCCGGAGCCCACCTGAGCCGCCTCGTGACCCGACACCGGGACGACGAACGGCGCCTTGCCCTGCCGGTTCAGCCCCCACTGACGCTCGTCGCAGGAGCGCGCGAGCAGCATGCAGCGATACATCTCGACGAGGTCCTCGGCCTTGAGGCCGAGGTCGGTGTGCTTGTCCTTACTCACGGGCGCGCCCTCCCGGCGGACACTCCCTCGGCGGCTCCCGAGCCGACCAGGGTGCGGGGATGGGCCCACACGAGGCCCGCATCGAAGACCTCTGCCACGCGCCTCGCAGCCGTCGCCGCCACCTCCTTGACGGAGTGGGCCACACCCGTCTCGGCCGCGACCGAGGTGACCCATCTGCCGTCCTCCGCGATCCCACAGGGAACTATGCCCGAGAACATCGACAGATCGGTGGTGACGTTGAGCGCGAAGCCGTGCATCGTGATGCCGCGGGTGATCTTCACGCCGACCGCGGCGAGCTTGTTGCGCCCCACCCACACGCCGGTGTGGCCTGCGTCGCGCCCCGCCTCGACCCCGAGATCCGCGACGGTTCGGATCACAGCCTCCTCGAGCTTGCGGAGGTAGGCGATGACGTCGTAGCGCTCGCCCAGGCGCACGATGGGATAGGCGACGAGCTGGCCGGGGCCGTGGTACGTGGCGCGACCCCCCCGATCCACACGGTAGGTCGCGATCCCGCGGGCCCGCCGCTGGGCCTCGCCGAGCAGGAGGTCCTGCTCGAGCGACCTCCGCCCGAGCGTGTATGTGGGCGGGTGCTCGAGGAGCAAGAGCGCATCTCCGGTCTCGTCCTCGAGGCGGTCGAGGAAGACCTCGCGCTGCCACGCCCACGCGGCCGCGTAGTCCACGCGGCCGAACCAGGCCGCCGTGAGGACGCGCTCGCGGGGTTCCGTCGCGCGGCCGGGCGCGGGCCCGTCCCGGGTCTGTGCCACCGAGCGATCGGCCACCCCGCTGCGCCCCGCGGGTCCTAGCTGTACTGCGCCAGGTCGGAGGAGTAGTCCGTGGTCTCGATGCGCTCCTTGAGCCCGGCGAGGAAGCGAGCGGCCTCGGCCCCGTCGATCACCCGGTGGTCCCAGGAGAGCGACAGGAAGCCGCGGCTCCGGATCGCGAGCGAGTCGTCTGCGGTGACCACGACGCGCTTCTCGATCGCCTCGAAGCCGAGGATCGCGGCCTGTCCCCGCGGGATCACGGGCACGGACATGATCGATCCGAACGGGCCCGGGTTCGTGATCGTGAAGCTGCCTCCGGTGAGGTCGTCGGGGGACAGCTTCTTGGCCCGCGCCCTGGTCACCACGTCGTTTATCCCGCGCGCGAGCCCGACGAGGTTCCTCTCGTCTGCTCCCTTCACGACGGGCACGATGAGCCCGCCCCCCTCGAGAGCGACGGCGATGCCGAGGTTCACGTAGTGCTTGACGCGGTTCGCCTGGTTGTCCTCGTCGAACGACGCGTTGACCTCGGGCATCTCGAGCAGGGTGTCGCACACCGCGCGGGCGAGGAACGGGAGATACGTGATGTTGAAGCCCTCGCGCTCTCCGAAGGCCTCTTTGACCCGCGTGCGCAGCTTGACGATGTTCGTCCAATCGGCCTCCACCACGTTCCACGCCCGCGCCGTCTCGCGCGCCGACGCGGCCATGTGCTCGGCCGTGCGGCGGCGGATGTTCGTCCACGGCACGAGCTCCTCTCGGCCCTCGGCGGCGGGTCGAGGCGGCTCCGCCCGCTCCTCGCGCTCCGGCGCCCGCTCCTCGGGCTCGGGGGCCGGCTCCGCCGAGGCCGCCGGCCTCGACCGCTCGCCGCCCTTGCCGCTCTCGACGTACTTGAGGACGTCCTGCTTGCGGATGCGGCCGCCCGTGCCGGTCCCGTCGATCTCGTCGAGGTCGACGCCGTGCTCGTCGGCGAGCCGCCGCACGAGGGGGGAGATGATGCCGCGCTTGGAGGTGTCGCCACCGTCGCTCGCGGCCTTCCGGGCGGGCTGCGACGCGGCCTCCTCCTCGGACCCGCCGTCGCCCGCCGTCGCCGCGGGCTCCTCCTCGCCCGGCTCCTCGCCGGCGTCGCCGCCGTCGCCCTCGGGCCGGGCGTCGCCCTCCTGCTCCTCCTCCACCTCGGCCTGGGGCTCCTCGTCCGCCTCTGCCTGGGACTCCTCCGCCTCGGCCCGCGGTCCGTCGCCGCCATCGCCCCCGCCCCCGGTCGGCTCCTCCGCTTCCGCGGCCGCCTCCGCCTGCGCGGGCTTCTCGTCCCCGGCTCCGTCGCTCTCGGCGGCTCCCTCGCCGACGACCGCGATCGCGGTCCCGACCTTCACGGTCTCGCCTTCCTGGACGAGGATCTTCTGGATCGTCCCCGACGCCGAAGAGGGCACCTCGGAGTCGACCTTGTCCGTGGAGACCTCGACGAGGAGCTCGTCCTCGTCCACGGAGTCGCCCTCCTTCTTGAGCCACTTCGTGATCGTCCCCTCGACCACCGACTCGCCGAGCTGAGGCATCTTGATCTCAGTGCCCATCGGGCCGACCTCCACGATCGCCGCGGGATGTTCTCTGGCATGGGCGCGGGGCGCGCCGCCCCCGAGCCTACTGCCCGGTGGGAAGCGGCCGGGCTTCCGGCGCGGGAACGCCGTCCCGCGCGGATGCGTCGCGCTCGACCGGTGTCAGACGCGGACGATCCGCACGTAGTCGGTGCGCCCCGCGCGCGGGCCCGGCGTGCCCGCCACCACGATCACGAGGTCGCCCGCGCCGATCACCCCCGCCCCCCTGCAGACGGAGGTCGCGCGCGCGACCTCCTCGGCGGGATCGCGGGCGGCGCGCATCTCGGGCACGTGGACGCCCACGACGCCCCACACCGCGGCGAGCCCGCCGAGGGCGACCTCGTTGCCCGAGACGCCGACGATCGGCATCGCGGGGCGGAACGAGGACACCCGCCTCGGCGTCGCTCCGGTGCGCGTCGGGCACAGGATGGCCGCCACCTCGAGGTCCTCGGCCGCGGCGACGGCGGCGCGGGCCACGGCCCACGAGACCGGGTCGTCGGCCGCGCCCGGGCTGGGGTCTCGCGGCGCGCCGAGCCTGCCTTGTGCGCACGCCGCGATCGAGCTCATCGTCGCCACCGCCTCGGCCGGCCGCTCCCCGACCGCGGTCTCCTCCGACAGCATCAGCGCGTCGGTGCCGTCGAGGACCGCGTTGGCGACGTCGGCGACCTCGGCCCTCGTCGGCAGGGGGGCGTGCGTCATGGACCCGAGCATCTCCGTCGCCGTGATCACCGGCACTCCGGAGCGGTTGCACGTCGCGATGACGTCCTTCTGCACGAGGGGAACGCTGTGCAGGGGTGTGTGGATGCCGAGGTCGCCGCGCGCGACCATCACGACGTCGGCCTCCTGGACGATATCGGCGATGTGCTCGACACCCGAGCGCGTCTCGATCTTCGCCACGAGAAGCGGCTTGCGCGCGTCGTTCGCGAGCGCGGCGCGGGCGCGGCGGAGGTCGTCGGCATCCCGCACGAAGCTCAGCCCCACGAGGTCGACCTCGGCGCGCCGCGCCACCTCCAGGGCGGCGCGGTCCTCGTCCGTGAAGGCCGCGAATGCCCACTCCGCGTTCGGGAGATGCATGCCCTTGCGCGTCCGGAGGACGCCCCCGCGCACGACGCGCGTGCGCACGTCTCCGTCCTCGATCGAGGAGACCTCGAGGACGATCTCTCCGTCGGCGAGATGGATCGAGTCCCCCTCGGACACCTTGCCGGCGAGGTCGTCTACGCTCGTGGAGGCGCGCCGCTCGTCGCCCTCGACGTCCTCGGCCGCGAGCGTGAACGCCGTCCCCCTTCGAAGCGCGACGCTGCCGCCCTTGATCGGGCCCGAGCGCATCTTCGGCCCCGGAAGGTCGGCGAGCACACCGACGATGCGCCCTGCCTCGCCCGCGCGCTCGCGCGCGATGCGCGCCACGCGCACGTGGTCGTCGGCGCGCCCGTGCGCGAGGTTCAGCCTGACGACGTCCACACCCGCCTCGACGAGGGCGCCGATCGAGCCCTCGTCGCTCGTGGCGGGGCCGAGCGTGGCCACGATCTTCGTGCGCCGCCTGGGGCGTTCGCTCAGGGCGTTCCCTGCGGTTGATCGATCAGCTGAAGGAGGTCGACCACCTCGTCGGGGGGCGGCGGCTCCACGGCGACGTCGACACCGAACTCGTACAGCTCCATGCTGACCGTCATCGTGTTGTCGTCGGCGGAGCCGTCGGAGGTGGCGAGGTCGACCCCGTAGGTCATCTTCCTCATGCGGCCCTCGTCGTCGATCCACACGTCGGCGTCGAGGGCGTCCGTGCGAGAGCGCGCGATCAGCGCGTCCACGGACGCACGCGCGCCCTCCGTGGCTTTCTCCGCCGCGCGCAGGAGGTCGAGCGTCATCCTGTAGTGCGTTGTCCGCGCTCCTCTGACGCGCTCCGTCCCGACGTCGTCCACGCCTCGCTCGGCGCCGTGGAGCAGCTCGAGGAGCTGCGTCGGGTCGCTCTCGCCCAGCTGCACCAGCTGGGCGAGGTCGGGCCGGCCGGCGCGCCGGGCCGCGTCGAGGTCGAGCCTGATCCACGGCCGTTCGGCCGCCACGAGCTCCGTGAGGAACGGCATCCTCATGTAGAGCACGGGCCCATCGAAGATCATCTCCACCTCGCCGGCGCCCTCGGGCGCGCCCTCGGCGCGCCGAAGGATCTGGGACATGTCGAACGTCATCCGCCCCTTCTGATGGGCGTAGTCGAAGATGCCCTCGCCGCTCATTCCCACGGGTCCGTCCGCCGCTGCGATGTCGAAGACCGCGCTGTACGCGACCCGCGCGCTCCCGGCGTCGTTCGTGGCCGCGATCGACTGCAGGACCGTTGCTCCGGGAGACAGCTCCGCGTTGCACGCGCCCGCGAGCAGCGCTGCGAGCGCCGCCAGGACGAGGGTGCGCCTCACCGGGTCAGGAGCCGTGCAGCGGTTTGCCGGCGAGCTCGAGGAACGTCTCTCCGATGACCTCGGAAAGCGTGGGATGGGGGTGCATGAGCTCGGCGAGCTCGGACGGATAGGCCTCCCAGGAGGTCACGAGCTGCGCTTCCGTGATGAGGTCGGAGGCGCGCGGTCCGACGATGTGCACGCCGAGCACCGCGCCGTCGCTGTCCGCGACCGTCTTCACGAAGCCTTGGCCTCCGCCGAGCATCAGGGCGCGCGCATTGGCCTGGAAGGGGTAGCTCTTCGTCGTGACGTCGAAACCCATCTCGCGCGCCTTGGTCTCTGTGAGACCCACGGCGGCGACCTCCGGCTGGCAGTAGATGACGTGGGGGATGTTCCGGTAGTCCACCGGGACGGGGTCCTCGCCCCCGATCACCTCCGCCACCTTCATCCCCTCGAGAAAGGCGACGTGGGCGAGCTGTGGGTGCGGCCACTGCGCCTCCGGCACCGTGATGGCGTCGCCGATCGCGTAGACGCCGTCCACCGACGTCTCGAACGTCGGCTTGACGACTATGAACCCGCGGTCGGTCTCGACCCCGATGTCGTCGAGGCCGATCCCCTCCGTGCGGGGACCGCGCCCGATCGCGACGAACATGCGATCCGCCGTCAGCGTCTGCTCGTCGCCGTCCGCGACGATGGCGACCTCGACTCCGGACTCGGTTGTCTCGGCCCCCGTCACCTCGACCCCGAGATGGAACTTCATCCCGCGCCTCTCGAGCAGCTTGCGCAGCATCTTGGATACGTCGTCGTCCTCGGCGGGAGCGATCCGATCGAGCATCTCCACGACCTGGACGTCGGCCCCGAAGGACCGGTACACGCTCGCGAACTCGAGCCCGATGTAGTTGCCGCCGACGACGACGACCGAATCGGGGATGTCCTGTGCCTGGAGGCCGTGGTTCGAGTTGTGAACCCTGTCGCCGTCGGCCTCGATGAAGGGCAGGTCGCGCGCGAACGAGCCCGGCGCGAGCACGAGCCCCTTGTCGGCGCGAAGCTGACGCTCTCCGTCGCCCGTGTCGACGACGACGGTGCTCGCGTCCTTCACCACGCCCGTCCCCTCCACGAGCTCGAGCTCCTTGCGCCGCTTGACGAGCCCGGAGAGCCCCTTGTACATGCGCCCCACGACTGAGTCCTTGAAGTCCAGCACCTTGCCCCAGTCGACCTCCGGCTCCTGGACGATGAGACCGAACTCGCCCGCGCCCCGGATCTCGTCGACGAGGTCGGCCGCATGCAGCAGCGCCTTGGTCGGGATGCACCCGCGGTGCAGACACGTGCCTCCCACCTTTGCGCTCTCGACGAGGGCGACGCTCATGCCGAGCGAGGCGGCGCGGAAGGCGGCCGCGTAACCGGCGTTGCCCCCACCGAGGATCACGACGTCGAAGGACTGGGAGTCAGCCACAGAAGGCCTCCCTGAGGCTCGATCGTTCCGCGCGACGATACACGGCGGTCGACCGTGCCCCTGGCCCGAGCGCAGCCGGCATGCGACGATGGCGCCCATGAGGGGTGACCGCGTCGAGGTCGTCGTGGACGTGGGCGACGGGACGAAGACATACGAGATCGCGGCCACGAAGGCGGGCCGCCGCGTCGAGGTCTCCAACGTCAGGGGGGTCGTCGAGGTGTCCGAGGTCACCCGCAGCGGGGTCGTCGTCCGGAGCGGGCGCTTCATGGCGGCCCGCGTGGTGGCCGTGGTCGAGCACCCCGCGGCCGACTCCTCCGAGGGCGACGAGCGCGCGCGCAGGCGGCCGACCAACCAGTCGTCTCTGCTCTAGCTCCGCGCGTCCCTCCGTCCCGCCGGAAGCGGCGCGCCGCAGTGCTTGCACAGGGGCGCCGCCCGGGAAACGAGGCCGCCGCAGCCGGCGCAGCGGGCCGGACCGGCCCCGCCCCCGGTCGACCGGCGCGCCACCGCGATCCCCAGTGCCCCGACCGCCGCGAGCGCGGCGAACAGGACGATCGCCACGGCGTCGAAGCCCCCGCCCAAGCCCGCGGCGAGGGCGGCGAGGAGGCCGGCGCCGACGAGGACGGAGACCGCTGCCGTCACAGGGTGCGCTCGAGCCAATCGAGCACGAGCTCGACGACGTCCGGACGCAGCCGCAGGCGATGGTCGGCCCCGGCCACGACGAGGAGGTCGGCGCGGCGGGCCGCGGCGGCGATGCGATGCGCATGCTCGACCGGGACGACATCGTCACGGTCCCCGTGCACGACGAGCGTGGGAACGTCGACGTCGGCGATCGATCTCTCCGGCACGACACGGTCGAACTCGGCCACCCACCCCTGCGGGTCGGCGAACACCTCGGGAGCGACCGCCATGCCCGCATCGCGCGTGATCCGCCGGAGCGCGGCCGGCGCGTCGGCGGCGAACGAGATCCACGCCGCGGGAGAGGCGAGCAGCACGAGGGCGTCGATGGGCGCGCCCCGGCGCGCCGCCTCGACCGAGACCGCGCCGCCCGCCGAGGAGCCGACGAGCGCGACCGGCAGCCCCTCCAACCCCGGGAGTGCGCGCACCGCGTCGACGACCGCGCGCGCGTCGCGCACCCACCCCTCGATCGAGAACCACCCCGGCGACCCCCGCGCCGCGCGCATGTCCGTCCACACGGCCGCCCATCCCCGCGCCGCGAAGCGCGCCGCGAGTCCTCCGTAGCCCTCGTCGCCGGGCTCGGGCGCAGCGCTCGAGGGGATCCCGTGCAGAAGCGCGGCGCCGCCGCGCGGGCGCGCCGGGATGCACGACCCTCCCGGAAGTTGAAGACCGTCGCACACCACGGACAGCGAGCTCGTCGAGAAAGTCATCGCAGCCATCCTCCCGCCGCGGTCGGGCGAGCCGAGCACGCGCATGGGGGCGGCATACGCTAGTCGGGATGGAAGAGAGCGCGGCGCCCGTCGCGGGCGCGGGACGCGGGCGCTCCACCGGCGGGGCGCGCCGGGCCGCGGCGGTGGCGCTCGTGGTCACGGTGCTGCTCGGGATGGCCAAGGTCGCGACGTGGGCCGCCACCGGCAGCCTCGCGATCCTGTCGCAGGCGCTCGACTCGGTCGTCGACGTCGTCGGCCTCACCCTCGTGTTCGTCGCCGTGCGCGTCGCCGACAAGCCCGCCGACGAGAGCCATCACTACGGGCACGGCAAGGCGGAGAACCTCGCCGCGTTCACCCAGACCCTGCTCCTGATCGCCGTCGTGGGCGGGGTCGTTCTGGAGGCCGCACGCCGGGTCGCCGGCGAGGCGCCCGACGTCGGGGCGCCCGCCGGGGCGATCGCGCTCATGGCGGCGTCCGCGGTCGTTGACGTACTGCGCGTGCGCTACCTGACCGGCGCCGCGCGCGCGCACGGCTCGGATGCGTTGCGCGCGGGCGCGCTGAACCTCGCCGCCGACGTCGGGACCGCGCTGGTCGCGCTCGCCAGCCTCGTGGCCGTCCGCGCGGGCTTCGAGGGGGCCGACGCGATCGGCGCCCTCGTCGTGGCCGCGGCCGTGACCGTCGCCGCGGCGCGCCTCGGGAAGCGCTCCGTGGACGTGCTCATGGACCGGGCGCCCGCCCGGGCCGGGCAGATCGAGGCGGCCACGACGGCCGCCGCCGGTGTCGCCGAGACGCGGCGCGTGCGCGTGCGCGGCACGGGGAGCAGGCTGTTCGCGGACGTCACGGTGGCGGCGGGAAGGACCACGTCGCTCGAGCGAGCGCACGACATCGCGGAGCGGGTCGAGCGCGAGATCGACCGCGCGGTCCCCGGAACAGACGTCGTCGTGCACGTCGAGCCCGTGGCCGAGACGAGCGAGCTCGTCGAGCGCGTACAGGCGGCGGCGAGCCGCGTGGACGACATCCACGAGGTGCACAACGTCTCGGTGCGGTCGATCGAGAACTCCGAGGGAGCGCACCTGCGCATCACACTGCACGCCAAGGCGCGCCCCGGTCTCTCGTTGCAGGAGGCCCACCGGCTCTCGGACGACATCGAGAGCTCGGTCCGGCAAGAGGTCGGCGACGATGCCCGCGTCGACTCGCACATCGAGCCGCTCGAGGCGACCGCGCCCGGGCGCGACGCGACCGCGGAGAGACGCGACCTCGTCGACTCCGTGACGCGGCTCGCGCAGCGCGAGCCCGACGTGCTCGATTGCCACGAGGTCGTCGTCACGTCCTCCGGTGGAGAGCTCGCGGTTGTGGCCCACGTGACCGGCAGACCGGATCTCCCGCTCGCCCGCATCCACGCCGCGTCCACGCGTATCGAGCAGGCGATCCGCTCGTCGCACGCGGACGTGGGCCCGGTGTTGATCCACTTCGAGCCGCTCGCGACGGGCTGAGCGGCCGTCGGTCAGACGGCGATCACCTTCACCATCAGCCCGAGGGCGACCTGCAGCACGAGATCTCTGTTGTGGGTGATCGCGTAGTCGAAGCGGCGGTCGTGGTCCGGCTCGTCGTCGCCGAGGTCGCGCGCCGCCACCGCGGCCGCGAAGTGCGGGCTCACGACCGCCACCACCCACTCGCCTCGCAGAGGATCGCGCGCGAACAGGGGCGCGCCCCTCACCCCTCTGCCGGGGCTCGGCCCCATCCCGACGCCGAGCGCCGCCACGAACGCGGCGCGCCCCGCGAGATCCTCGTAGATCTCGTTGGTGGCGGGGGTGTAGAAGCGCTCGTCCTGGAACGCGCTCAGCACCACGGGCGCGTCGCCGCCGGCGCAGGCGCGGCGCTCGAGCGCGCGCGTCAGCGAGAGCAGTACGCGCTTGGTGCCCCGGCGAACGGGCCGGTGGGCTGACAGGACGTCGAAGGGCGTGAAGGCGACGGGCACGTCCCACCCGCGCGGCCTGATCGGGAGCGGCTCGATCCCGTCGGGCAGCGGGCGCGGGAGCGGTCCCGGGCGCCCGAAGAGCCAGCCCTGGGCGAGCGACGCCCCCATCGCCTCGGCGGCCTCTCGCCCGGCCGGGGTTTCGACCCCCTCGGCGACGACGACGGCGCCGGTCCGCTCCGCCTCGGCGGCGACCGCGTGGACCACGTCCGCGGTCTCGAGGGAGGGCCGGGGGCGGAGTCGCGCGAGATCGAGCTTGATGACGTCGGGCCGCAGGAACGGCAGCATCGCAAGCGAACGAGGATCGGCGCCGACGTCGTCGAGAGCGATGCCCCACCCGAGGTCGCGCGCCCACTCGACGCTCCACAGCAGCTCCGTGGGGCGGTCCGTGAGGGCGCGCTCCGTTATGTCGAGCACGACCCGCAGGCGCGACTCGGCCCGCGTCCAGACCTCCTTGAATGCGGGCGGCACGGGCCGGTGAAGCGACGCCTGGTCGACGTTCAGGAACAGGGTCAGAGGCGGGCGGAGGCCGCCCTCGAGCGCCCCGCGCGCGGCCGCGGCGCGGCACGCCCAGTCGAGGTCGGCCGTGCGGTTCGCGGCGCGCGCGGCCGCGAACAGGTTGTCGGGGCGCTCCAGTCGAGAGCCGAGAGGGCCGCGCGCGAAAGCCTCGTAGCCGATGACCTCGTCCCGGGAGAGGTCGACGACCGGCTGGAAGACCGGGCGCAGCACCCCGGGCTCGAGCGTCCGGGCGAGCTCGTCGAGCAACGAGGCATCCGCGAGCGTCCTGCCGATCGCCATAGACGTCTATCGACCGGGCCCGACCCCGGGTTGACTCTGTAGGTTGAGGACGGTGAGCTCCGACCCCGTCCTCGAGACCTCCCGCCTCGTCCTGCGACGGTTCCGCCTCGACGACCTCGACGCGCTCGCGGGCGTTCTCGGCGACGCGGAGACGATGAGCTTCTACCCCCACCCCTTCTCCCGCACGGAGTGCCGCCGTTGGATCGAGTGGAACCTCGGCAGCTACGACGTCAACGGGTTCGGGCTGTGGGCGATGGAGCTCAAGGACGGCAGCGGGTTCGCGGGGGACTGCGGGCTCACCGTGCAGAACGTCGACGGCGTCGACGAGGTGGAGGTCGGCTGGCACGTGCACCGGCGACTGTGGGGGCGGGGCCTCGCCACGGAGGCGGGCGGCGCGTGCCGGGACTACGCCTTCGAGACGATCGGGGTGCCGCGGCTCATCTCGCTCATCCGCCCGGTCAACCTGGCCTCGAAGCGGGTGGCGGAGAAGATCGGGCTCACGGTGTGGAAGGAGACCGAGCGGGGCGGTTGGCCCCACCTCGTCTTCTCCATGACCGCGGCGGAGTTCGCAGCCTCGAGAGGGGGGCCGTGAACGGGGGCCGAGTCACGACACCGACACCGTGACCGAGTGCCGCCCGGTGGCACCCGCGGGATGGGGGGTCGCCCGCGCCGCGGTCTGGAGGACCCCGTCGCCGTCCGTGGCCCGGCACACGACCTCGACGTCGCCGGCCCGCTCCGGGATCCAGCGCAGCGCCCATTGCCGCCACGACAGGGGACCGATCGGGGCGCGCAGCTCCGCCTCCCGCCACGACGCGCCCCCGTCGGTCGAGACCTCGACCGCGGCCACGCCGCGGTCGCCCGCCCACGCGATCCCCGCGACCCAGGTGGGGACGCCGACGCGGGCGGTCCCGTCGTCGCCGGCGACGTCGATGCGGGACTGGGTCCGCACCGTGGCGGTGTCGGACCATCCCCGTCTCTGCCAGTAGCCCTCGTAGTCGGAACCGACCACCTCGATCGACTGCACCCACTTCACGTTCTTCATGCCGTAGATCGGAGGGACCCGCACGCGGCACGGGAATCCGTGGTCCTGCGTCAGCGGGCGGCGGTTCTGCGCCGTCGCGAGCAGGACCGAGCGGTCGCGGGCGATCGCGAGGGGGATCGAGTCCGAGTAGCCGTCGGCGGCCCGAAACACCACGTCGACGGCTCCCGGTCGGGGCCCGGCCCGCGCCAGCACGTCGGCGAGCCGAACCCCGCCCCACAACGAGTGCCCCACGAGGTGTCCGCCGACCTCGTTGGACACGCACGCGAGGACCGCGTACTCCTCCACGACCTCGAACTCGCGCTGCAGCCCCTCGAACCCGAGCTCGAGCGGCTCGGCGACATCGCCGTGGACGCGCAGCGTCCATCCCTCCGCCTCCACGACGGGGCGCACGAGGTTGATGTCCACGACGTAGTGGGCCGAGGACGAGGTCACCTCCGGGGGCAGGCCCGGGATGTCCGGCCACGGCCCCCGCCGCGGGCGCGCGGCCCGCCGCGACGGCTCGGCCAGGGCGACGTCGGTGTCGGGGCCCCCGAGGCGCCGCAGGAGCCAGCCGAGCACCCCGCCCCCGGCGGCGAGGGCGACCGCGGCC
>DATADD010000056.1:0-1962 GCA_036258675.1 Actinomycetota bacterium | reverse complement strand
TGCCAATATTGCGCCATGCCGCGGCTGTTCGGTACCGATGGGATCAGGGGTGTGGCCAATCGCGACCTCACCCCCGACCTCGCGCTCGCGCTCGGGCGCGCCGCGGGCGCGGTGCTCGCCCGGGACGGAGGGCAGATCGTGGTGGGGCGCGACACGCGTCTGTCGGGTCCGATGCTCGAGGCCGCGCTCGCGGCGGGGCTCTGCTCCGCGGGCGCGGGCGTCCGCGCGGGTGGGATCCTGCCCTCGCCCGCGGTCGCGTGGCTCTCGACCCAGGAGGGCGTGCGCGCGGGGGCGGTCGTGTCCGCGTCGCACAACCCCGTCCACGACAACGGCATCAAGTTCTTCACCTCCGGGGGGATGAAGCTGAGCGGCGACGTCGAGGAGGACATCGAGGCGCGCCTCGCCGAGGCGAGCGTCGAGGAGCTCCCCGTGGGAGCGGGCGTCGGCACGATCGGGCCACTCCCCGACGCGAGCAACCGCTACCTCGACCACCTCCTGTCGACGCTGTCGGTCGACCTCGACGGAGTCAGAGTCGTCCTCGACTGCGCCTTCGGGGCCGCCTGGGACGTGGGGCCGCGCGCGTTCGAGGCCGCCGGCGCCGACGTCGTCGCGATGAACGCGGAGCCCGATGGAAGCCGCATAAACGTCGGTTGCGGATCGACGGCGATGGATGCGGTCGCGCGCCGGGTGGTGGACGAGGGAGCGCGTCTCGGGCTTGCCTTCGACGGCGACGCCGACCGCGTCCTGGCGGTCGACGAGCGGGGCGGGATCGTCGACGGGGATCGCATCCTCGGGATGCTCGCCCTCGCGTTGCAGGCCTCGGGCGACCTCGACGGCAACGAGGTCGTCGCCACCGTGATGTCCAACGGCGCCTTCCGGCGCGCCCTCGAGGAGCGCGGGATCGAGGTGCTCGTCGCCCCCGTGGGGGACAGGTTCGTCGTCGAGGAGATGGTCGAGAGGGGCGCGGTGCTGGGCGGCGAGCAGTCCGGCCACATCATCTTCGGGCGCCATGCCGCGACCGGCGACGGGATCCTCACGGGGCTGCACGTCGCGCAGTGCGTCGCGAAGGGCGACGCGAGCCTGTACGAGCTCACGCACTTCTACGAGCCGTGGCCGCAGGTGCTCGTCAACGTCCCCGTGGCGTCGCGCGACGCGCTCGAGAGCGCGGAGAAGCTGTGGGACGAGGTCGCCGAGGTCGAGCGCACGCTCGGGGGCGACGGCCGCGTCCTGCTGCGGGCCTCCGGCACCGAGCCGCTCGTGCGAGTGATGGTGGAGGCATCGGAGGAGTCGGTCGCGCGCGCATCGGCGCAGAGGCTCGCCGAGGAGGTCGCCGAACAGCTCGCGTGACCGGCCGATCGGTGCAAGGGCGTCGGCGCCGGAGTCTTGCTATCCTCGCGGCCCGAGAGGAAGCACACCAGGAGCTAGCGCCAGGGCTCGTCGTGGAGGGGACGAGTCGACGAGGTAGGGGATCTCGGAGGGCCCACGGGCCCACTCGGCGGGTGACCCTCGGCAGGCCACTGTCGTGACGGTGCCGACAAAACCCGAGAGCGATCCCGGCGCACAAACCGGCATCGGCGTGGCTCCTCTCGTACCGGAACGGGGCTGGTGCGGCGCGCCGTGAGAGCGGTGTGCGGCCAGGGGGGACGCATCCGCGACGCGATGCGTCTGGACAGGAGGAGCGCATATGTGCGGCATCGTCGGCTACGTCGGCCGCGCCGGCAGGGACGAGGCGTTGCCCGTCCTGCTCGACGGCATGGCCAAGCTCGAGTACCGCGGCTACGACTCCGCCGGGGTCGCGGTCCTCTCCGAGGGGTCGATCCAGGTGGCGAGGCGCGCGGGGAAGCTCGACGCGCTCGTGTCAGCCCTCGACCCCGAGCGGTTCGATGGTTCGCTCGGCATCGGGCACACGCGCTGGGCCACCCACGGGGCGCCCACCGACGCCAACGCCCACCCCCACGTCGA
>DATADD010000055.1:0-1690 GCA_036258675.1 Actinomycetota bacterium | reverse complement strand
TTGGCCACCCACTCGCCGTCGATGTGCGACAGGCGCGTCGACCCCACCGGGCCCTCGAAGGGGATGTCGGACACCGCGAGGGCGGCGGAGGCGGCGTTCATCGCGAGCACGTCCATCGGGTTGTCTCCGTCCACCGTGAGGGCGGTCACCACGACGTGAACCTCGTGGCGGAAGCCCGTGGGGAACGAAGGCCGCAGCGGCCGGTCGATGAGGCGCGCCGTAAGGATCGCCTTCTCCGTCGCCCTGCCCTCGCGCCGGAAGAAGCCGCCGGGGATCTTGCCCGCGGCGTACATGCGCTCCTCGACGTCGACGGTCAGCGGGAAGAAGTCGCCCTCCCCTCGCGGCGACGACGCGGTCGCGGTCGCGAGGACCGTCGTCTCGCCCACCGAGGCGAGCACCGCTCCGCCGGCCTGGCCCGCCAGCCTCCCCGTCTCGAGCCTGAATACCTCCGCGCCGATCTTGCGTTCCGCGGTCTTGCGACTGGGGATCACTGCATCCCTCCTGCGCTCGGCCCGGGCCGTGCCCGGGTTCATCCGTCCAGAAGAGATGCCAGCCGGGTCGATTCTCAGTGGAGAGGCCGCAGGCTTCGCTGCGGGCTCACGACTGATAACCGACCTGAGGCGCACGGCGCCGAGCCGGCCCTCTTCGCTTGCGTCCTTGCGACCAGCGCCCGTCCCGCCCTAGCGTCGCAGCCCGAGCCGGGCGATGAGGCTTCGGTAGCGCTCCACGTCCTCTCGCTGAAGGTAGGCGAGCAGACGCCGGCGGCGCCCCACCATCCGCAGCAGCCCTCGACGCGAGTGGTGATCCTTCGGATGCGTCTTGAGATGCTCCGTCAGCTCGGAGATGCGCCTCGACAGCAGCGCCACCTGCACCTCGGGCGACCCGGTGTCGCCTTGGGCGCGCGCATGAGCCGCCACGATGTCGCGCTTCTCTTCGCCTAGCAGTGCCATGGGGTTGGGTCGGGTCCTCCTGATCGCGTCCGGCGGCGAGGCCGCCGGGGACGGCTCATGCTACCAGGTCGGCCGTGCTGCGGCCCGGACGTCGAGCTCCATCTGGGCGAGGAGCTCGTCGACGGACGGGAACACGAGCTCGTCGCGCAGCCGGTGCAGGAACGCGACCCTGAGCGTCACCCCGTAGAGGTCCTCGTCGAAATCCAGGAGGTGGACCTCGACCCGGAGGGGGTCCGTGTCCGAGCCCCCGAACTGAGGGTTCACGCCCACGTTGACCGCGGCCCTTCGGGCGCCGCCGGGCCACGTCGCGTCGGCCGCGTACACGCCGCGCGCGGGACGCGCGAGCGCGGGATCGAGCGCGAGGTTGGCGGTCGGGTAGCCGAGCTGTCGGCCCCTTTGGTCTCCGCGCACGACCGTCCCCTCG
Organism: Actinomycetota bacterium; assembly: GCA_036258675.1. Classification (GTDB taxonomy): domain Bacteria; phylum Actinomycetota; class CADDZG01; order CADDZG01; family WHSQ01; genus DATADD01. The sequence goes on along the minus strand of DATADD010000055.1, from coordinate 316 downwards.
ACCTCGAAAGGGCGGCCGAGGAGCCGCCGACAGAGGGCCATGTCGCCCGCCGCCGCCGCGGCCCGGATCCGGCTCGAGGACACGGGGCCCCCGGCCGCCGAAGTCAACGCGACCCCCTCGACCTCGAAGCCGAGCTTCGCCCCGAGGCGCGCGAGCAGGGCGACGTCTCCCGAGGCGCCGTGGCCGAAGCGCCATCCCCGTCCCACGAGCACCGCCCGCGCCCGGAGGCGGCGCGCCAGCACCTCGGCGGCGAACCGCTCGGGCGGCCACGACGCGAGCTCGCGGTCGAAGGCCAGGACCGCGAGCGCGTCGACCC
>DATADD010000054.1:0-7883 GCA_036258675.1 Actinomycetota bacterium | reverse complement strand
ATCGACGCGGCCGGCGAGCTGTTCGCCATGATGCTCGACACGAAGACGACCTTCGACAAGGTCGTCACCCAGTACGCGCCCTCGCCGGAGCAGGCGGAGCGGATCCTCTCCAATCGCTTCTACCGCAACATCTCCGCGACGGTGTCGGGCAGCCAGGAGTACATGGCGATGGAGAAGCTCTACGAGCTGCACACCGAGGGCCGCTTCGATCTCATCGTCATCGACACGCCCCCCACGCGCAACGCACTCGACTTCCTCGACGCGCCCCAGCGCATGACGGACTTCCTCGAGAGCCGCGTGCTGCGCTGGCTCCTCATGCCCTACATGAAGGCGGGCGGTGGCCTCATGCGCTTCGCAAACGTCGCGGCGACCGCGTTCCTCAAGGTCGTGCAGCGCATCGTCGGCGCCGAGGTCCTCAGCGACACGGCGGAGTTCTTCGCCAACCTCGAGGGCATGTACGACGGCTTCAAGCAGCGGGCGAGGGACGTCTCGGCGCTGCTTCGCTCGCAGGAGACCTCGTTCGTCGTCGTCACGTCCCCCGCGGAGGAAGCGGTCGAGGAGGCGACGCTGTTCGTGACGCGCCTCGACGAGGCGGGCCTTCCCTTCGGCGCGCTCGTCGTGAACCGCGTCCACCCCCGCTTGGGCGACGGCGTCTCGGTGACGGCGCGCCAGCTCGGGCGCCTGCGGAGCGCGGACGGCCGCGGCCCGCTGCTCGCCAAGCTCGTCGACAACGAGGCCAACTTCATGAGCATCGTCCGCTCGGAGGAGGCCAACCTCGCCCACCTCGCCCGCAGGATCCCGCGCCACCTCTGGATCCGGGTCCCCTACCTCGAGCGCGAGGCGGTCGACGTCCCCGGCCTCGTCGCGATCGCGGAGCGGCTCTTCGCCCCGGCCCGGACCGCGGCGCGCCGCTGAGCCGCGAGCCCGTGGTCGCGCCCGGCCTCAAGTAGGCTAGGCGTCGTGCTCGAAGCAAAGCTCATCGAAGGGCTCGTCTTCGTACTCACCGCGGGATCGGGCGTCTTCGTGGCCTACCTCGTCATCGACCTCCTGCGCCTCGGCAAGGCCGCGCGCGGCCCCGCATACAGGGGCGGAATAGGGCAGTGGTCGTGGGCGGCACACCGGATCACGGGCGTGCTCGTGGTCGCGTTCCTGTTCGGTCACATCGTCGACACGTTCGGGATCGGGTTCGGGCCCGAGCTCTACAACGAGACCATCTCGCTCTACAAACAGTGGTGGTTCAAGCCGATCGAGGTCGCGCTCGTGGCCGCGACGCTGTTCCACGCCATCAACGGCATGAGGATCATCCTGTTCGACTTCTGGCCCTCGCTCGCCCTCAAGCAGAGGATGTTCGCCTACGCCCAGCTCGCGCTGTTCGCCCTCGGCTTCCTGCCGGCGGCGTTCTTCATGCTGCGCTCGGCGTGGGAGACGTCTCCGTTCGCGTGATGGCGATAGCCGAGCCGCGCACCCCCGCGAGACTCGCCCCGATCCTGCAGCAGGTCGGGCGCGCCCTCGCCCGCCACAGCCTCGAGGAGGGCGCGGCCGACTCCGCGAAGGGCGTGCTGCGGATCGAGCTCGAGGACAGCGTGCGGCGTGTCGTGCAGGTCTACTGGACGGCGTTCGAGGCGAGCGTCCCGGGGCAGTCGATCGGACTGCACCTCGAGGTCGCCGAGCCGCGCGTCCACTGGGCCGAGTGCTACCTCTCGCCCGAGTTCCGCAACTGGGTGTTCTGCTTCGCGGAGCGGCCCGACGGCGAGATCCAGCTCGCCCACCACGCCGACTACGCCACTCCCGCGGAGGCGATCACGGGCTTCTTCGACCTCTCGGAGTGGTACGTCCTGACCGCGACCGACCTGAGGTGGGACGACGTCGTCGTGCAGGTGGGCGAGGGGATCACCCTTCCGAGCCGCTCCGGCTCGGGGCGCCCCGCCGACCCCGCGGTCCAGGAGTCGCTCAAGAAGTCGACGATCCTGTGGCTGCGCTGGAACGACGGCGAGCGCCAGCGCACGATGCCCGTCTGGTACCTCTACGACGCCAAGGCGTCGAAGCTCTACGTCCTGTCGGGCGAGCGACAGCAGACGATCCCGGGCGCCAAGCGGCTGCGCGAGGCCGAGGTCGTGCTGCGATGGAAGGGCAAGAACGCGAGCGTGGCCGAGCTGCCCGCCGACGTGCGCGTGATCCCTCCGGGGCCGGAGTGGGACGAGGTCGCGGAGAGGATCGCGGAGAAGCGCCTCAACATCCCGGGCCTCCCCGAGGAGACGGCGCGCCGCTGGCGCGACGAATGCGACATCCTCGAGCTCGTCCTGCGGGGCTGAGCCCCTCGGGAGCCCGCCGGAGGGTCAGGCGATCAGCGCCCGCCAGTCGCCCTCGCCCGCCTGGCGGCGGTAGCGCCGGCGCTCGCGCTCGGTGAGGCCGCCCCAGACGCCGTGGTCCACCGGCTCCTCCATGGCGTAGGCGAGGCACTGCTCGCGTACCGGACAAACCCGGCAGATGCGCTTGGCCATCTTGTGCTCGATCGCCCCCGCCGCGAACCACAGGTCCGGATCGGTCTCGGCGCAGGCCGCGTAGGCGCGCCAGTTCTGGATCGCGATGTCTACCGGTCCCCCCCGCAACCTGCCCAAACCTCCCCCGAAGCTGTGCAACCTCCCGATACCCACCGTGACGGTACCGTCGGAGGACGCGAAAACCGATAGCCCAACGGGGCCGTTTTGGGACCGGCCGCGGGCTATCGAGGGAGTAGCGCGAAAGGACTAGTCCGGGGAAGGCGTCAGCCGCGAAAGCCCTTGGCCGCCTCTTCCACCGTGGGCGCGATCGACACTCCCTCGCCGAAGCCCGTGATCGTGAACAGCTTGAGGTGCTGCTCGCGCGTGCACGAGATGGCGAGGTCGCCGCCGCTCTCGCGCAGACGCCGCACCCCGCCCATGAGAGCGCCGAGGCCGGAGGAATCCATGAACGGGACGCCGTCGAGGTCGACGACGACGCGGCTGCCCTTGTCCTCGATGAGCTTGCCGAGCGCGTCGCGCAGCGAGCCCACCGTGTAGACGTCGAGGTCTCCCTGCGGCCGCAACACCCGGTAGTCCCCGGAGTCTTCGATATCGATGTCTACCTTCTGCTGTGCCAAGGTTCGTCTCCTGTCGACCGCCGGGCGACCCCCTCTCCCAGCGGTACCCCCTCGAATTCGAGGATAAGCATGGTCAGGTCGTCCTCCAGCTTACCGGCAGCGAACCGCTCGACCCCCCGGACGAGGTCGTCGCCGACCGCCTCGGGGCGCGCCCCCGCCCGGGCCTGGAGCTCGCTCGCGAGGCGCTCCTCGCCGAACATGTCGCCCGCGGGGGACTTCGCCTCGAGGAAGCCGTCGGTGTAGAACACGAGCCGGTCACCGGGCCGCAGGTGCACCGAGGTGTCGGCGAGCCCGGGGTCCTCGAACCATCCCAGCGCCCGGTTGCGCGGGCCCTCCACGAACCGCGCGCGCGGCTCGCCGTCGCCCGGGTCGGAGCGGATCAGGAACGGCGCGGGGTGGCCCATGTTGAACCACCTCGCCTCACCCGAGGCCGGGTCCACGACCGCGTAGACCATCGTCGTGAACGAGTCCGCGTCGGTCGCCTCGCGCAGGGCCTCGTTGACGCGCTGGATGATGCGCCCGCTCGATGCGCCGAGCCTCCGCTCCGCCCGCAGCACCGACAGCGTCACGGTCGCGATCAGCGCCGCGCCGATCCCCTTGCCCGACGCGTCTCCCACGACCACGCACAGGGTCCCGTCCGCGCTGTCGACGTCGTACCAGTCCCCGCCCACGAGGTTGGCCTGCCGCTGGACCGGTGTGAGGACGAGACCGGGTGGCTGCGGCACGGTGCGCTGCAGCAGGTTCTGCTGGATGCTCGCGGCGATCTCGAGCTCCCGGTCCTGGGCGACGAGCTGGTGTAGCCGCTGCAGACCCGCCTGCATCTCGCCGAAGCGGACGGCGAGCTCCTCGACCTCGTCGCCGGAGTGGATCTCGACCCGGCTGTTGAAGTCGCCGCGCCCCGTCGCTCTCACCGCCTCCACGAGCCGGGAGATGTTGGCCGCGAGGCGGCGCGGCAGGATGAAGGCGACCAGAACCCCGATGGCCAACGCGCCGACCGTCACGATCGACAGCGTCACGAGCGCCTGGGTGTTGCGTCGCTCCACCTGCATCTCGCTCTCTCTGACGAGGCTCTCCTGCAGGTCGCGCAGCACGGTGCCGTTGGTCTCGATCTCCTTTATGAGGGCCTCGCCCTGATCGAGAACGCTGAAGGCGAGCGTCCGGTCGCCGCGCGCCGCCAAGGGGATCACTTTGTTGTCGATGAGCGCGTGCAGGCGCTGACCCGCTTCCTTGATCCCCTCGAGGCTCGCGCGCTCCTCTCCAGACGTGAACAGCTCCGTCGCCTGCCGCTCCCAGAAGCGCGAGTTCTCGACCTCGGTGTTGTAGCGGACGAGCACGCGGTCCTGGCTGTTGATGAGGTAGCGGCTGATCGCGGCCGTCTGTGCGGTGTAGGAGCGGTCGATCTGATCAACCGTCACGAGCCCGGGAAAGGCCTCGTTGAACACCTGTCGCTGGACGCTTCGCAGCGAGTTGAACAGCGACAACGTCACCCATCCGAGCAACGCGATGAGGGCGAGCAGGAGACCGAACCCGCCGACGATCTTCTGCCGCAGGGAGATCCTCACCGCACAAGTATCCTCGAACGGATGAAGCTCTTCCGCGTGGCCGCCTTGACGGGAGCGGCGCTGGGAACGTACTCGTTCGTCGAGCCCATGCTCTTCCGGCTCACCACGAAGCGGGTGCCGTTGCCCGCCGGCGCGCCCTCGCTGACGATCCTGCATGTCTCCGACACGCACATGCGGCGCCGAAGCCGCCGTCTGCGGGCGTGGCTCGAGACGCTCCCGAAGCTACTGGAGGAGACGCCCGACATCGTCGTCGCAACCGGCGACTTCATCGACGACGACGGCGGCATCGATCCGCTGCTCGAATGCTTCGCGCGGCTCGAGGCGCGCCTGGGACGCTTCTACGTGCTCGGATCACACGACTACTATCAATCACGGTTCGATCCGTGGACGAAGTACTTCACGCGGTCGAAGCCGCGCAAGCAGTCGCACCCCGCCGACACGCGCAAGCTGCAGGACGGCCTGCACGAGGACGGATGGATCCCGCTCATCAACACCACCTACGTCCTCGGGTCCCCATACGGGCCCATCAGGATGGCGGGCGTCGACGATCCCTACCTCGACCGTCACACCACCGACCACATCGAGCGGGGCCGGGACGACGTGCTCGCGATCGGGCTCGTGCACGCCCCCGACGTCGTGTCGGAGTGGCTGCTCGCCGGCTTCGACCTCGTCGTGGCCGGCCACACCCACGGGGGACAGGTCAGGGTCCCGGGATTCGGCGCCGTCGTCACGAACTGCTCCCTGCCCGCGTCGCTGGCGGCAGGTTTGCACCGAGTGGGCGGCGGTTGGCTGCACGTGAGCCCGGGGCTCTCGGCGAGCAGGTTCTCGCCGATAAGGTTCGCGTGCCGGCCCGAGGCAACCCTGCTCAGGCTCGAGCCGACGGGCTCCGGTCCGGGTGAGAGGCGTCCGTGAACTCGCGGAAGACGCCGGTGACGAGGAACGAGATCTGCTCGCCGATGTCGACCGCGTGGTCCCCGAAGCGCTCGAGGTAGCGAGCGACGAGCACGAGGTTCGTCGCCCACTCGAAGCTCTCCTCGTCCCCTGCGTACTGCTTGAGCTCCGCGAGCATGCCGCGGTTGAGGACATCGAGAACGTTGTCCTTGTCGGGCAGCTCCTCCGCGAGCGCCAGATCGCGCGTCGAGAACGCGGACAGCGCGAGGTCGAGCATCTCGAGGGCGCGCTCGCCCATGTCCGTGAGCCGCGTAACCATCGGCGAGGCCGGCGGGTAGGGATGCTCCTGGCGGATGAACTTGGCGATGTTGACGCAGAGGTCGCCCATCCGCTCGACATGAAGGTTGCAGTGAATGATCGCGCTGACGAGCCGCAGGTCGCGGGCGACCGGCGCCTGGAGCGCGAGCAGGTTGAGGATGCGGGACTGGATCGCGAGGTAGAGGTCGTCGACGCGGTCGTCGCCCGACACGATGTCCTGGGCGAGATCGGGATCCCTCTTCGCCAGCGCCTGCAGCACGCGCTCCAGCTGGTCGCGCACGAGCCCGCCCTCGGCGAGGAGGGTGCTCTCGGTTGTCTCGAGCTCTTCGGCGAAGTTGATCCGAACCATCCGACGAGCCTACGTCAGGCGTTTCATCCGGGTCTGAACGAGCGGCGAACAGTTCATGAACTCAGGCGCTCTACCAGGCGTTTCGCGTGCTCGCGCCGACCCCGCCCACTACACTGCCGGGCAAGGAAGTGAACGCAACGTGACCGAAGCCATCCTCGTCGCCGTGACGGCCGCTCTGGCTGCAGCAGTCATCTTCCTGTGGCTCCAGCTCGTCCGCCAACGCTCGACCAGCCGCCCGTTGCCGCGCGCGCCGCGCGCCGCCATCGACGAGCGTCTCGAGCGCGAGAGAGGCCGCACTCTCGAGGTTATCGATCGTCTCGAAGAGGGCGTCGTCGTCTTCAACGAGGTCCTGCTGCCTCTTGCGGCGAACCGATCGGCGCGCCGGATGCTCGGCGTGCGCGGCGACTCGCTGCCGCCTCGCCTCAACTCGGAGGGGGTCCTCTCCGTGGCGCGCCGCGCCCTCGTTGAGGGCGCGCCCGCCGAGGAGACCGTCAGCGTGTGGCCCGGCCGGCGCAGCCTGCGCGTGCGCGCGGTCCCCCTCGAGGACAGCGACGGCATCGTCGTCGTGCTCCAGGACGTCACCGACGAGCTCCGCACGCAGCAGGTCCGCCGGCAGTTCGTCGCCAACGCCTCGCACGAGCTCAAGAGTCCCGTGGCAAGCCTCCAGGCGCTGGCGGAGGCGATCCGCGAGGCGGTCGCGGACGACCCCGCCGCGGCGAAGCGGTTCTCGGAGCGCCTCGTGTTCGAGGCCGAGCGCCTGGGGCGGCTCATCGCCGACCTCCTCGACCTCTCCCGGGTCGAGGATCCCTCCAACATCTCCACGACCGCGATCGACCTGTCCGGGGTCGCCCGCAACGTGCTCGAGGAGGCGGGCCGGGCGGCGCAGGCCAAGCGCCTCGCGATCACGGCGCAGGTGTCGTCCGACGCGTGGGTGCGAGGCGACGAGCAGCAGCTCGATCTCCTCGTACGCAACCTCGTTGACAACGCGGTCCGCTACACGCAGGAGGGGGGCTCGGTGTGGGTCGACCTCTTCCGCGAGGGCGACGACGTGGTCCTCCGTGTCGCCGACGACGGCCTTGGGATCCCGCTGCAGGCCCAGGCGCGTGTGTTCGAGCGCTTCTACCGGGTCGACGAGGACCGCTCGCGCGCGCGCGGCGGCACGGGGCTGGGGCTCTCGATCGTCAAGCACGTGGCCGAGCTGCACGGGGGCCACGTCACCCTGCAGAGCGAGCTGGGCGAGGGATCGACCTTCACGGCGCGCCTGCCGGCGCTGGCTACGAGGAACGGCGGGAGCGGGCGCGCTCCCGCACGCGACAAGGCCGACAGGAGGTAGAGCTTGCCCAAGGTTCTGCTCATCGAGGACGAGGCGGGCCTCGGGGAGGCGCTCGAGTACCAGCTGGGGCGCGAGGGCTACGAGGTGTCGAGGGCGACCGACGGAGCCGAGGGTCTCGGGCGCTTCAAGACCTCGGGGGCCGATCTCGTGCTGCTGGACCTCATGCTGCCCGGCATGCCGGGCGAGGACATCTGCAAGGAGATCCGCCGAGAGTCCAACGTCCCCATCATCATGCTGACCGCGCGCGACACCGAGATCGACAAGGTCCTGGGGTTGGAGCTCGGGGCGGACGACTACATCACGAAGCCGTTC
>DATADD010000053.1:0-8508 GCA_036258675.1 Actinomycetota bacterium | reverse complement strand
CGGCGAGCCGCCCGAGCCGTGACGCGCCTCATCCGGGGGCGCATCCGCGGTCTAGCCGGGACGAGCAGCGCGCTCCAGGGGCAGGCGCCACCCCGGGTTGACGGGGCCGTGGCCTCGCCCGATGCGCACGCTGTTGCGGATCGCGCCGGCGACGAAGTCCTTGGCGAAGCGGACCGCGGGGAGCGTGGCGTCGCCGAGGGCCAACCGCGCCGTGATCGCGGCCGCGAGCGCACAGCCGGTGCCATGCGTGTCGCCTGTGTCGAAGCGTTCGGAGCGCAGCTCGACGAGCTCCTCCCCGTCGAAGAAGACGTCGACGGCTTCGTCGCCCTCGAGGTGCCCTCCCTTGACGAGGACGGCGCGGGTCCCCCGGCCGTGCAGCGAGCGCGCCGCGGCCCGCATGTCGTCGAGCGACCGGATGCTCTCGCCCACCAGCAGGGAGGCCTCGTGGAGGTTGGGCGTCATCACCCGGGCGAGGGGGAGGAGCCGGTCGCGCAGGGCCTCGATCGCGTCCTCGGCGAGGAGGCGGTCGCCGGACTTCGACACCATGACGGGGTCGACGACGAGGGCCTCGAGCCCGTGGGCCTCGACCGCCTTGGCGACGGCATCGATGATCGGGGCGCTCGCGAGCATGCCGGTCTTGGCCGCATCCACCCCGAGGTCGTCTACCACTGCCTCGATCTGTGCGACGACGAACTCGGTCGGCACCTCGTGCACCCCGTTGACCGCGACCGTGTTCTGCGCTGTGAGCGCGGTGATCGCGCTCGTCCCGTGGCATCCGAGGGCGAAGAAGACCTTGAGGTCGGCCTGGACCCCCGCGCCCCCGCCGGAGTCCGACCCCGCTATCGTCAGCGCCGTTCTCAGCCCCGTAACCGGGGTCGCAGGTGCTCCCACGACTCCTCCCTCCACGACGCCAGCTCCCGCCCTCCGATGCGGGCGGGCCCCTCCGTGACCACGCCGATGCGGGTCAGCGGCGTGCCGATCGCCTCGAGCGACGTGTGCGCCGCGTCGACGAGCGTCTCCTCCATCGTAAGCAGCAGCTCGTAGTCCTCGCCCCCGACCAACGCGGTCTCGAGAGCATCGAGGGCCCACCGACGCGCCACCGGCTCGACCGCCGGATCGACAGGGACGGCGTCGGCATCGACGTCGCATCCGGTGCCGCTCGCCGCCATGAGTCGCCCCAGGTCCACGACGAGCCCGTCGGAGATGTCGATCATCGCGCGCGCGCCCGCCGCGGCGAGGGCCACGCCCTCGTCGACGCGGGCCAGCGGCCGCAGCTGCCGTGCGCGCGCGGCCTCTGTCTCCGGATCCGGCGATCTCGCTCCTCGCTCGAGAGCAACGAGGCCGGCCCGGGCCCCTCCCAGGGAGCCGGTGACGCAGAGGCAGTCGCCGGGGCAGGCCGCGGAGCGGAGGACCGGTCCCCCTTGACCGGCGGCTCCGACCGCGGCGATCGCGAGCGACAGCTCGGTGGCGCCGCTGAGATCGCCGCCCACGAGAGAGACGCCCCAGCGGGCGGCCGCGGCGAGCATCCCGTCGAGCAGCTCGTCGACGAGCGCGACCGGGGTCTCTGCGGGCAGGGCGAGGGACGCGACCGCATGCTGAGGGCGGCCTCCCATCGCGGCGATGTCGGAGACGGACGCGGCGACCGCCTTCCACCCCGCGTCCTCCGGGGACGACCACTCCAGCCTGAAGTCGATGCCCTCGACGACGACGTCGGTGGTCAGCAGGAGCTGCGCGTCCGGCCATGGCACGACCGCGGCGTCGTCCCCCGCCCACACCTCCGATGGGGGCGGGGGCCCGATCCGGCGCGCGATCCGTTCGAGCAGCCCGTGCTCCCCGAGAGCGGAGACCCTCACGGGCGCGCCCCGCCCCGGGCCGGGCTCAGTCGACCGACGGCCCCGCCTTGACCACGTCGTCGGACACCGACCCCGCGAAGCGCTCGAAGTTGTCCACGAACATGCGCGCCAGCTCCTTGGCTCGACGCTCGTACGCATCGGTGTCCCGCCACGTCGACTGGGGGTCGAGCATGTCCTTCGGCACGCCCGGGCACGCGGTGGGGACTTCGAGGTTGAAGATGGGATGGCGCCTGGTGTCGACCGTGTCGAGCGTCCCCGACGTCGCGGCCTCCACGATCGCCCGGGTCGCGGGAAGGTCTATCCGGCGCCCGACACCGTACGGCCCGCCCGTCCACCCCGTGTTGACCAGGAACACGCGCGCGCCGTGCCTCTCGATCCGTTCGGCGAGCATGTCCGAGTACACCGACGGCCCCAGCGGCAGGAACGGCGCGCCGAAGCAGGCCGAGAAGGTGGCCTGCGGCTCGGTGCCGAGCCCCGCCTCCGTGCCCGCCAGCTTGGACGTGAAGCCGGACAAGAAGTGGTAGGCGGCCGCCTCGGCAGACAGCTTCGCGACCGGAGGCAAGACCCCGAAGGCGTCGGCGGTGAGAAACACGATCGTGTCCGCGTGGCCTGCGCGACCCTCGGGGATGTAGCCGGTTACGAAGTCGATCGGGTACGCAGCCCGTGTGTTCTCGGTGATGGAGTCGTCGTCGAAGTCCACGGCGCGCGACGCATCGTCCATGACGACGTTCTCGACGACGGCGCCGAACCTGATCGCCGACCAGATCTGCGGCTCCTTCTTCCGCGACAGCCGGATGCACTTGGCATAGCACCCGCCCTCGAAATTGAAGACGCCGTTGTCGGACCACCCGTGTTCGTCGTCTCCTATGAGGCGACGCGACGGATCGGCCGACAAGGTCGTCTTGCCCGTTCCCGAGAGCCCGAAGAACAACGCGACGTCCCCGTCCGGACCGACGTTCGCCGCGCAATGCATGGGCAGCACGCCCGCCCCCGGGAAGAGATAGTTGCCGGCGGTGAACAGCGACTTCTTGATCTCCCCCGCATAGCCGGTGCCGCAGATGAGGATCTGCTTGCGCTCGAGGTCGAGGCCCACGAACGCGTCCGAGCGCGTCCCGTCGCGCGCGGGCACAGCCGCGTAGGAGGGCGCCGCCAGGACGGCGAACTCGGGCGAGAACTCGGCGAGCTCCTCCGGCGAGGGACGGCGGAAGAGCTGATGGGCGAAGAGCGCATGCCAGGCGAGCTCCGTGATGACGCGGAGCTTGATGCAGTGATCGGGATCGGCGCCGAAGATGCCGTCGACTACGAACAGGTCCCTTCCCTCGAGGTGCGCGCGAACGCGCCCGAACAGCGCATCGAAGACCTGCGGCTCGACGGGCTGGTTCACCTGTCCCCAGTCGACGCGGTCCTTGACCGCGCCGTGCGCCACGAAGAAGCGGTCCTGCGGAGAGCGGCCCGTCCGAGCGCCTGTCGCGGTCACGAGGGCGCCCGAAGCCGCGAGCTTGGCCTCGGCGCGGCCGATCGCGAGCTCTACGAGCGCGGGCACGCTGAGGTTGCGCCACACGCGCCCAGGCCTGTCCACCCCCGCGAGCTCCCCTTGCGACACGCGCGCGCCTCCTCCTCGATCACTCCGGCCGGTCAGCCTACCTTCAGGCGCCATCCCGCAGCCGGGAGAGCGCTCCAGGCAACTTGCTACACTCCGGGCTCACCGCCCACGGCAACGGGCCGATCCGAGGAGGGGGAGCGTGGCTGACGTCCAGGCTTACATCCTGATCCAGACCGAAGTGGGCAAGGCAGCCCAGGTGGCCACCGAGGTGCGCGACATCGATGGCGTCGACGCCGCTGAAGATGTCACAGGCCCCTATGACGTGATCGTGCGCGCGAGCGCGGGCAACGTGGACGATCTCGGCAAGCTGGTCGTGGCTAAGATCCAAGCCGTCGAGGGCATCACGCGCACGCTCACTTGCCCCGTCGTCCACCTCTGACGAACTCGGGCGCGCGCGCCGCCGCGCCGGCGACGCGCGTCGTTCACCCGCCGACGCCCGCGCCGCAACCGGGCATGCCGCTGTCTCCTCCGCTCGTCCCAGCCTCCACGTACGCGTTCGAGGACTCCGAATCGTTCGCGCGCGCGTCTCACGTCAAGGTCGGCGAGGGATACGTCTACGCGCGCTGGGCGAACCCGACCGTGGATGCCTTCGAGGCGGCCGTCGCCGACCTCGAGGGGACCGAGGACGCGGAGGCCTTCGCCAGCGGGATGGCGGCGATCGCGGCCGTGTTCCTGGGCCTGTGCGCGTCGGGCGACAGAGTCGTCGCTGCCGGCGGGCTCTACGGGAACACCCAGTCCCTGCTGACGCAGCGGCTGCCTCGCTACGGGATCGACGCGGACCTCCTCCCGCTCGACGCGTACGACGACATCTCGGATGCGCTGCGCGGAGCCCGTCTCCTCTACTGCGAGACGATCGCCAACCCCAGCGTACGGGTCGCCGACCTCGACCGCATCGGCGAGCTCGCGGTCGCCCGGGGCGTTCCTCTCGTGGTCGACAACACGTTCGCGAGCCCGCTGCTATGCCGGCCCGGGGAGCACGGCGCGAGCGTCGTCGTCCATTCGGCAACGAAGTTCCTCGGGGGTCACCACGATCTGCTCGGCGGCATCGTGTGCTCGTCCGGCGACGTGATCCACTCGATGCAGCTGCTCGGACGCGACCTCGGCGCCTCCATGTCGCCCTTCACCGCGTGGCTGGCGCTGCGCGGTCTGTCGACCCTCGACGTGCGCGTGGAGCGCTCGTGCGCGAACGCCCTCGCGCTGGCGTGTGCTTTGCGCGAGCGGGGCGATGTCGAACGGGTCTTCTACCCAGCCCTCGACGACGACCCCCATCACGGCCTCGCCGAGCGGATCTTGGGCGGGCGTGGAGGCGGCACCCTCGCCTTCGAGGTGGCCGGGGGCCGCGAGCGGGCGGCGCGCTTCCAGGACGCCCTGCGCGTCGTCACGCCGGCCGCGTCGCTCGGCGGGACGCACTCCCTGCTCGTGCACCCGGCGAGCGTCACCCACACGCAGCTGTCGTCCGAGGAGCTCGCGAGCGCGGGCATCTCGGAGGGCTTCTGCCGGCTCTCGGTGGGGCTCGAGGACGCGGGCGACCTCGCCGCGGACATCGCGGCCGCGCTCGACGCGACGGGGCCTCGGGAGCGAGGGGGGTAGCCTTGGGGGTTCGGGACCCTTGTCACCCCGGCGCGCCGACCACTGGAGGCAACGCCATGGACCATCACAGGGAGCACCCCGCGGAGCCGGAGCAGACCCGTCACGGCTTCGAGGAGGGGCTCGAGCGCACCCCCGAGACCCCGGAGGAGACCGCCGAGGGCGATTTCGCGGTGGGCCAGGAGCGGGAGGGGCCGACCCCCGAGAAGGAGGGCGAGGACCGCTTCAGCCGGGGTCAGGAGGTCGACCCCGACGACCCCGACAACGAGCGCGCGGGGCGGTTCAGCACGGGGCAGGATCACATCAGGGACTAGACAGCCCGGGCAGCGGGCGCGTCACCAACCCCTCCTGCAGAAGCCACTGCGCCGTGCGGCGCAACGTGTCCTCGATAGGCGTGTAGACGAGACCGAGCTCGCGCGCGGCGCGAGAGCCGTCGTATGCGTGGCCGTGCAGCAGCACCCTCATCGTCTCCCGGCACACGGGCGGCTCTCGCCGGGCGGCGCGCGCGCACAGCTCCACGAGGGCGGCGCCGGCGCGCGCGGCCGGAGCTGGGATCGTCGCCACGTCGCCGCCCACCCCGGCGATGCGCCCGAGGAGCGCGACCAGGTCGGCCGTCCGCAGCGTGGCGCCGCTCAGGATGTAGCGCTCGCCCGGGCGGCCGTGCTCCTCGGCCAAGACGTGTCCGCGGGCGCAGTCATCGATGTCGACGAGGCTCACGGTGGAGTCGACGAAGACGCGCAGCTTCCCGTCGAGGAACAGGCGCAGAAGCCGGGCGGTGCCCTGCCCGCGCCCGGGCCCCTGCACCGACGACGGATTGACGCAGACGACGTCGACGCCGGTCGCGTCTGCTTCCGCGAGGACCGTCATCTCCGCCTCGTGCTTGGAGCGTTCGTAGTGGGACAGGTAGTGGCCCCGGTGAGGGGTGTTCTCGGTCCCCACACTGCCCCGCCTCTCTCCGATCGCGGCGCCCGACGACGTGTGCACCACGAGCGGAACGCCCGCGCCCGCCGCCGCGCGCACGACGTTGCGCGCCCCGAGGACGTTGATCCGGTACATGTCCGAGGGATCGCGTACGCAGAAGGCGTTCGCTCCCGCGACGTGGAACACGGCCGTGGACCCCCGCATGGCCTCGGCGAGCGCGCTCTCGTCCATGATGTCGCCGGGCACGGCGGTCGCGCCGAGTCCAGCAACCGTTCGGCGCGCCGCCTCCGAGCGCGCGAGCGCGATCACGGAACGGCCGCGGGCTCTCAGCGCCGCGATCACGGGCCGTCCCACCACCCCCGAGCCTCCGGTTACGAAGGCGGTCCCGCCCGTCGCCCTCACGGGGGCCTCATGGACAGCGAGGGGGACCAGCGCGCGAGGTAGTCCCACGCCGACATGATCGTGATGGCCGCGGCCGCCATCATCGCCCACTCGTCGGCCCACAGCGGCCCCAGGCGCGGCCCCGGGCGGAGGATCGCGAGCGTGATCGCGATGAACTGGGCGTTCGCCTTGAGCTTGCCCCAGATCGACGTCACCATGACGGCGCCGTCGCTCGCGACGACGCCTCGAAGCCCCATGATCACGAGCTCCCGGCCCACGATCACCGCCGCCACCCACGCCGACGCCCTCCGCGCTTCGATCAATGAAACGAGCGCGCCCACTACGAGGAGCTTGTCCGCGGTCGTGTCGAGGAACGAGCCCAGGGTCGTGGTCAGAGCCCACCGGCGCGCGAGGTAGCCGTCGACGAAGTCCGTGAAGGCGGCCACCACGAACACGGCCGCGGCGATCGGGTAGGCGTTGGGAACGTCGTCTCCGAGCATGATCAGGCCCATCACCACGGGGACGAGGACGATGCGCAGCATCGTGATGCGCAGCAGCAGCGCCGTCGCACGCGCGTCCCGGCTCCTCACGCGCCGTCCCCGTCCCCGCCGTCGGATCGCTCGGCCACGAGTGCGCGCACCGCGGCCGCGTCCTCGCACTCCAGCGCGGCGCGGGCGAGAGCGCGCGCGGCATCGTCGTCGAGCGCGCGCACGCGTTCCTTCACCGCCGCGATCGCGGGTGGGGCGACGCTGAGCTCGGTGACGCCGAGCCCCACGAACAACGCGGCCCCGGCGGGGTCGCCGGCGGCCTCACCGCACACCCCCACCCATCTGCCGTGGGCGCGCGCGGCTCGGCACACGGCGTCGGCGAGCGCGAGCACCGCAGGATGGACGGCGTCCCCGAGGGATGCGACCTGGTCGTTGCCCCGCTCGGCCGCCATCGTGTACTGCGTGAGGTCGTTCGTGCCCAGCGAGAAGAAATCGATCTCCGCCGCGAAGACGCCCGCGCGCAGGGCGACCGCGGGGACCTCGACCATGACGCCCACGGGGACACTGTTCGCGTGGTCGACGCCGCGGCGCTCGAGGTCCCCGGCCGCCTCCTCGAGCACACGCCGGGCCGCGCGCAGCTCCGCGATCGTCGTCACCATGGGGAACATGACGCTGAGCGGCCGCCGGTGCGCGGCCCGCAGAACCGCGCGCAGCTGGACCCCAAGCAGCGCCGGCTCGGCGAGCGCGAGGCGCAGGCCGCGCACGCCGAGGAAGGGGTTGGCCTCGGGGGCGCGCGGCGCGAACGGGAGCGGCTTGTCGGCGCCCGCGTCCAGGGTGCGCACGATCACCGGCCGACCCTCCATGGCGTCGGCCGCGCGCGCGTAGGCGGCCGCCTGGTCGTCCTCGCTCGGGGGGTGGCGCCGGTCGAGGAACAGCAGCTCGGTCCGGAGCAGGCCGATCCCGTCGGCGCCCTCCGCCCGCGCCGCGCCTGCGTCGTCGGCGCCCACGTTGGCCGTGACCTCCACGCGCGTGCCGGAGCGCGTGACGGCCTCATCCCCCGCCCGCGCCCTCGCCGCCACCGCCGCCTCCTCGGCGCGCGCTCGCCTCGCGCGAAGCGCGGCCAGCTCCTCCTCGGATGGGTTCACGTGCACGCGGCCGCGGTCTCCGTCGACGACCACTACAGCGCCGTCGCGCACGCCCAGCACCTCGTCTCCGAGCCCCACGACGGCGGGGATGCCGCGGGCGCGGACGACGATGGCGCCGTGCGAGGTGGGGCCGCCGCGGGCCGCCGCGATCCCCTGCACGCGCGCGGGTTCCAAGGCCGCCGCGTCTGCGGGCGTGATCTCCTCCGCGACGACGATGCCCTCGCCCGCCGCCGCTCCCGCGGCTCCGCCCGCGAGGGCGCGCAGCACGCGACGGCAGACGTCGGCGACGTCGGCTCCGCGCGCCCTTTGGTAGTCGTCGTCGAGCTCTTCGTAGGCGCGCACGACGGCGCTCGACGCGTCGGACCAGGCGCGCGCCGCGGACCGGCCCTCCTCGAGGACGGCACGGCGCGCCGGGCGCACGAGCGCGTCGTCGTCCACGAGCAGGGCCTGGGCCTCGAGGATGCCCCGCGCCTCCGGAGGAGCCGCCTCGGCGGCGGACGCCAGCGCGGCGCGCACCGCGGCGCGCGCGG
>DATADD010000052.1:0-18653 GCA_036258675.1 Actinomycetota bacterium | reverse complement strand
CCGCGTCGGAGGTGGACGCCGACTCCATCTACCGCGTCATCCACGACTACGACGTGAGCATGGTGGGCTACAGCGACTTCGCCAGGGATGATCTCTTCGAGCTCTTCCGCGAGGAGCACTTCGACATCCAGCGCGACACCCGCGTCGTTCTCGATCGCGAGGGTCGTGTCGTTGGCTTCGCCATGCTGTGGGGCCGCGAGCCCGGGCGGCGCTACATCGGGTTCGCGGTCGTCGCGCGCGAGCACACCGGACGCGGCATCGGGACTCACCTGTTGGGCTTCCTCGAGCGGCGCATGGCGGAGCACGTCGCCGACGAAGACGGTGCGATCCTCCACAACTTCATCGACCGGGCGGACGTCGCGGCGCGCCGGCTGGTCGAGGCGGCCGGGTTCTCCGAGGTCCGCCGTCACTACACCATGGCGATCGACCTCGCGGAGCGGGACACCGAGCCGTCCGTGCCCGCGGGGATCTCGATCAGGACGTGCCATGAAGACGATGCGGAGCTGATCCACGCGCTCACCGAGGAGACGTTCGCAGAGCACTGGGGTCACACCCCTCTGAGCTTCGAGCGGTGGCGCAAGCAGTACTACGAGCGATCGGACACCGACCTCAGCATGTGGTTCCTCGCCTCCGAGGGCGACGAGCCCGCCGGCTTCCTCGTCGGTCGGGCGATGGACGGCCTCGGTTGGGTCGGAGACCTGGGCGTGAGGAAGCCGCACCGGAGGCGCGGGATCGCGTCCGCGCTGCTCCGGCACTCCTTCGCCGACTTCCAGAGGAGGGGTCTCTCCAAGGTGGGGCTGGGAGTGGATGCCTCCAACGAGACCAACGCGGTCCGGGTATACGAGAAGGTGGGCATGCGAGCCGAGCGCGTCTACGCGACGTACGAGAAGCTCTATCGACGCTAAGGCGACGCGAGCGAGGGGTCACCTCGCCCTGCGCCGCCATCGGAGCGTCGGCGCCACGCGGGAAACCCACAACCTGAGACGGGCGGGCCCGCGAGGAGGGGGAACAATGCATGCGCGGCCGGCGTCGAACCGATCGGGACCGGCTTGCGAAGGAGGGCTCGATGACGAGGCGCATGGTGGTGGCGGTGGCGGTCGCCGCGCTCGCGGCGACGGCGTGCGGGGAGCGTGGGGAGCGGGGCGCCCTCGGATCGGCGGCGGAGGCGCCGACGGTCAGCGTGGGCCTCGACGACAACGGCCGCACGGTGTCGCTCGACCGGGGCGAGAGCGTCGTGATCCGCCTCCTCCAGGACCCGGCCGGGGGCTGGTCGCTGGCGCGCTATCCCGAGAAGCTCCTCGCTCTCGTGAGCGCCGACAAGGAGAACGCGGTCTACAGGTTCGAGGCGCGCGCCACGGGGAGGGGACGTCTGATCGCGCTGAACACGTCCGGTGGCCCGCCCGGCGGCTGCGTGCAGCGACTGGGGGCGGACGCCTCGTCGCCGTGCCGGGGGGCGGACGCGGGGGCGAAGCCGGTGCTACCCGGCCCCGGGGTCTTCGTGGTCGACCTCGTCGTGGAGTAACCCCCGGGCCACGGGGAGGCCGGCCGCGGCCCACGCCTCGAAGCCTCCGATGACGTCGGTCGCGCGCGCGAAGCCCATGTCCTGGAGCCTGGCTGCGGCGAGGCTCGACGAGTAGCCGTGGGCGCAGATGAGGATGACGTGGGCGTCGAGGTCGCCGACGGAGTCGTCGCGATGCTCGCTGGCGGGGTCGACGCGCCACTCGAGCACGCTCAACGGTAGCTCCAGCGCCCCCGGGATCGAGCCGTCGCGGGCTCGCACGTCGTCGGCGCGCGTGTCGATGAGGATCGCCCCGTCCGCGATCGCCTCGAGGGCCCGGCGCGGCTCGAGGCGGTCGAGCCGGGCGCGCGCATCCTCCAGCAGGTCGTCGATGGTCCGCCGCTCCATCGCATCCGATTAGACCACCGGCGCCGGGTGGTTACGGTGGGGGGGATGACCCCACCGGCCCAGGGCACCGCTCCCGGCCCGGGCGAGGACGCGCCGGCTCGCACCGAGGAGACCTCCGCCACCGCCGCGCTGCGGGAGCCGTTGTTCCGCGCCCTGTGGATCGCCGCCCTGGCCTCCAACGTCGGCACGTGGATGCACAACACCGCGGCCGCCTGGCTGATGACCGATCTCACCTCGTCGACGACCGCGGTTGCGCTCGTGCAGACCGCCACCTACCTTCCGATGTTCCTCATCGGGCTGCTGGCGGGCGCGCTCGCGGACATCACCGACCGGCGCCGCCTGCTGCTCGGGACCCAGGCCGGGATGGCGGTGGCGGCCGGCGCCCTGGGCGCGCTCACGCTCGCCGGCGGCGTCACGCCGCTCGTGCTGCTCGGCTTCACGTTCGCGATCGGGCTCGGCACCGCTCTCATGCTCCCGGCGTGGCAGGCGCTGCTGCCGGACACCGTCTCGGGCTCGGCGGTGCCCTCGGCCGTGGCTCTCAACGCGGCGGGCATCAACATCGCGCGCGCGGCGGGGCCCGCCCTGGGTGGAGTGATCGTCGCGGTCGCCGCATCGGGCTGGGTCTTCCTTCTCAACGCCCTCTCGTTCCTCGGCCTGATGGCCGTGCTCCTGCGGTGGGACACGGGTCGCCCTCGCGCTCGCCTGCAGGAGCGCGTCGTGAGCGCGGTTCGCGCCGGCGGACGCTACATCCGCCACGCCCCCGCGCTGCGAGCCGTGTTGGTCCGTACCGCGGTGTTCACGGCCTTCGCCAGCGCCGCGTGGGCGCTGCTTCCCCTCGTGGCGCGCCGGCAGGGCCTCGGCTCGGCGGGCTTCGGAGGCCTGCTCGCCTGCCTTGGCCTCGGGGCGGTGGCCGGGGCCGCGCTCCTCCCGCGCCTGCGCGAGCGACTGTCGCTCGACGCCATCGTCACGAGCGCCTCGGTGGTCTTCGCCGGCGTCTCGGTCGCGCTCGGCCTCCTCGAAGAGCTCTCCCTGCTGGCGGCGATCCTCGTCGTGGGCGGCTTCGCGTGGATCTCCGCGCTCGCGAGCCTGACCACGATCGCGACGACGGCCGCCCCGGCGTGGGTGAGGGCCCGCTCTCTCGCCGCCTACCTCCTCGTGTTCCAAGGCGCCATGGCGCTGGGGAGCGCGGCGTGGGGAGGCGCGGCCGAGGCCCTGGGACAGCAGCGGACGCTGGTGGGAGCTGCGATCGGCTTCGCGGTCGCCCTTCCGGTGGCGCGGCGGTGGCGACTCGGAGCGGCGCAGGGGGTCGACCTGACCCCGACGCCCAAGGGAGAGCTGCAGCTCTCGTGGGACCCCGACCTCGACGAGGGCCCCGTGCTCGTGCTGGTGGACTACCGCATCGAGCCGCGGCGCGCCGACGCGTTCGAGGAGGCCGTGAGCGAGCTCGGCCGCATCCGCCGCCGGGACGGCGCCACGACCTGGGGGGTGTTCAGGGACCCGACCGACGACCGCCGCTACATCGAGACCTTCGTCGTCGAGTCGTGGGCCGAGTACCTCCGCCAGCGGGAGCGTCTCACCGCCGCCGACGTCACGGTCCAGGAGGGCGTGCGCGCCTTCCACACGGGCGAGGGACCTCCCGGGGTGTCCCGCTTCGTGGGGTCGCGACGGGCGCGCGCCGGCCTCGCGGCGCGCCGGGGACCGCGTCCGCTGGCCTGAGCCGGTCGCCCGCGGAGGTCATCCCGCCGCCGCATCGCATCCGAGTCATGCGGTGCACGCGGGGCACGCCGCGGCCTCCGCGCCTATTCACCCAGGACCTTGATGATCAGCCGCTTGGGGCGCCGGCCGTCGAACTCGCAGTAGAAGATGCGCTGCCAGGGACCTAGGTCCAGCCGTCCGCCGGTGACCGGCACGATCACCTGATGGTGGACGAGCAGGTTCTTGAGGTGGGCGTCGCCGTTGTCCTCGCCCCCGCGGTGATGCCGGTAGTCGCCGGGATCGGGCAGGAGCGCAGCCGCGACGTCGTTGGCGGGTGCCTTCCACGACGGCGGAGCGACCTTGTCGAGCCACTCGAGCGCGTCCTCGTGGAGCCCCTCCTCGTCGTCGTTGATCCACACCGCGGCGGTGATGTGCATCGCGCCGACGAGGACGAGGCCCTCGGTCACCTCCGCATCGTCGACCGCGCGCTGCACGTCGTCCGTGAGGTTCACGAACGCGCGCCGGGTCGGGATCTCGAACGTTCGGTAGACCGTGTGGCTCCTCATGGACCCTCCCTCGCCGACTCGATCCAGGCGTCGAGCTTCCCCTTCGGGCGAGCTCGAGAGCGAGTGCGCGGCGAGGCTATCTCCCGCCCCCGGCGCCACCGGCGCTCGCATCGAGCGCCGATCGGACGAGCGCGACGAGCGGATCAGGATCCGTGAGGGCGGCGCGGTGCCCGCCGCCCCGGACGCCGACCGCGCGGGCGGCCGGGAGCAACCGGGCGAGCGTCCGCGCGGGCTCGGCGTAGCGGACGGGGCTGCGCTCCCCGAGGACGATCACCGTCGGCGCGCGCACCGCGGCGAGGTCGCGCTCGGTCCACGTCACGCGGGACTGGGCGCGCAGCTCGCGCGGTGCCGTCCCCACGTTGTCGAGGGCGACCCGCCATGCGCGCTCGCCGACCTCGGCCCTCAGCTCGTCCGGGTCCGTCCCGACCACCGCGCGCGCGAACTGCGCCAGCGCCTCGTCGCGATCTCCCCGCGCGAGGTGCTCCTCGAGACACGCCGCCAGGTCGTCGTCGCCGCGGCCGCGGCGCGGCGCGCCGGGCTCGATCAGGACGAGTGCGCGCACCCCTTGTGCGACCAGGGCGGCTCCCAGCGCGCAGGTCGCTCCGAAGGAGTGGCCCACGAGCGTCGGGCGGTCGAGCTCGTCGGCGACGGCGGCGACATCTTCGAACTCCCGCTCGATCGCGTACGGCTCCGCGTCCCCGCTGCGTCCATGGCCCCGCCGGTCGAGCGAGTGCACGGTGGCCGCCCGTGCGAGGCGGCTCTCGGCGCGCGCCCATGCGCGGTGGTCGGAGGCCGCTCCGTGGACGAGGACGACGGGCGGGCCCTCGCCGCGCGTCCAGCGGGCGATCGCGGCCCCGTCGCGCGACGCGATGAACGCAGGGTCGCGGCTCATTCGCAGACGCGCGGGCACCAGAGGGAGGCCGCGCGGTTCACTTGACCTCCCGCCGCCCCCCCGCCTCTACTAACGAGGGCGCCAAGGGAGGAGGACCAATGAGCACCACCTCGGGGCAGGAGCCGCCGGTCGACTCCACGCGCGAAGGGGCGCTTCCTCCGCCGGACTACAACTACGGGATCCGGAGACGCCCGCGCAACGGGATGGGCGTGGCGTCCCTCGTCGTCGGCGTCGTCAGCCTCGTGCTGGCCGTGCTCGTTCTCTTCTTCCCGCTGGCCGGGCTGCTCGGCGCGATCGCGATCCTCCTCGGGCTCGTCGGGCTGCGTCGCTATTCGCAGGGCGAGGCGGACAACCAGGGCCACGCCGTCGCCGGCATCGCCACCGGCGTCGTCGCGCTCGCGCTCGCCGTGGTCATCGGCGTGCGGGTCAGCGACTTCTTCGTCCGCCACCAGACGGACTTCCGGAGGCTGGGCACGTGCCTTACGGGAACGGACACCGACCGCGAGCGAGCAACCTGCGCCCGTGAGCTCGCACGCCGCTTCAGGGAGGAGTGAGGCCACACCCCGGCGGAGGGGGGCTACGCGAGCCAGGCTCGCAACAGGCTGCGCGCGTAGCCGAAGCCGTACCGGAACAGCGGGGGCTTCTTCGTCGTTCCGGCGAACCGCTCGCGGAAGGTGCACGGCACCTCCTTCACGCGCAACCCGGCCTTGGCGGCGGTGACGGTGACCTCGCCGGCGTGGAACTGGTTCTCGCGGAACTCGAGGACGCGCAGCGCCTCGGGGGAGAAGGCCCTGAAGCCGCTCGCGGGGTCGGTGATGGTCGCCCCCGTCATGCGGGTCGTGAGCCACGCGAACACCTTCAGGCCCTGCGCCCGCCCCAACATGGGCCGCTCGTAGGCGCCCAGGACGCGCGACCCGTGGACGACGTCGGCCTGGCCGTCCAGGATGGGGCGCACGAGCCCGGGGAGCTCGAGGGGGTCGTACTGGCCGTCGGCATCGAGGGTCGCGACGACGTCCGCGCCCCGCAGCAGCCCCATGCGATAGCCGAGGGCGACGGCAGCGCCCTGGCCGCGCCTGAGGTCGCGTCCCACCACCAGGGCTCCGTGGGCGCGCGCCACGCGTTCGGTCTCGTCGCTCGACCCGTCGGACACGACGATCCGCTCGACCTCGAGCCCATGGATGCGGTCGGGCACGGCGTCGAGGACGTCGCCGAGGCTGTCCTGCTCGTTGAACGCGGGGACGACGACCGCGACGAGGCCCGCCCGTCCCGGCCGATGGCCGTTGTCTCGCTCGAACCACCGCTCCGCGACACGGTCGGCGTAGTGTCCGAGCGACCGTTCGAGCCGGTCGGTCTTGGCGAAGGCCCGCAGCAGCAACAGGTAGGTGAGGATGTTGGAGATCACGAGGACGCCGATGACGCGGCGCGCGTCGCCGGGGGGGAAGCCCAGCTCTCTCAGCGCGGGGTCGACGACGCTGGGAGCAGCCGAGATGACGCCGAGGCCGAGGGCGAGCGCAACCATGATGACCGTGTCGGGAAGGCGCAGGGCGCGCCGCCGGAACCGCGCAACGGCACCGGTGACGAGGAGAACGGCGACGAGGCCGCCGAGCACACGCAACAGGATCATCGGTAGGTCGCCACCAAGGACAACTGGTCGGGTCGCGCGCGGGCGCGGTTCGTTGCGCGCCCGCGCCCACAGGGTACATGGCTGAATCCGCACGCGTCCTCGTCACCGGCGGATGCGGCTTCATCGGGGCCAACCTCGTCCGGTTCCTGAGCGAGCGGGAAGGCTGCTCCGTGCGCGTCGTCGACGACCTCCGGGCGGGGGACCGAGCTCACGTCCCGGGCGCCGCAGACGTCCGCATCGGGGACGTATCCCACCCGCAAGTGCTCGACGACGCCCTGCAGGGCGTGGACGCCGTCGTTCACCTCGCGAGCCAGACGGGTGTCGCCCCCTCGGTCGAGGATCCGGTCCGGGACTTCGAGGGCAATGCCCTGACCACCTTCCGTGTTCTCGAGGCGTGCCGCGCGCGCGGGATCGATCGCTTCGTGTTCGCGTCGTCCGGGGCCGCCATCGGCGACGCTCCTCCACCTCTGCACGAGGAGCTGGTGCCTCGTCCCGTGTCGCCGTACGGCGCCGGCAAGCTGGTGGGCGAGGCGTACTGCCGTGCGTACGCGGGCTCGTTCGGGATGATGACGGTCGCGTTGCGCTTCTCCAATGTGTACGGGCCGTTGTCCGCGCACAAGAAGAACGCGATCCCCCTGTTCATCAAACGATGCTTGCGGGGCGAGGCCATCGACGTGTACGGAGACGGCTCGCAGACACGCGACTTCATCCACGTCCACGACCTCTGCGACGCGATCGCGCGCGCGCTGGGAGGGGAGGGCATCTCGGGCGAGGTGTTCCAGCTCGGCACCGGCGTCGAGACCTCGATCCGCGAGCTGACGCAGCTCGTGCAGGAGGTCGCGGGGCCCGCCGCCGAGGTGCGGTTCCACCCCCGGCGCCCCGGGGAGGTGCACCGCAGCGTCGTCGACCTGTCCAAGGCGAGGCGCCTGCTCGGGTTCGAGCCCGGAACGACGCTGCGCGCGGGCCTCGAGAGCACGGCCGAGTGGTACCGCGGCCACGGCGTCACGGACCGCACCGCCTGAGCCGCACGACGACGAAGGGAGCGTCGCCGGCCTCGGCGCGCGCGACCGAGGCGAACACGGGCCGCGCCGCGTCGGCCTCCGGGACGACGACGATGTCGACCCCGTAGCGGCGCGCCGTGGTGCGCCACAGGGCAGGTGACGCCGTTCCCCGGACGAGGAGCCGGTTGTCGCGCAGCCGCTCCTGCTCGGGGACGATCCGCTCGTAGATATCCTGCCACCGGATCCGGGCGCGGTTGCCGGGGTCCTCCGTGCCCCACGTGTACATCACCATCCTGTATCCGGTGTAGGTGAAGATCGGCGCGTCGATGCCGACCGGTGCGGCCACGACGCAGTCGCCGCCGGGCTCCGGGGAGATCAGGTTGAGCAGGCTGCGCGGCTCGCCTCGCACCGCCCCGAGGAGGACCCCCTTCCCCGGCCCGTCCGGGCCGAGGGCGAGGCTCGCGACCACGGGGGAGGGGACCGCGAGCGCGACGAGGGCGAGACCCGCGGCGACCGCCCACCCTCGGCCCGCCCGAGCGGCGCGCGCCACGAGTGCGGTCGCGCCGAGGGCGGCGAAGAGAGCCACACAGAGGTGGAGCAGCGGCCAGTAGCGATGGGCGCGCCCGAGCGACAGGAACGCCTCGCCGAAGAGCTCGGGGACGACCGTCGAAGCGATGACGAGGCCGAGGGTCACCGACGTCGCGGCGACGAGCACCCGGCTCCCGGGGTCGGAGAGGGCGCGGCGGACCCAGAGGAGCCCGAGCGCGGCCAGCGGCGTGGTGATGCCCCACCCTCCGAGCACTCCGATCGGCGGGAGGGTGACGGGGCCGACCGCGGTGAGGTTGCGGTAGCCACCGAGGCTCAGGTAGGCGGCGAGCTGGGGCACGGCCCACAGGGCGTAGAGGCCGAGCGCCGGGGCCATGAGCGCCGCCAGGGCTCGGGCCCGCCCTCCTGCGGGCCGCCACAGGGCGGCGGCTGCGGCGACACCGGCGCCGGCGAAGAACGCCTCGGCCCCCGTCAGGCCCGCCATGCCGAGGGCTATGCCGGCGCCGACGAGGACCCTCGTGCGGCCGGCGCGCAGGCCGATCACGAGGAGCAGCAGGAACGAGAGCAGCAGGGCGAAGGCGAGGTCCCGGGGGAACGGAGGCGCGAGGTTGTAGAAGGACGCGTTGTACGAGCGCTTGTAGAGGAGGTCCCCCAGGTAGCGGAGGGCGTCCGTGCGCGGCTCGAGCACGATGTCGACCCCGCGCAGCATGACGAAGCCGAGGCCGCCCGTGAGGGCGCACAACAGCGCGGCGGCGGCCCCTCCGAGGGTCGAGCGCGTCAGCGCCCGGCCGAGGGCGAAGAGGCACAGGGCGACCCCCGACGAGAGCACGAGCTGGAGCGGCCCCATCGCGTGCAGCGCTCTGCCCCCGGGCGTCAGACGCGCGATCAGCGCGAGGAGGGCGTGGAACAGCCACGGGTAGAAGTTCGGGACGTCCCCGGTGATGAACGCGGACGGAGTCGGCTCGCCGTTGATGAGCTGACTCGACCAGCCCGCGTGGAGGATGACGTCGCCCCCGGGTGGAAGGGGCAGGACGCGCCCCACGGGCAGGCCCCACACGAGCGCGGCGGCCGCGGCCACGGCGGCCGCCGCGGCGAGAGCCCGGCGATCCGGCGGCCTTCCCGCGCGCGCCCGATCGCGCAGAGCGACGAGTGCGAGGGCGACGAAGACGGCTCCCGTGGATCCCCTCGTCAGCCAGGCATTGGACAGGACCCGTCCGCCGCTCGCCATGTGTGCGGCCATCAGCGCGAGCGAATAGAGGGTCAGCCCGGCGACGCCGAGCCCCCACAGCGCGGGCTCGTCGAGGTCCCGCCGGCCCGCGACCGCTCCCGCGACGAGGCGCCCGAAAGCGAGCAGGAGCGCGGCGAGCGCGATGGCCTGGAGGCCTGCCACCGGCGCCGACGCGGGGGCGGACAGCATCACGCGCGGCGCGAGACCGCGGCGGTGGGGGCGGCGGCTACGGGACGGGCAGGGACCCGAGGGTCCCTTCGACCTCTCCCTGCATCCGTGCCCCGGAGCCCGTCCGGCGCTCGTCGAGGAGGCCTTCGCGCCAGCTGTGGCCGGGGTAGAGAAGGTCGGTGTTGACCGCGTGAGCGTGCCGTCTCACGGTCTCGAGGAGCCCGTCGATGAGCGTCTCGGAGAGCAGGTGGGGCTGCAGCCCGAGATCGAGCAGCCTCGTGTGCTTGGCGTTGTAGTAGTGCTCCTCCGCCTCCACCCGGGGGTTGTGGACGTTCTCGATCATCGGCTCCCAGCCCAGCTTGCGGGCCGCCTCGGCGACCTTCTCGGCCAGCTCGAGCACCGTGAACTGCTCCGTGAACTGGTTGAAGACGCGGTACTCGCCGATGTCGGCGGGGTTCGCGATGGCGAGCTCGACGCACTGCAGCGTGTCCCGGATGTCGAGGAATCCGCGCGTCTGTCCGCCCTTGCCGTAGACCGTGAGGGGGTGGTTGATCGCGGCCTGGACGCAGTATCGGTTGAGCACCGTGCCCCACACGTCGTCGTAGTCGAACCTCGTGGCGAGATCGGGATGAAGCGCCGTCTCGTCGGTGTGCACGCCGTAGACGACACCCTGGTTCAGGTCGGTCGAGCGCAGACCCCATGCCCGGCACACGAACATGATGTTGTTCGAGTCGTGCACCTTGGAGAGGTGGTAGAAGGACGACGCCTGCTTCGGATAGGGCAGCACGTCGGTGCGGCCGTTGTGGCTGATCTCGATGAAGCCCTCTTCGATGTCGATGTTGGGCGTCCCGTACTCACCCATGGTGCCGAGCTTCACTAGATGCGACTCCGGCGCGTAGGCCTTCATCGCGAACAAGACGTTGAGCGTTCCAACGACGTTGTTCACCTGCGTGACGACGGCATGACGGTGCGACAGCATCGAGAAGGGAGCGGATCGGTGTTCGCCATAGTGCACGATCGCCTCCGGCTCCGTGCTGTGGAAGACGCTTTCCATGAACGCCATGTCGGTGATGTCGCCGACCTGGACATCGATGGGCCTGTTGCCCAGCTTGGACCACAGTTGCACCCGCTCCTGCAGGGACTGGATGGGGATGAGTGAGCTGGCTCCGATCTCGAAGTCCCACAGCCGCCGCACGAAGTTGTCGACCACGGTCACGTCGTGACCTCGGTTGGCGAGATACATCGCGGTGGGCCACCCGAGGTAGCCGTCACCGCCGAGGACAAGGATGTTCATGGAAGTGTCTCCCCCGGAACTGTCAGCGCTGGGCTGGTGCCGGGGCATCATAGTCCGGCGTTGCCGGGGCATCGGGCATTCCAGGGATGCCCTCGCCGCCGACCGACGGGCGACGGGCGCGGGCGGAGAGCGCGGTCGTTCCGAGCGCCGCAGCAACCGGAGCGAGCGCGAGGGCGGGGATCACATAGCGGAAGTGGTACACCGCCGTCATCACGGGCGCCACGAGAAGCGCCAGCACCGCGAGCGAGAACAAGACGGCCGCGGCGCGCGCGCGCGCTGCGTTCGCGCCGCCGAAGAGACCGCCTCCGATACCGAGCGCGAGAAAGAGCCCGAGCAAGGGGCCCCATGTGAACGCGACCGTCTGGTAGGCGCGCAGCGCCCGGGCGAGGGTGACGTCGATCCGGAACGCGTCGAAGCCGAAGGAGGGAGGAGCGGACCCCCGGCGCGCCGCGACGTAGGGATGGGGGTCTGCGTCGGCGATCGTCACGGGAAAGCGCCAGCGCGCGGCGAACGGTTCCTGCGACGGCGGCGACGCGGGCTCGAAGTAGCGCACGAGGTCGGCCAGCACCACCCGGGCGTAGTCGGCGGGCTGCCCCGCGATGGCCATGCGGGAGAACTCGAGGGCGCGCGCGTTGCCGTCTGGTGCGCGCGCGAGCCGGCCGGTGCCCTCGAGCGTCCACACGCCGAGGTTGGGCCCTCGCTCGTCGGGTGGGACATCGAAGCACAACTCCCGCAAGCGTTCCGGGGGGTCGAAGCGCGCGCAGTCCGCGAACGACGCGACGCGTCCGTAGAGGAAGAGGCCGTTGCGATCCGTTACGGCGAAGGTCTCGTGGGCGCCGTAGAACCAGACGGAGTACAGGAGCAGCGGAGCCGCGAACCCCGCAACCGCGGCCGCGGCGCGGCCCCACCCGAGCCGGCGCCACCAGAGGAACAGGAGGACGGGGACGAGCACGGCCGCCCCCACGAAACGAGTCAGGGCCGCGAGCCCGACCAGCAGGCCGGCGGCCGCGACGGAGGCGGTCGTGGGACGCGGCGGCCATGTCAGCAGCCCGAGCGCTACCACCACCGTGGCAACGAAGAACGTCTCGGTGAGGACGTAGTGCTCGAGCGCGACCTGATAGCCGTCGAGCAGGACGGGGACGGTCCCGAGCGCGGCCATCCACGGCGGGACCTCGGCGCGGACCATGAGCAGGTAGAGGCCCACGGCGAGGGCCAGGCCGAGGAGGTGCTGCGCGATCGGCACGGCGGCGAGCTCTCCCGTCGCGAGAAGCGGATCGAGGAACACCGCCGGGTAGAGAGAGGGGCGATAGCGCGCCGGACCGACGTCGGGGTCGAGCGCGAGCCGCAGGTACGTGTACGCGTCGCGCTGGAGGAGCAGCGCCGGGTAGTAGGCGAGGGAGACGACAACGCGCAGAGCCGCGCCCGCGAGCAGGACCACGATGAACAACCGGTGGGCGCGCCACCGACCCCGCTCCCGGGCGCGCTCGGCCGCGACCGGTGTCATGGCGCGCGGACGCGGACGCGGTCGAGTGCGGCGTGCACCCGGCGATCCTAAGGGCGCGCCCTCTGCGTGCGACCATGAGCGACATGGGTTCCAGGAGCTCCGGCGACTACGCTCGCATCCTCTCCGGCACCGCCGCGAACGTCGCAGGTATCGGGTGCGCGGCGGTGGCGATCCTGGTCGTCCAGGTCCTCATGACCCGAACGCTGGGACGCGAGGAGTTCGGTGTCGTGACCGTGCTCACGCAAGCCGCGTTCGTCGTGTCGTTCGCGACCCGCAGCGGGATGGACATGGCGGTGCTGCGCACGGTCGCGATCCACGTCGGGGAGAACGAGATCGGGCCGGTTCGCTCGCTCGTCGCGCGCGCGACCGCGATCGCGGGAGCGGTCAGCGCCTTCGTCGCCGTGCTCGTCGCGCTCGCGGCGGAGCCGATCTCGTCGCTCGTGGGGGGCGGCGCCGCGACGCACCGGGCGGTCCTCGCCGCGGCCGTCGGGCTGCCGTTCCTCGCGACGGCCAACGTCTGGCTCGCGGCGACACGCGGGCTGAAGCTCATGCGCTACACGCTCTACGTCTTCTGGGCGGGCCAGAACGCGGTGTGGATCCTGCTGACCCTGCTGCTGTGGCTCGTGGAAGCGAGCGCAGCGACAAGCGTTCTGGCGTACTCGCTGTCCTGGGCCTGGGCCGCGGGCGCGGCGTGGTGGTCGTGGCGACGGGAGGCGGCGCGGTGGCCCACGGCCCGGCCGGCGCGCGGGTGGCTCGAGGACCTGCTGCGCTACTCCGGTCCCCGGGCGCCCGCCGCCTTTCTCGCGCAGATGCTGTTCTGGATCGATCTCTTCGTGCTGACGCAGTTCGCGGGGGGCGCCGACGTCGGCGTCTACTCCGCTGCCCTCAGGGCCGGCCAGGTCGTGATGCTGTTCCTGACGTCGGTCAACATGATGTTCGCTCCCTTCGTCGCGGACCTCTACAACCGGGGCGAGAGAGAGCACCTCGACCGGCTCTACAAGACGCTCACGCGCTGGATCCTCGCCGGGACCCTGCCGGTGTTCCTGCTGATCGCGCTCGCCCCGGAGGCGGTGATGCGCATCTTCGGGCGCGGGTTCGCGGTCGGGACCACCGCCCTGCTGATCCTCACCGCCGGCCAGCTCGCCAACATCGCAACCGGGAGCGCCGGCTTCATCCTGGTGATGGTGGGACGGACGGGCTGGGACCTCGTCGTGTACGCGTGCTCGGTCGCCCTCGACATCGCTCTCGCGTTGTGGTTGTGCCCCCGCTACGGCATCGAGGGAGCCGCGGTCGCCAACGCGGTGACGCTCGTGGCCTCCAACTGCGCCCGCCTCCTCGCGGTGCGCCGCTTCGTGGCGATACAGCCCTACGACCACACCTACGCGCGCCTCGCGGGCCCCGCGCTGTTGTGCGGGCTCGCGATGTGGGGCGCCGACGCGCTCGCGGGCGACGCCGGCTATCTGCCCGATCTCGTGGGCATGGGCGTCGTCGGGGGCGCCGTCTACGCGGCCGCCTACCTCGCGATCGGCCTGTCGCCGCAGGAGCGGCGGGGGGCCGCGGCGCTGTGGGCCCGCGCCCGCGACCGATCGGCGAGGTCGATGGGCTGAGAGGAGGGAGGTCGTGAGCGTCGGGGAGCTGGCCGAGGTCGCGTTCCAGACCGTCGCGGCGGCTGTCGTGGGATGGGCCGCCGGCGATGTCGTGGCGCGGCGCCTCCTTCCCGCCGGCACCGGGCTCCCGGAGCGAGCGCTGGCAGCCCTCGTCGGCCTGGTCGCCTTCTCCGTCGCCTGCTGGGTCGCGCACGTCGTCACAGGGGGGGCCGTGTTCGGAGCCCCCGGGATCGTGGCGGTGGCGGGCGCGCTCCTCGTCGCCACCGCGTGGCGGCGGGCGCTTCCGCGCGGGGCTCCCTGGCGCGCCGTGGCGGCCGCCGCGGCGGTGCTCGCCGCCCTCTACGCCGGCCCCTTCGTCGCCGGCGGCTCGAGCCTGCGCGGAGGCGACACGCCGTGGCACATGGGGCGGACGAACCAGCTCCTCGGAGGAGAGCTCGTGCCGGGTGGGCCGGCGGCCCGGTTCGATCGCAACGCCTACCCGTGGGGGTTCCACGCGCTCCTCGCCACGGTCGTGCGTCTGGCGCCCGGCACGAGCGTCGAGGGGGCTCTCGCCACCACCAGCCTGCTCATCGCGCTGGGCCTGCCCCTGGGCGCCTCCTGTCTCGCCCGGCTCGCGTGGCGGCGCGCCGGGTGGGCCGCGGCGGCGTGCGCGGCTCTCGTGGGCGGGTTCGGGTGGATCGAGGCGGGGGCGCCCGTCTTCTTCACCTCCCCGGACGACGCCCGCCACGGGGCCGACCTCATGACCGCGTCGCCCAACGGGGTCTACGCCCTGCTGCCCCCGGCGCTCCCGCGCGAGCTCGGGCTGGCCCTGCTCGCGTTCGCGACCATCGCCGTGGCCAGGGCGGCCGCCGACCCCGGGCGCGCCCGTGCGCTCGGCGCGGGGGCCTGTCTCGGGCTCGTCGGCCTCGTCAGCGTCCCCATGCTCGCCAACGGCTTCGCGTGGGCGGCCGCGATCCTCATCGCCGTGGGACGCAGGCGCGTCGCGGTCGCGCTCGCCCTCGCGTGCGGGGCGGGGGCCGTCTTCGCCCTGTGGGCGGCGCCGGTCGCCCTCGACTACCTGCGCTTCGGCGGCTTCGTCAACGTCGCGCCGATCCTCGGGCGCGAGTGGCCCCTGGGCACGGCCCTCGGCGCATGGGGCCTGCTCGCTCCGCTCGCCGCCGGGGGTCTCGTGGTGTGCGTCGCCGCGCTCGACCGGGGCGCCCGCGTCCTGCCCGCGCTGGCGGCCGCCGCGGCCGCCATGTGGGCGGTGGCGGTCGCGCGAGGGGCCTTCGACTGGGAGCTGGCAGGCGTCCCGTGGCTGCTCCACCAGGGCCGCATGTGGCCGCCGGCGCACCTCCTCGCGGCCGCTCTCGGGGGCGTGGCGGTGACGTGGGCGTTCGTCCGGGTGCGGGTCCGCTCCCCGCTGCTCGCGGCCGCGGGCGTCGCCGCCCTCTTCGGCGTCGCGTCGGTGTCGCCGATGTTCGCGTCGCTGGCGTTGACGGAGACGATCGCGGCCGGGCGCGGCGGTTTCGGCTACACGGGGCCGGACTTCGAACGCGACGGGTTCGTCGCGCGCGCGGCCGCCCACCTGGACCCCGACGACGTCGTTGCGGTCGAGGGCTCGGGCGCCCTCGACCTGCTCCTGTTCCAGTTCTCGGGAGCGCGCGTCGCCAACTTCGAGGACGGACGCCTGCCCTCGAACGATGCGCGCATCCGGTACGCGGACCTCGCGCGCCGCTGGGATCACCGCATGGCGAATGGAGGTTTCGCGGCCGACTATGCGGCGGTGCCCGAGAGCCTCGCGCACGCTGCGGACGAGATCGTCGCCCGCGGCGACTTCGGTGGGACCGCCTTCGTCCTCGTGCGGCGCTGACGCTCCCCCGCGCGATGATTCGTCGCCGGGCGGGCGGGAAGGGTACGAGCATGGGTCTCGGCGGCCGAGGAGGAGGATCTGTGACGGGAGGGCTGGTGGAGAGGGCGCAGCAGGCCTGGGCCGGGTACTCGCCGCACGAGCACAAGCCCCTGGCCACCTACGCAGGCATCAGCTCGGTGTTCGCGGCCGCCCTGGGCGCCGCCCTGCTGGCCGCGGCGCGCGCCGGACGCCTCCCGGAACGGGTCGGTGCGGGCGACATCGTCCTCGTCGGGGTCGCGACCCAGAAGCTCAGCCGGCTCGCCACCAAGGGCAAGGTCACGAGCTGGATCCGAGCGCCGTTCACGGAGTACGAGGAGCCGGGTGCGCCGGCCGAGGTCAACGAGAGGCCGCGCGGCACCGGCGTGCAGGCAGCGGTGGGCGAGCTGCTGGCGTGCCCTTTCTGTCTCGCGCAGTGGCTGACCGCCGGATTCACGTGCGGGCTCATGTTCGCCCCTCGGCTGACCCGCTCGGTGGCGTCGATCTACGTCGCCCAGACGATCTCGGACTTCCTGCAGTTCGGTTACTCCGCGGCCGAGTCGGCCGAGTCGAGGGCCTGACCTCCAGGACCGTCGGAGCGGGCGGCTATGCTCGCCGGTGCGGGGATGAGCAGGGATCGACGGCAGCGCTGGCTCCGACGACTCGAGGGCATCTGCGGCCCCGCGCGCGTGGTCACGCACCCCCATGCGCTGCGGACCTACGAATCGGACGCGCTCCTCCAGTACCGGGCCCGCCCCCGCGCCGTCGTGCTTCCCGACACCGCCGACGAGGTGCGTGCGATCGTGCGCACCTGCTACGAGGAGGGCGTGCCGTGGGTCGCGCGCGGCTCGGGCACGGGGCTGTCCGGCGGCGCGCTCCCCGTCGAGGAGGGCGTCCTCATCTCCCTCGCGCGCATGCGCCGGGTGATCGACGTCGACCTCGACAACCAGCGCGTCGTCGTGGAGCCGGGCGTCACGAACCTCGAGGTCTCGCGCGCGGTGGCGCCGACGCACTTCTATCCCCCCGACCCGTCGAGCCAGGTGGTGTGCTCGATCGGAGGCAACGTGGCAGAGAACTCGGGCGGCGCGCACTGCTTCAAGTACGGGTTCACGACGAACTACGTCACGGGGCTCGAGGTCGTGCTGTCCGACGGCGCCACCGTCGCCCTCGGCGGCAAGGAGCTCGACACGCCGGGCTACGACCTCCTCGGCGCGGTCGTGGGTTCGGAGGGGACCTTGGGCGTCGTGACGAAGGTAACGCTGCGGGTCGTCCCGGCCCCCGAGGCGACCAGGACCCTGGTGGCGTACTTCGCCTCCACCGATGCCGCGGGCACAGCAGTGTCCGACATCGTCGCGGAGGGCGTCGTGCCCGGCGCGATCGAGATGATGGACGCGCTCTCCATCAAGGCGTGTGAAGACGCCACGCACGCGGGCTATCCGACCGACATCGGAGCCGCCCTCATCGTCGAGCTCGACGGACCCGCGGTCGAGTGCGACGCGCGCTTCGAGCGTGTGGCGGAGCTGTGCCGCCGCAGCGGCTCGAGCGGGATCCGCGTCGCGGCGGACGACGAGGAGCGCGCGCTGATCTGGCGGGCGCGTCGCGCTGCGTTCGCCGCCATGGGACGCCTGGCTCCCAACTACTACGTGCAGGACGGCGTCATCCCCCGCACCGCCCTGTCGCGGGTTCTACGGAGGATCGACGAGCTCTCCGCCGAGTACGGGATGCCGGTGGCCAACGTGTTCCACGCGGGCGACGGGAACCTGCACCCGCTCGTCTGCTTCGACGGCGCGCGGCAGGGAGAGGCGGAGCGCGCGGAGCGGCTCGCGGGCGCGATCCTGACCGCGTGCGTGGACGCCGGCGGCTCGATCACCGGAGAGCACGGCGTCGGGATCGACAAGAAGCGCTACATGCCGATGATGTTCTCGGAGTCCGACCTGGACGCCTTTCAGCGGCTGCGCTGCGCGTTCGACCCGCACGGCCTCGCCAATCCGGGCAAGGTGATGCCCACGCCGCGGCTGTGCGGCGAGGTGCCGGGGCCGTACCGGCAGCACCCGCTCGAGCAGGCCGGCATCGCCGAGCGCTTCTGATGTCGAGTGCGACCGGGGCGCTGGTGATCCCCGCCTCGATCGAGGAGGCGGCGGAGTCGCTCGGGGATGCGTCGCGCGCGGGAGCAACCGTGCGCCTGCGGGGCGCGGGCACGAAGCTGGGGTGGGGCAACCCGATCGCGCCGGCCGACGTCGAGGTGTCGAGCGCGGCGCTCGACCGGGTGGTGGAGCACAACGTCGCCGACTTCACCGCGGTCGTGCAGGCGGGCGCGCCGCTGGCCGCCCTCCAGAGGGTGTTCTCCAGGGCGGGGCAGATGCTGCCCCTGGACCCTCCCCTCGGCCCCGGCGGTGCGGCCACGGTCGGCGGGGCGATCGCAACGGGCGACTCCGGGCCGCTGCGGCACCGCCACGGGGGCGCGCGCGACCTCCTGCTCGGCATGACCGTCGTGCTCTCGGACGGCTCCGTGGCCCGGTCCGGGGGCCGCGTGATCAAGAACGTCGCCGGCTACGACCTCGCCAAGCTGTTCGCGGGGTCGTTCGGCACGCTCGGCCTCGTCGCCGAGATCGTCGTGCGGCTGCGCCCGCTTCCGCCGAGGGCGGAGACCGCGGTCGGCTGCTCGGACGATCCCGAGGCCCTCGCGCGGGGGGCGGCCGCCCTCGCCGCCACGGCCCTCGAACCGGAGGCGCTCGACGTCTTCTGGCGCGCCGGC
>DATADD010000051.1:0-24320 GCA_036258675.1 Actinomycetota bacterium | reverse complement strand
CCTCGAACAGCCCGAAGCCCCCGAAGTAGCCGCCCGCCCAGGGCCCGTAGTAGGCGGGAGCGTTGTAGTAGGGCGTCATGCGGCCCCCGACGCTGATCTCGCGCGCCGCGGGGTCCTCTCCCCGCTCGACGCGGCTCGCGTCGTCGGCACATGCCGGCACCGCTCTCACCGCCCCGTCCGGAGGGGCCCAGTCGACGTCGCGCACGGAGGGGCCGTGGCGAGGGTCGAAGAAGCAGGGCGGGCGCCGCTCCGGCAGCGGCCGCCCCTCGAGGCGCGCCCTCGCCGACGCCATCGCCCACCTGCCCTCCTCGCACGCCGCGCTGACCTCGCGCAGGTCCTCGACGCGCCGCGCCCGGTCGAGCTGCGCGCTCGCGCGTTCGTAGCTGCCGAGGGCGCGCTCGTAGTCCGCGCTCGCGTCGGGGTCCGAGGCCATCTCGACATCGATCTCGGTCGCCCTGAGGTCCTCGCCGAGCGCGACGAGGTCCTCGGTAGCCACCTGCTTGACCTCCTCGAACCGGCGCGCCTCCTCGACGTTGCGGGTGCGCCGCCGGCGCAGCGCGGACAGGGCGAGTGCGCCGCCTCCCACGAGCAGCAGGAGCGGGATGAAGCCCAGACCGGTCGCGCCGCCGTCGCCGTCTCCCGCCGGCGCCTCGCCGCTGGCCGTGCGCGCCATCTCGTCGACGAACGCGAGCAGAACCGCCGCGGTTCCCTCGCCGCCCGCTTGCCGCACGGCTTCGTCGGCCGCCGATCTCGCCCCCTCCGCCACCGTGCTCCCGGCGCGCAGCTCGGTCCCCACGACGACGGCGTAAGTGCCGTCGCGCAAGAGGGTGTCGTACAGCCCCTGCAGGACCGACTCGGTCGCGCCGCCGGCCTCGAGGCGGGCGCGCTCGGGAAGAACCGCGATGTAGATCGCCCCTGCGTCGGCCGCCTCGATCCGATCCCGGAGCTCCTCGGCGTCGCTCTCGGACAGGTCCGCGCTCACCTCGGGATGGACGTACACCGGATCGGTGCGGAGGGCCTCCGCGGCCTCGTCGATGATCGTCGTCTGCTGGGCGAGCGCGTGGGGCGCGAGCAACAGGAGCAGCGTCGCCACGGCCGCCCCCGTCAGCTTGGAGCCGTATGCTGCTGCACGAGCCCGTCGCCCGCGCCCGGATGCCGAAGGCAACGGTTGACGGGAGGCCAGCGGGTCCACTGGAGCGTGACGGATGAGCTTGATGCGACGCCTTTCGATGATCTTCAAGTCTAAGGCCAGTCGCGCTCTAGACTCGGCCGAGGACCCTCGGGAGACGCTCGACTACTCCTACGAGCGGCAGCTCGACATGCTGCAGAAGATGCGCCGGGGGGTCACCGACGTCGCGACGTCGCGCAAGCGGGTCGAGCTTCAGGTCGAGGGCCTGCAGCGCTCGTCGGCGAAGCTCGAGGGCCAGGCGCGTCAAGCGTTGGGGCAGGGGCGCGAGGACCTCGCGCGCGAGGCGCTCGCGCGGCGCGCCGCCATCGACGCGCAGATGGGCGATCTCCAGACGCAGCACGACCAGCTGCGCGCCGAAGAGGACAGGCTCGCCATCGCGACCCGGCGGCTCGAGGCAAAGATCGGCGCCTTCAGGACGCGCAAGGAGACGATCAAGGCGGCCTACACCGCGGCCGAGGCCCAGACCCAGATCGGCGAGGCGCTCTCCGGGATCTCGGAGGAGATGGGCGACGTGGGGCTCGCGATGCAGAGGGCGCAGGACAAGGTCGCGCAGATGCAGGCGCGCAGCGGGGCCCTCGACGAGCTGATGGCGTCGGGCGCGCTCGACGACCTCTCGGCGAGCTCCGACCCGCTCCAAGCCGAGCTCAACAAGACCGCGATCGAGGGCGGGGTCGACCTCGAGCTCGAGCAGATGAAGCGCGAGCTCGAGGCGCCCGAGGACGCCAGGGCGCTCGAGACAGGCGACGGGAGCGACAAGTGATCGTCCGCATCCTGGGAGAGGGCCAGCTCGACCTGGCCGACGATCGCCTCGACGAGCTCAACTCCCTCGACGACCGCCTCGTCGGGGCCATCGACAGCGGCGACGAGAGCGGGTTCTCGACCGCGCTCGGCGCGCTGCTCGACGCCGTTCGAGGCGCCGGCACGCCGCTGCCGGAGGACTACCTCGGGCCCTCGGAGCTCGTCCTCCCCGGCCCGGGGTCGACCCTGGGCGAGGTGCGCGACCTCCTCACCGACGAAGGGCTCATCCCCGGCTGATCGACGTCTTCGCGAAACGATCCCCCGGAGCGGTTTCGGGCTACGCTAGCCGGGCAGCCCCTTCGGAGAGCGGTGCGGAATGACCCAGGAGATCAGGCCCCTGGCCCCTCAGGAGCCGGGGCGGCCGACGCCCGAGGCGCACGACGAGCCCGCGCCCGGTCTCCGCATCCTCTGGGGGCGGATGGCGCTCCTGGCCGTGGCCCTCGTCGGCGCGTTCGCCGCGGGGCGCATCACCGCGCCGGACCCGTCCGCCGGGGCCCTGACCGAGACGAGGCAGGAGCTCGACGCCGCGCGCGCGGAGGCGGCCGACCTGCGCGCCCGGCTCGAGGCGGAGGTCGGCGCCGACCAGGCCCCGGCTCCCGAGGAGACGACGGAGGCCGAGGAGCCTGCGGAGCCCGCGGTCGAGGGACGGGTGCATGTCGTCGAGGCCGGGCAGACGCTTCGTTCCATAGCTCTCAAGTACTACGAGGACGCAACCCTGGACGACGTGATCGCAGAGGCCAACGGGATCACCGACCCCGAACAGCTGAGCGTGGGGACGGAGCTCGTCATCCCGAAACGCCCCGAGCTGTAGGCGGGCGCTGCCGCGCGCCGCCCGGGCTCCGCCGTCAGTCCCCGAGGGCCTGGAAGGCGTCGTTGCCGTGCCGTTCGTACTCCGCCGCCGTCTTCGCGGGGAGACCCTCGCAGCTGCGCTCCTCGAGGATGAGCTTGCGGTCCTTGGGACGAACGTCCTGCTCGAAGTCGAAAGCCCCCAGCATGTTGTCCGCTCTGCAATCCCTCTTCGTCATGCAGTCGAGGTCGTACACGGTCTCCATGAACTTGAGCACCGACGAGAACTCGTACGTTGTGCTGTCGACGTAGCCCTGCTTGGCCCACGGGGAGATGATGAGCAGCGGCACTCGCAGGCCGAGCCCCATCTCGTCGAGCTGAGGCGGGACGACGTGGTCGTAGAAGCCGCCGAAGTCATCCCATGTGATGAATATCGCCGTGCTCTTCCAGTACTTCGACCGCATGATCTGGTTCACCACCGAGACCGTCCAGTTCTCCCCCACGCACACGCTCGGGCCGCCCGGGTGCTCGTTGACACCGGGGCCGGGCACGACCCAGGAGATCCGCGCCAGGCGCTCCTTGGCGATGTCGACGGGGAAGTTCTCCTCCGCCGTGATGTCGGTGCCCCAGTGCTTCGAGAACCTCATGTGGTCGATCGCGAGGAGAGCGTTCATCCACGAGCCCTCGTCTGCGTAGTAGTGCCACGAGATGCCGGCCTTGGTGAGCTGGTCGGGCAGCACCTCGAAGTCGAAGCAGGCGCGCACGTGCTCCCAGTACTGCACGATCGTGTTCACGTCGTTGTGCCGTTCGGCGCGCATGACGATCCGGCGCTCCCTCGGCGTGAGCTTGCGGAAGCGGAACACGGTCTCACCCGGGTCGTCGCAGTAGCCCCCCTCCTGGTTCGTCTGGTCCTTGTTGCCCACGACGCGGCCCGCCTGTGCTCCCACGGTGTAGAGGTGTTCGGGAAAGGTGGGGCCGTACATCGACGAGAACATCCGATCCGCGAGCACGAACTCATCCGCATACGCCCAGTAGTTCGGGATGCCCTTGCGGGTGAACGACGAGTAGCCGTTGAGCGATGACCCGTTCGTGATCGTGTCGAAGCCGTTCATCTTGCCACCGTTGATGGACCTGACGCCGTCGAGGAACGCGTGGCCGAGATCGGGCTCCAGGACGTCGGTCGCCTCCGAGAGCCGGACCGTCTCGCCCGTCGACGTCTTTCCGAACGTGGCTCCGTCCGCGCCCGGATAGCGTGCGAAGTAGTTGTCGAAGGTCCGGTTCTCCTTGACGATGAAGATGATGTGCTTGATGGGTATCTTCTCCGGGATCTCGTCCTCTGCGGCCGCAGGCGTCTCCGGTCGGGTCGGCACCTCGGCCTCCCGCGCGGGGTTCGGGGCGTTGAGCCGGGGCTCGGCCGTATCTCTCTCCCCCGCGCCGGCGCGAAGCCACACGAGTCCGGCGACGAGGGCCGCGAGCAGGACCACCGCGGTGCGCCGTCGCCGCCGGATCATGCGCGCGCGTGCACTGTGGCGACGGCGCACGGGCCGCAACGGGGTCGGACCCCTGGACGCGCGCCGGCTCACTGGGTCGTCTCGCCCCGAGCGGTCATCGGGGGCCAACGATAAGGCAAGCGATCGCCTGCACCGTGGAACCGACCGCTGAGGGACGGGCGTGACCGGGTTCGAGATCCTCGAGCACACTGCGGACGTCGGTGTCCGCGCTGTGGGACCGTCACTCGAGGCTTGTTTCGAGAACGCTACTCACGGCCTCGTCGAGATCATGGGCATCGGCGCTCCCGGCCCCGGGGAGGACGTCGCGATCGACGTGGGCGCCGATGACCTCGAAGCCCTGCTGGTGGAGTGGCTCGACGAGGTGATCTATCTGCACGAGACGCGCGACGCCGCCGTGGCCGCGGTGCGGGTGGAGCGCGTGACCCAGGGGCGGGCCGCGGGATCGGTGCAGCTTGCTCCGCGCGCGCCCGGGCCCTCGGAGGGAACCCAGGTGAAGGCCGTCACCTTCCACCAGCTCGGCGTCGAGGAGACGCCCGCGGGCTGGCGCGCGCAGGTGTTCTTCGATGTCTAGCCGCGGCCGATCCCGACTGGCGCTCGGGTGCGCCGGCCGCGCGCCGCGGCGTTCGACACCGCGCGCGGGCCGGCGTGGCGGCGGAGTCGGCGCTTAGCCGCTCACCTCGGAGCCCTCGATGACGAACGCGATCTTGCACTGCACCTTGTAGTTCGAGATCTCGCCCCCGTCGCCGACCTCCGCGGTGCTGCTGAGGACCTCGACGCCCCTGATGTTGCGCAGGGACTTCGACGCGGTCTTGACCGCGTTGCGCACCGCGTCGCTGAACGAATCGGGGGAGCTCCCGACCAGCTCGATGACCTTGACCACGGCGCCTGGGATGTCCTGGGCCACGTCCCCTCCTCTCCGGTCGCGCCGCCGCCCGGCGGCTCCGGCAGGATAACCCCAGGGCCCGCGGGACCCCGGGGCGCAGTTTCCCGACGGCGCCGGCGGGTAACGCGTAGAGGAGCGATCGTCGATGGGGGTCTTTCCGTGAAGGTAGTGGTGGTCGGCGCAACCGGCAACGTCGGCACGTCGTTGCTCGAAGGGCTCGTCGACGACCCCCGCGTCGAGACGATCGTCGGCGTCGCGCGGCGAGCTCCCTCGCTCACGCTCGCGAAGACGACGTGGGTGACGGCCGATATCGCTCGCGACGACCTCACGCCCCACCTGCGCGGAGCCGACGTCGTCGTGCACCTTGCGTGGGTGATCCAGCCCTCGCGCGACCTCGAGACCCTGCGCCGCATCAACGTCGAGGGTTCGCGGCGCGTGTTCGAGTCGGTGGCGCAGGCCGAGGTCCCCGCGCTCGTGTACGCGTCCTCGGTCGGCGCGTACGCCGCAGGACCCAAGGACCGCGCCGTCGACGAGAGCTGGTCGACCGACGGCATCGCCACCTCGTTCTACTCGCGCCACAAGGCCGAGGTGGAGCGGATCCTCGACGGCTTCGAGGACCTCAACCCCGCGGTGCGCGTCGTTCGCCTGCGCCCGGGTCTCATCTTCAAGCGCGAGGCGGCGAGCGGGATCCGCCGTCTGTTCATCGGCCCCTTCCTGCCCAACTTCCTCGTGCGCACCGCGTTCGTGCCGCTCGTGCCCGACGTCGACGAGCTCCGCTTCCAGGCGGTGCACTCGCTCGACGTCGGCGAGGCCTACCGGCTCGCGGTCGTGGGAGACGTGCGCGGGCCGTTCAACGTCGCCGCCGACCCCGTCATCGGACCCGAGGAGCTCGGCGCCGTCTTCGGGGCGCGCCCCGTGCGCGTGCCGCCGCGCCTGCTGCGGTGGGGCGCCGCCGCCACCTGGAGGCTGCGTCTGCAGCCGAGCCCGGAGGGGTGGGTCGACATGGGCTACCGGGCCCCCATCATGGACACCTCGAGGGCGCGCACCGAGCTCGGATGGACGCCCAAGTACAGCTCGATCGAGGCGCTGCGGGAGCTGCTCGCCGGCTTGCGCGCCGGAGCGGGATACCCGACACCCGCGCTCGAACCGGACATGGGCTCGCTGCGCGTCAAGGAGCTGCTCACCGGCCTCGGCAAGCGAGGCCCGTGACCGAGCCGGTCCGCGTCTCGGAGTACCTGTGGGAGCTCCCCCTCGGGTACGCCGCGGGCATGCGCGCGCCGGGGCGCGTGTTCGCGTCCGAGTCCCTGTTCCGCAAGGCGCAGCAGGACCGCGCGATCGAGCAGGTGGCCAACGTCGCGACGCTGCCCGGGATCGTCGGTCACTCCCTCGCGATGCCGGACATCCACTGGGGCTACGGCTTCCCCATAGGAGGCGTGGCCGCCACCGACGTCGACCGAGGCGGGGTCGTCTCGCCCGGCGGGGTCGGGTTCGACATCGGCTGCGGCGTTCGCCT
Source organism: Actinomycetota bacterium (assembly GCA_036258675.1). Taxonomy (GTDB): domain Bacteria; phylum Actinomycetota; class CADDZG01; order CADDZG01; family WHSQ01; genus DATADD01. Next base: position 17,640 of record DATADD010000051.1, on the reverse strand, counting down.
CGTGCGCTCCGATCTCGATCACGAGAGCGACGTCGCGCCGAGGTTGGCGCACCTCGTCGAGACCCTCGGGCGCCGCGTGCCGCGCGGGGTCGGCGGCAGGGGGCGCCTGCCGCTCGACCGGGCGTCGCTCGACCGGGCGCTTGCGCACGGGGTCGGGTTCGCCCTCGAGCGCGGCGCCGGCTGGGAGGAGGACGCGTCCGCCACCGAGGACGGCGGCGCGCTCGGGGACGCACGGCCGGAGTGGGTGTCCGAGCGCGCCAAGGAGCGCGGCGCGCCGCAGCTGGGCAGCCTCGGGGCCGGCAACCACTTCCTCGAGGTGCAGGTGGTCGACGAGGTACGGGACGCGGACGCGGCCGCCGCCATGGGCCTCGAGCCGGGACGCGTCTGCGTCATGATCCACTCGGGGTCGCGCGGCATCGGCCACCAGACCTGCACCGACCACCTCAAGCAGATAGACCGGTTGATGCCCAAGCTCGGCATCGACGTGCCCGACCGGCAGCTCGCGTGCGTCCCCATGGAACGGCCGGAGGCCGAGCGCTACATCGGAGCGATGAACGCGGCGGGCAACTTCGCGCGCGCCAACCGCCAGTTGCTCACCGACGCCGCGCGCGAGGCCTTCGAGAGGGTCTTCGGGCGCAGCGCGCGCGAGATGGACATGCACGTCGTGTACGACATCTCCCACAACCTCGCCAAGGTGGAGACCCACGAGGTCGAGGGGCGCGAGAGGACGTTGTGCGTGCACCGCAAGGGAGCGACGCGCGCGTTCGGCCCCGGGCACCCGGAGGTCGCCGACCCCTACCGGGACGTCGGACAGCCAGTCATCATCCCGGGTTCGATGGGAACGAGCAGCTTCGTGCTGGTGGGTACGCACGCCGCCGCCCGCCTCTCGTTCTCGTCGACGTGCCACGGCGCCGGTCGAGCGATGTCGCGCACGCAGGCGAAGAAGCAGATGTCCGGGGACGCCCTCAGGAAGGAGCTCGAGGCACGCGGCATCCACATCGCCCGGTCGCAGTGGAAGCTGCTCTCCGAGGAGGCGCCCTACGCCTACAAGGACGCGCAGGAGGTCGTGGAGGTGTGCGAGGGAGCAGGGCTCTCGCACGTCGTCGCGAGGCTGCGCCCCCTCGGCGTCGTCAAGGGATGAGCCGACGCTCAGTGGCGTTGGCAACCGGGGCAGTAGGTGGTGCCCCGTCCCCCCACGACGATCTTTCGCAGCGGCGTGCCGCAGCGGGGGCAGGGCCCGCCACCGCGGCCGTAAACGACGAGATGGTCCGCGTTGCGCCCGCTCTCCCCGTCGACCATCGTGTAGTCGCGAAACGTCGTCCCCTCTCGCTCGATCGCCTCCGCGAGCACGTCCCTTATCGCCCCGTGCAGGGCGCGGGCGCGCGCCGCGCCGACACGGCGGGAGAGAGGATGGATGCGGGCGCGCCACAGCGCTTCGTCGGCGTAGATGTTGCCCACCCCCGCCACGGGGCGTTGCGACAGGAGCAGGGGCTTCACGGGCGCGCGCGAGCGGCGGAGGTCCTCGACGAAGGCCTCCACGGCGAACTCTTCCGACAGCGGCTCGGGACCGAGGAGAGCAAGCATGGGGATGGCCGAGTAGTCGCCGGCCTCCACGACCGCGAGGCGACCGAACCGTCGTGCGTCGCGGAAGACGAGAACGCCGCCGTCGTCGAGCCACATGCGCGCGCGCGTGTGTCGATCGTCCGCGCCGAAGCGCAGGGCACCGGTCATGCCGAGGTGCAGCACGAGCTCGAGGCCGCCGTCGAGAGGGGCGACGAGGAACTTTCCGCGGCGCCCGACGCGCTTCACCGTGCGCCCCGGCAGCCGCTCCACGTCGAGGAACTGGCGGGGGAGAGCGGGGTGGGGCGAGTACCACACCTCTTCCACCCTCCGGCCGGAGAGCCTCGGTTCGAGCTGCCTGCGGACCGACTCGACCTCGGGCAGCTCGGGCATCGAAGTAGGTTAGTCGTGTGACGGGCTCCCACGACGCGGGCGCGCCGCGCCTGTTCACCGTCGGGCACGGGACGCGCACGACCGAGCAGCTCGTGGCCGTCCTGGACGACGCGGGCGTGGGCCGCGTGGTCGACGTCCGCAGATACCCCGGTTCGCGACGGCATCCCCACTTCGCCCGCTCCGCGTTGGAACGCAGCCTCTCCCGCCACGGGATGGCTTACGTCTGGTGCGGCGAAGAGCTCGGGGGCCGCCGCTCGAACGACGCAGGCACGTCCCGCCATCGCGCCCTGCGGGTCGAGGCGTTCCGGGCCTTCGCGGACCACATGGACACGGACGTGTTCCGCACGGCCGTGGATCGTCTCGTCTCGGCCGCGCGCCGCTCCGCGCCGTCGGCCCTCATGTGCGCGGAGACGCTGTGGTGGCGGTGCCACCGCCGCTTGATCTCCGACGCGCTCGTCCTTCGAGGGGTGCGCGTCGACCACCTCCTCCAGGTCGGTCGCTCCCAGCCCCATCACCTGCACGAGGCGGCGCGCGCCGACGGCGAGGGCCGCCCCGTCTACGACGTGGGCCAGCCCGCCTCCCTCGACCTGGGATGACCCGACGACGTCGTTACGATCCCGTCCATGACGGAGGGGCGTGGGCAGTTGCTCGCCGTGTGGGCGCACCCGGATGACGAGACCTATCTCATGGCCGGCATCATGGCGAGCGCGGTGCGCGAGGGACGGGGCGTCGTCTGCGTGACCGCGACCAAAGGCGAAGCCGGTTCCCAGGACGAGGAGCGGTGGCCGCGCGATCGCATCGCGGACATCAGGGCGGCCGAGCTCCAGCGGGCGCTCTCGATCCTCGGCGTGCGCGACCACCGGTGGCTCGGCTACCGCGACGGCGAGTGCCCCAAGGTGCCCGACGACGAGGCGATCGGCAAGGTGGCGAGCATCGTCGAGGAGGTCCGCCCCGAGATCGTCTTCACGTTCGGTCCCGACGGCCACACCGGCCATCCCGATCACGTTTGCGTCCATCGCTGGACGAGGGCCGCTTTCGACACGAGCGCCCCGGCCGGAGCGCGCCTCGTCTACCCCGTCGTGACTCCCGAGTGGGCGGAGCGCTTCCTGCCGGTGCTCGAGCCGTACGACGTCTTCGCGCCGGGGACGCCGCGCATCGTCGAGCGCGCCGAGCTCGCGGTGTGCCTCGAGCTCTCCCCCGAGCTGCTCGACCTCAAGGTGACGGCGCTGCGCGCCCAGGCAAGCCAGACCGAGGGCCTCGTGCAGGCGGTGGGAGAGTCGTTCTTCCGCGAGGGCCTCAGCCAGGAGACCTTCGAGCTCGGGACGTCGAGGTGAGCGGCGGCCGCTAGTGCACCGCGGGCCGCGGTCTCGGGCGCGCCGGCTCGACCCGGACGCGCGCGTCGACCACAACGGCTCCGCGCTCCATGACCACAACGGGGTTGCAGTCCATCTCGACGACCTCGGGGTGGTCCTCGACGAGACCGCCGACGCGCAGCAGGACGTCCTCGAGAGCCGCGACGTCTGCGGGCGGCGCGCCCCTGTACCCCTGCAGGAGCGGAAACGTCGCGAGCGACCGCACCATCTCGGCGGCGTCCCGCGCCGTGATGGGGGTGAGTCGCACCTGGACGTCTTTCAGGAGCTCCGTCGCGATGCCCCCCGCGCCGCACGCGATGACCGGGCCAAAGCTCTGGTCGTGGACGACCCCGACCAGCATCTCGACCCCGTCGGCGACCATCCGCTGCACGAGGTACCCCGTGACGTCGTGGCCGAGCCGGCGCGCCCTGTCCGACATCTCCCGGGCCGCGGCCGCGACCTCCCGACCGCCGGAGAGGTCGAGCCTCACCGCCCCGGCCTCTGTCTTGTGCACGAGGCTCGGCGCCACCGCCTTGAGCGCGACGGGATCGGCGAGGGCCTCCGCAGCCGCGCCCGCGGCCTCGGGGGAGCTCTCGAGGCGCCACTCGGCCAGCTCCAGCCCATAGCAGCCGAGCAGCCGCGCCACCTCGTCGGGCGGGAGCCATCCCGAGCCCCGCCCGAGGGCCCCGGCGATCAGCGACGCGGCCTCGTCCTCGCGCACATCGTCGAAGACGGGAGGGGCAGTGTCCTCTCGGCTGCGCCACATCCCGTAGTGCGCGACGCGCGCGAGCGCGTGGGCGGCGTTCTCCGGAAACGGATACGAAGGCACGCGCACGTCGTGGGAGCGCAGCTCCTCCGGCACCCCTTTGGCCGACATGAACACGGTGACGACCGGAACCCTGCCCTCGATCGCGCTCGCGGCCTCCCTGATCGCGCGCGCGACGTCCTGCGCGAGCGTGACCAGCGGTGGGATGAAGATGACGATGACGCTGTCGACGTCGGGGCAGTCCGCGACGACCTCGATCGCCCGCCTGTAGCTATCGGCCGATGCGCTCGCGATCATGTCGACCGGGTTGGTCACCGACGCCTCGGGGGGCAGGAACTCGGCCAGCCGCCGTCTCGTCTCCTCGGGGAGAGGAACGACCTCGAGCCCGTCCGCCTCGCATGCGTCGGCGCACAGGATGCCGGGCCCGCCCGCGTTCGTGACGATCGCAACGCGGGGCCCTGCGGGAGGCGGCTGGTTGGCGAGCAGCGTCGCGACGTCGAACATGTCCCCGAGCGTGTCGGTCCTGATGACCCCCGCCTGCCTGAACAGCGCGTCGACCGTCACGTCGGAGGCAGCGATCAGAGCGCCGGTGTGGGACCCGGTGGCCCGCGCGCCGGCAGCCGAACGCCCGCTCTTCACCGCGACGACCGGCTTCGTGCGGCCCACGCGGCGGGCGAGGCGAGCGAACTTGCGAGGGTTGCCGAAGGACTCCAGGTACAGAAGGATCAGGTCGGTCCCCTCGTCGCATTCCCAGTACTGGATCAGGTCGTTGGACGAGATGTCGGCCTTGTTGCCGACCGACACGAACGAGGAGAGCCCGAGGCCGAGCTCGTTCGCGTAGTCGATGACGGCGAGGCCGAGGGCCCCGCTCTGCGAGAGGAAGCCCACCCGCCCGTGGGGCGGCCAGAACGGTGCGAAGGTGGCGTTGAGCCGCACGCCCTGAGCGGTGTTGAGGATCCCCATGCAGTTCGGGCCGACGAGGCGCATCCCATAGCGAGAGCAGACGTGGAGCAGCTCCTGCTGGCGAGCCCGTCCCTCCTCTCCGCTCTCGGCGAAGCCGGCGGAGATGACGACGAGCCCGCGCACGCCCTTGCGCCCACACTCCCCGGCGACATCGACCACCGCGGGGGCCGGGACGACGATGACCGCGAGGTCCACGGCTCCCGGGACGTCGGCGACCGAGGCATACGCCTGCACCGACTGCACGACCTCGGCGCGGGGGTTGACCGGGTACACCGGCCCTTCGAACCCCGTGACGACGAGGTTGCGGAACGTCTCTCCTCCGATCGTCCCGCGGGTTCGAGACGCTCCGATCACCGCCACGGACCGGGGCCACAGGAGGTGTCTGACCGAGCTCTCCGCCTCCGCCCGCTCCCGACGCTCCCAGTCGGCCCGGTCGTGCGGCGGGACGGCACGGACCCCGACCGCAGTCGCGTCGCGCGCCGCCGCGTCACTCGGCTCTTGCGACGGATGAACGGCGCCCATCGCGCCGCATCCTATCGACGGGCCGCTCGCGTCCCCGTCGCCCCGGCCCGTGACGGGCTACCGGCCCACCTCGAACCGCTTGAGCCTCTGGCCGTCGACCACCCACAGCGCGCCCCGCTCCGCGCTCATCTCGAAGGGACCGCCCTCGAGCCGGACGGGCTCGTCCCGGCCCCCCACGGGCCGCAGGCGGAGGAGGTCGCGCTCGTACTCCGAAACCGAGCTGAGCACCCACACGCCGGCCTCTTCGTCGGCCTCGACGCGGCCGAAGAACCCCCTCACGCCGACGGAGTCGAGGACGCGGCCGCCGCCCCGGTCGAGCCGCACGACGTGGGCGTCGAAGCGGCGCTCCGGCAGCTCGTAGACCCACACGCTTCCGAACCCGGCGCCCACGTCCGAGGCGCCGCCGACCGCGGCCACCCTCGTTGCCGTGCGGGCGTCCGGGTCGATGCGGAGGAGCCCGCCCTCGTGCGTCGCGGCCCACAGGTACCCGTAGGCGTACTCGAGCCTCGCCGGATATCGGACGCGGTAGGTCCCCACCGGCTCGAACGAGCCCGCCGCGTATTGAGACACGACGTAACGATCGGGTCGTCCCGCGGCCGAGGAGACCCACACGAAGCCACCGCCGTAGGCGACGTCGGTGGGCTCGGGCCCGACCGTACGGGCCATGACGGGATCCGGCTCGGGGGGCCGGAAGGAGTACAGCGCCCCCGCGACGCGGTCGACGCCGTAGACGGTGTCGCCCCCGCGCGCCAGAGCGGTCGGTGCCTCGGCGAGGCGGCCGGCGCGCCGCCCGGAGCGGGCGTCGACCAGGGATGCGGGGCGGCCTTCCTCGTGCGCCACCACGAGCGCCTCGTCGGCGACCTCGACGTCGCTCGGCCGCGGGCCGACCCGATGCGTGTCCGCGAGGGAGATCGGCCCGCGCGGCAGCGCCGATGCGAGCGCGTCCCTCGCCGCCTCCTCGGCCACCCGGGGCCCGTCGTCCCCGCCCTCGATCGCGACGCGCGGGCCGGGAAGGGCGCCCACCACGGCCACGGCGCCGACGAGGGCGGCCCCGGCCAGGATCGCCCCGCCGGCCCACGACCGCGCGCGCCGACGGTCGCGGCGCCTGGTGAAGCGCTCCGTGGCGGGCCCGAGATCGGATGGCCGGTAGCCGTCTCCGGCCGTGCGCAGCGCCCTCCTGAGCGTCGCGTCGAGGTCCATCACGTCCCCCTCTGCCACAGCTCGCCGAGCGCCCGGCCGAGCTTCGCGCGCGCCTTCGACAGCTGCGACTTGACCGTCCCCACCGAGCAGCCGAGCGCCTCCGCGATGTCTGCCTCGGCCAGGTCCTCGTAGTAGCGCAGGACGATGCAGGCCCTCTGCCGGTCGGGCAGCGACCGGACCGCATCCCACACCGCGAGCTCGGTCTCCCTCCTCTCGAAGGGCGACTCGCGGGGGCGGTCGCGGTCTCGTGCGTGCGCGGCGGCGTTGACGCGCGCCTCGATCGCGGCTCGCCGGATCCTCGAGCGGCAGAGGTTGACGACGGCTCGCCGAAGGTAGGCCTCGCTCCTGTCGTGGTCGCGGATCCGTGACCAACCCGCGAACGTCCTCACCATGGCCTCCATCACGATCTCCTCGGCCACGGCCGCGTTCCCAACGATCACGTAGGCGAGGCGGCACATCGGCGTGTAATGCCTCTGGAAGAGGGCCGTCACCTCTTGGCGACGCCCGGAGGCGCGCGGCTCCATCACCCCCACCGCGGGCGGGCGTTCGGAGGCGGCGCGCCGGGACCCGTCCATCGCAGGAAAAGACGCTCCGAGGCGAGCTCCGGTTGCCCGGCCTCCCGCGGACGTTCTTGCATCGGCCGATAGGTTGACGCAATGATCCGAAAGGTGCCGCAGCGTCGGGCGCGGGGGCGGACCGCCCTCGCCTCCCTGCTCGCCGTCGCAGCTCTCGGCGCGATGGCCCCGCCGGCTGCGGCCGCGCCGTCCTCGCGGCGGCCGAACGTCCTGCTGATCGTGACGGACGACCAGCGCGCGTCGCAGACCCTGCGCGTGATGCCCGAGACCCGCCGGGTGTTCGCGCGCGGAGGGGTGCGCTACGCCAACGCCTTCGCGACCACGCCGCTGTGCTGTCCCTCGCGCGCCTCGATCTTCTCCGGGCGCTACGCCCACAACCACCGGGTCCTCGTCAACGCCGACGCCCCGCGGCTGAACGAACGGGCGACGGTACAGCGCTACCTCCGGGACGCCGGCTACACGACCGGCCTGTTCGGCAAGTACCTCAACCACTGGAACATCACCAGGCCACCGCCCTACTTCGATACGTGGTCCATCTTCAAGGGGAGCCGGTCGCACTACCTCGGCGGGAAGTGGAACGAAGACGGCGTCGTCAGGGTGATCGACCGCTACCCGACCCGGTACATCGCCCAGCGCGGCGCGCGTTTCGTGACCGACGCCGAGGCCACGGACCGGAGGCCATGGCTCCTCGTGCTCACGCCCGGCGCGCCGCACCTGCCCTCGATACCCCACCGGGACGACGCCACGGCCCCCGTGCCTCCCTGGAGGAGCACGCCGGCGATCGAGGAGAGCGACCGCAGCGACAAGCCGCTGTGGGTGCAGGCCGCGACGCCGCGGCCCCGCATCGTGCGGGCGAGGCGCCGGGCTCAGCTGCGCTCGCTCATGTCCGTCGACGACCTCGTGAAGAGGCTGTTCTCCAAGCTCGACAGGTACGGGGAGAAGCGGCGCACGCTCGCGATCTTCATGTCGGACAACGGGTTCCTGTGGGGCGAGCACGGCCTCGGGGGCGGCACGGCCCGGAAGAGGTCCCCCTACACGGACTCGGTCCGCATCCCTCTGCTCGCCCGCTGGCCCGGCCATCTCCCCCGCGGGGAGACCGACGGCTCCTTGGTCGCGAACATCGACATCGCCCCCACGATCCTGCGGGCGGCGGGGCTGGCCCTCGACAGGAATCCTCCCCTCGACGGGCGTCCCCTCACCTCGAGCCGATCGCGCCGCTCGCTCCTGCTCGAGTACTGGGCCGACGGGGCCCCGGTCCCGGAGTGGGCCTCGATCCGCACCCGCTCGTACCAGTACATCGAGAGCTACGCCGAGGACCACTCCACGGTGACGTTCGCCGAGTTCTACGACCAGCGCCGGGACCCCTGGCAGCTCTCGAACGCGCTCGCGGACGGAGACCCGGCCAACGACCCCGACGTCGGGGCGCTGTCGCGCCGCCTCGCGGCGCTGCGGCGCTGCCGGGGCGATTCCTGTCCCTAACCCGCTTCCCTATTGGAAATCTCTGGGTACAATGGAGCCGACGGCCGGGGAGCCCAGGAGGGACCCACTCGGATCCCGCCTCCCGCTTGGATCCGGAGCGACCCGCAATCGTCCGGCGTGCCTCCCGCTCCCCCGGCCTGCCTATGGAGTCACAGGGCCCGTGGCCCGGCCCAAGGGTAGAAGGTATCCCGGGCGTGGGGTCGACGGCGAGCGCCGCTCGACCGTCGGTGAGGGGTCGTGACTACCGCTGCGGCCGAGCTGGTGGGCGCAGCCACAGCGATGCCTGCGTCGGCTGCACCGTCTGGTGGACCACGGCGATCAGCTCCGCCGTCAGCGCGTCCAGGTCGACCTGCTCCCGCAGGCGCCAGGCGAACGTCGCCACGGTGCGGGCGGAGTCATAACGGCGCCGGTTGAAGCGCCGGTCAACCCGGTCCTGCACCCGGCGGCGCAGGGGCTGGAACAAGGCGACGGCGGTCAGCGTGGCGGCGGCCACCGCGAGGCTGCCGGCGCCGCCGGCCAGCCGGCTGGTGGCCGGGACGATCAGCAGGTAGGGAACGACCAGCAGGACGGTCACGGAGGCCCACGTGACCGTGCGGGAGACCAACCGGTCCAGGTCCCACAGCCGGTAGCGCAGCACCGCCACCGCGATCGCGACCGGGGGGCACAGCAACGCCGGGTAGATCACGAACGTGGTGGCCTCGGGCAACAACCCAGCCCAGGCAGGAAGGGTCAGTAGCAACCCGACCACCGCACCGGCGGCGCCAGCCGCGACCCAGCGCATCTGCTGACGCTCCACGCCGCGGGAGGCGCGGAACCGCAGCACCGCGCAGAGCAGCGCGGCCGGCAGGCTGGCCCAGTGCAACCCCACGCCGATGTAGGCGATCACCCCGGCGACCGTGCCGGCCGCACCGGCAAGGCCGAACGGGTTGTCGATCGGCAGCTCTTGGAGTGGTCCTGGGGCCACGCTGGCGGCGGCCATGAACAGGACCGGGCCGGCCACCGCGGTGGCCACCACCACCCGCCAGCGGCCAGAGCGCAGACGCCCGTCGGGCAGCAGGAGGGCCGGCAGGGTGACGCCGAGCGCGATCCAGGGCGCCCAGCTCACGTCCACGGCCACGGCCCCGAGCTGGGCGGCCACCGGGAGCGGACGATCATCGCGGACGAGCTGCTCGACCCACGCAGCTACCGGGGTGGTCAACGACCCCGCGAGACCGGCTGCCGCATACAGCCAGCCGATCGGATTGGTGGGACGTCGCAGCGTCAGGATCAGCCCGACGGTGGCGAAGCCGAGCGAGAACGCGATCGCGTCGGCCGCGCCCCGGGCGAGCAGCCCCACGGTAAGGGGGCGGTACGCGAGGGTGACCACCAGGCCGACGGCCAAGCAGCCGAAGGTGGCGAGCCACAACAACCAGGGAAGCATGGTCCTAGTCCGGGCGTGCAGCTTCACCGTCTCGTCCTCGGCGCGTCGGGCTGTCGCGGGCGACCCTGGCAGGTCAACGGTACGGGATCGTTACGGCCCCCGGATCCTCGGCGCCGCGCGACGCGACATGCCCGCGCCTAGCTGCGGCCCCCGAAGAGCCTGCTCAGAAAGCCCGAGGCGACCTCCTGAGGCCTCTGCTGCTCGCCCATGTACGAGTTCATCGCGAGCAGGCCCGCGGTGAGCGCGGGGATCAGCCACTGCAGCGTCGCCAGCTTCCTCTGCGCACCGGCGACGTTCGGGGGCGTCGACGCGGACGGGTCCGTGCCTCCCTCGACCGGCACGTCGCCGGCCTTCTTCATCTTCCTTCCGAGGGCCCGCGCGTAGGCGGTGGCCCCGAGGGCGACGCCCGTGAGGACGCCCTTGGCCGTGGCTGTGCTCGCCACCCCCTGCTGTCCGGCGATCCGGCCCTTGTTGGCCGCCGTCAGCATCGCCCCGCCGGCGAGGTGAGCGCCGATCGCGGCGAGGTTGACCGGCGTCCAGCGGGCCCACCCGGCGTTCGCGACCCGGGCGCGCTGGCGGGCGTCGGCGACCTCCGAGGCGGCGCCGTTGACCCCGATCGCCCCCATGAGCGACCCGCCGAACCAGGCCGCGAGCCCGACGTCGTGAAGGGTGCGGGCAACCGTGTTCGTGTCTGCCATGACAATGTCCTCCTCGTTCTTTCGCTTGGCTATGGAGCCGGCCCTGGATGCAGAGAGCCTGCCGGGCGTCGCCTCGCTCCCTGCGGACCTGCTCGGCTTACCCGCGGCACGCGCGGCCAAAACAAAGTCACTTTGCTCGCGCTGCTCGCGACACGGCGCGACCGAAGCAAGCCGAGACGCGCTGCTCGCTCTCCTCTATCGCCCGTCGGGGAAGACGCAGAACTCGTTGCCCTCGGGGTCCGCGAGGATCGCCCATCGCCTGCCGGCCTCGCCGCCGAGCGCACGCAGGACGCGCGCGCCGCGCGCCACGAGGCGCTCTATCTCCTTCTCGGACTCGACATCGAGGTCGATGTGCATACGGTTCTTGCCCGACTTCCGTTCCGGGACCCTGTTGAACCACACCGTCGGCGCCTCACCGGAGGGAGGATCTATCACCACTGTGGGATCGTCCTCCGGGTCGTCGATCCCTTGCGACGCGAGCTGCTCGAGGTCCTCGCGCGAATAGGGCCGCACCTCGTAGCCCAGCGCGTCGGCCCAGAACCGCGCCAGCGCGGCGGGGCGCTCGCAATCGAACACGATCGACCTCAGTCGCGTCACGGCTCCTCCCCATCCATCGCCGACATGCGCGCGCATCTCGGCCCGGAGACGCACCGCGACCTACGTCGCATGCGCGACCGCTGCGGACAGGTGTGCGTACCCGGGCTTTATCACGTCGTCGATCAGACGCATGCGCTCGTCGAACGGGGCGAACGCACTCTTCATCGCGTTCAGGGTGAGCCACCGCATGTCGGCCAGCTCGAGCCCGAACGCCTCCGCGAGCGAGTGGAACTCCGACGACAGCGACACACCGCTCATGAGTCGGTTGTCGGTATTGACGGTGACGCGGTAACGAAGCCGCCGCAGAAGATCGATGGGGTGTTCGGCGATGGAAGGTACCGCGCCCGTGTGCACGTTGGAGGTCGGGCACATCTCCAGAGGGACCCGGCGGTCGCGCACGAAGGCGGCGAGGCGTCCGAGGCGGACGGATCCGTCGCCGCGCACGGTTATGTCGTCGACGATGCGAACGCCGTGGCCCAACCGCTCCGCGCCGCACCACTGGAGCGCCTCCCAGATCGAGGGGAGCCCGAAGGCTTCGCCGGCGTGGATCGTGAGGTGGAAGTTGGCTCGCTGGACGATGTGGAAGGCGTCGAGGTGTCGCGTGGGCGGAAAACCCGCCTCGGGTCCCGCGATGTCGAAGCCCACGACGCCATCGTCGCGGTGTCGAAGGGCCAGCTCCGCGATCTCCGCAGAACGCGCCGCCTGGCGCATCGCCGTGACCAGCATGCGGAGCTCGATCGCGCGGCCCTCCGCCGCGGCGCGCCGGGCGCCCTCGTCGAAGCCCGCCAGGATGGACTCCACCACCTCGTCCAGGCCGAGGCCGCCGGCCGTGGACAGCTCCGGCGCGTAGCGGACCTCGGCGTAGACGACCCCGTCGCGCGCGAGGTCGAGTGCGCACTCGGCCGCGACCCTCTCGAGCGCGTCCCGACCCTGCAGCAGGGCAACGGTGTGACTGAACGCGTCGAGGTAGTCGGCCAGGGTCGAGCCGGCTCCTTGGAGGAACCACGCCGCGAGCTCGTCGACGTCGCTCGTGGGAAGTTCCCGGTAGCCCGCTTCTCGGGCGAGCTCGACGACCGTGGACGGTCTCAGACCGCCGTCGAGATGGTCGTGCAGCAGCACCTTGGGCGCGCGCCGTATCGCGTCCAGGTGCAGCATGGTGCGACCCTAAGGCGCGCGCCGCCTCTCGGCGCGCGCCGGGGGAGCAGACGCGGGCTAGGGGGAGGAAGGCAGGTCCGAGCGGACGTCCTGCACCTTCTCCTGCGCGCTCGAGCTCAGCTGCTGTCCTTGCTCCTGGGACTTCTCCTGCGCGGTCGAGACCGTCTTCTGCACGGCTTCCTGAGCCGCCCCGGCGGCCGTTTGAGCGGTCTCCTGCACGACCTGCTTGCCGCGGTCGAGGGCTTCCTGGCCCGTCTCCATCGCCTTCTCCTTGAACTGGTCGGCGATGGGGCCGAGGCGCTCGTCCTCGACGCGCGTGGAAGGGATCAAGAGCCCGGCGACGAAACCGACGGCGGCCGAGCCGATCGCGAGTCCGAGCGGGTTCTCCTGGGCCATGCCCACCGCCCTGCGGGCCCCCTGCTTGACGTCCTGGGTGCTGGGGGTGCGCTCGGAAACGGTGGATGCCATGGAGCCCATCCGGTCGCTGGCGGTTCCACGCACGCCCTCGCCGGTCCCGGCTATGGATGAAGTCACTGCGTCCTTCGCGTTGCGCACAGAGCTCACGATGTTGTCCTTCCTACGGGCCACGGCTTCCTTGGTGCGCGACGGGACGTCGGCCTTGTAGCCGATCGCCTCGACCGTATCGCTCATCCGGTCGCGCGTCTCCTCTATCTCTCTGCGGATCTCGTCGGGTTCTTTGCCCACTCGATGTCCTCCTTGACGGTCTCGACCGTCTGCTCCGGCACCGGAGCACCGGCCTCCTGCACCTTTTCCTTGCCTCTCAGCCCCAGGAAGGCGGCAACGCCGCCGAGCACGACCGCGACGATGAGAGCGGCCACCCATGCGGGCATCCAGATATCGAGGACGAGCACGAGACACGCCGTCAGCGCTCCCAGGGCAAGCAGAGCAACGACCCCGGCCGCGCCGACGATGCCGACGCCCACGCCCGCCGTCTTTCCCTTCTGGGTCACCTCTGCCTTCGCCAGCTCTATCTCCTGGCGAACCAGAGTGGCGGTCTCCTGCGATAGCTGGCGCAGCAGGTCGGCTAGAGGCTGATCCTTGAGGCGGTCGGCCCTCTCGCCCTCCATCACGGTCGCGAGCTCCTCTCGTCGTCGAGGCCCTCGAGCCTGTCGTCGAGCGTGGTCGTGTCCGAGGGCGGCGCGTCGTCGAGCAGGGGATCTCCGGCGTCGTAGGCCTGCGTACCGCCCGTCGTCGGGGTCACGGGACGCTCGGCGACGCCGCCGTAGGTGCCCGGCTCCCCGAGGGACGACCCGACGTCGAGATCGCCTCGTCCGTACGTCGACGGGTACTGCACGTCGGGCCCGGGGGGCAGGGACGCGGAGCTGTCACCGAACGAGCGCGACGACTGGAGGCGGTAGCGGTCGCCGCTCGAGGCCTTGAGGAAACGCGAGGCGACGAACCCGAGCGTGAGCCCCCCCACGACCACGGTCCACGGCTGGCGCCGCACGAAGCCCTCGACGTCGCCGAGGATGCGCTCTCCGTCGGCGTCCTGCAGGTAGGTGCCGACCCGCTCGATCCGCTCGGCCACGTTGTCGGCCATGCGAGCGGGACCGTCCTTGCCCTGCTCCCTGAGGCTCTCCGCCACGGACCTGAGGTCCTGGGCCGTGGACACGGCGGCCGCGCCCGCCTGGGTCGACCGCTCGTCGACCTCGCCGCGCATCCGGCTCTGAGCCTGTTGCGCCACCTCCTGGGCGCGCTCCTGCGCTTGCCCCGCCACCTGTTGGACCTGCTCGCGCGCCTTGTCGGTCGTCGACGCGGAACCCGTCGATTGAGTCATCGCAACCCCCTCCGTCCGTCAGCCCTCTTCCGGATCCGGCCCGCGCTGACCCACTATGGCGGGCGCCTGACGCGGTCCCGGGCGCGGCCTCCTCCTCACCGCGCCTGAAACCTTCCCCTGCTCGTTGGGTCTAAACCGACCGACCGGGCAACGGGTTTGGGATCCACAGGGTTGGGGCAACGTTATAGGCGAGTTCTGGGGAGAGCTAGTGGGGCTGTCGCTTAGGGATCCATCGTGGCCGCGCACCCGTCCGTCACAGGTCTACGGGGTCATCGCGGGCGTCCTCGTCATGTGCGCCCTCGGCGCGTCGATCGGCTACCTGGTCGCGGGACCGGACCTGCGTGAGGGCCCGGCGACCCTCGCCGAGGACGCCGCGCGCGGGCGCGCCGAACGCGCCCCCGCGACGGAGCGTTCCTCTCGCCCCGACACCCCCCTCATCACCGACGGTGTGACCGTGCAGGTGCTGAACGCGACCGGCGGGGGCCGGGTCGGAGCTCGCATGGCGGCGCGCCTGCGCCGCCTCGGGTACCACGTCGTGGTCATCAACGACGCGTCGGTGCTCTACGACCGCACGACGGTGATGTGGTCGCGACCACCCGACAAGGAGGCCGCGGTCGCGCTCGCCGCGCGGTTCGGCTGGGAGGCGAGGCGAAAGCCGCGCAACCTGTCCGCCTCCGTAACCACGCACGTCGTGGTCGGACGGGACGAGGAGGCCTAGAGGGTTACCGCTCGCACCGACGGGAGCGGCGTGCCTTGCGCGCGGGGCTGCGGCACACATCTGTTCCCCGGCCACCGTCGTTGATGTCGTGGCCTCGGCCCGCAAGCAGGGAGTCTCGGCCCTTCTCGCCGTTCAGGCGATCGAGCCCCGGGTTGCCGATGAGGCTGTCGTTGCCCGCGCCCCCCTTGAGCGTGTCGGTGCCTTTCTCGCCGATCACGACATCATCGTCCCGCCCGCCGAGGGCGTTGTCGTGCCCGTGGGAACAGGACGCCCACCGACAACGGGGGGTCCTGGGACCCGGGAACCCGTCTCCGTTGACGACATCCGTGCCCGGGCCTCCGAACACGCGGTCGTCGTCGGGACCACCGGACACGGTGTCGTCCCCCGCGCCCCCGTGGACGACGTCGCGCCCGGGCCGCCCCCGCAGGATGTCGTCGCCTCCTTCCCCGTACAACGCGTCGTTGTCCTGGACCCCAGAGATCGAGTCCGAGCCCGGCCCCCCGTGCAGCTGATCGTCGCCGGGTTGGCCGCTGATAACGTCGTTCCCGCGGCCTCCGAAGAACCTCTCGTTCCCTCCGAGCCCGAAGAGCGCGTCGTTGCCCCGGCCGCCCTTGAACACGTCGTTGCCGTAGTGGGCGGCGCGCCCCGGCACCGGCACCCTCAGCTTGGAGGCGAGGCTGTCGTTGCCGATGCCGCCGTCGAGCCGGTCGTCGCCGCGCGCGGCCACGAGCACGTCCATGCCTCTGTTGCCGCAGATGAGATCTCCGCCGCCGGCCCCTCGGATCACGTCGTCTCCCGCAAGCCCCACGACGACGTCTCGACGGGCGGTTCCCGTGATCACGTCCGCGCGCGCCGTGCCGACGATGGTGGCGCGAACGCCGAAGCACCGCGTCGGTTTCGCCGCTTCGGCCGGCGACGGGCCGCTCACGAGGACCAGGCCCAGCGCGCACGCACACGCAAGGAGCGAGCATCCCGCCCGGCCGACCGCGCTACGGGTCACAGCCGACCTCTCGATCGGGGTCCGACCTGCAGGAGTCCGCCCCCAGGTGGGGCCCGCCGTCGAGCCGATCGTTCCTCTTGACCCCGTCCCGGGCATCGAGCCGGTCGTCGCCGGCACGGCCGACGAGGGAGTCGGCGCCGCCATCGCCCCGCATGACGTCGCTGCCCTCCCCTCCCTCGACGATGTCGTCACCGGACCCGCCCGACAGCACGTCGCTCCCCTTGGAGCCGTGCAGTTCGTCGTCGCCATCGCCGCCGGAGAGGACGTCCTCGACCTCGTTGCCGGACAGCGAGTCGTCCCCCCCTTGGCCGCGGAGAACGTCGATGCTTCGGCCGCCGACGAGCTCGTCGTTGTCCGGGCCCCCCACGACGACGTCCTCGTCGTCACCGCCGTCCACGCGGTCGTTGCCGACGCCGCCGTCGAGCGTGTCGTCCTGGTGACCCCCCTCCACGACGTCGTCGCCCTCCTCCCCGATCGCCGTGTCGTCGCTGCCCTCGCCCGAGACGGTGTCTGGTCCGGTGCCCCCGGACAGCGTGTCGGGGTGGGGACCGCCCAGGACGGAGTCCGCGTCGCTTCCTCCGGCCGCCGTGTCCTCGCCCCCGCCTGCCTGCACGAGGTCCCGGCCGGGGCCGCCCCGCAGGACGTCGTTGCCCTTGCCCCCGCACAGCAGGTCGCGCCCGTCGAGTCCGACGAGGAGGTCGGCGCCGCCCGCTCCCGCGATGACGTCGCGGCCCGGCGTGCCCCGGAGAACGTCGGATCCCGACGTCCCCTCGATCGTCGGGGAGCGCCCGAAGCACCGTCCGGCGCGCGCTTGCGCGGGGCTCGCGGCGAGGGACGCCGCGATCACCGCCGCCGCGACGAGCGCGGCCCCGCGCCGCGACCGGATGCCCGCGCGCACGCTCTGGAGTTCGACGCTATGACGGTGGTCGCGGCGCGCGGGTCGATCCTTCCTCGTCGTTCCACGTGGGCATCTTGCTTGCACGGCGTCTAGGTCGTTGACCGCTCTGGGGACTCCCAGCTCCGAGGGGAACACCCTACTGAGTCGTGGTGTGAAGTCCAAGCATTCGCACCTGCGGGCCGCCCCGCTGCGACGGTTGGGCACGCGGTGTTGCGCGACGCGCGGGTCGTCATGCACCACGAGGGGCAGGGGCGGACGGATCTAGGATGAGCATCGTGAGGAGGAGGGCGCGGCGGTTGGGAGACACGGTGGCGATCGCCGCGCTCGGGGTCGGAGTTTCCTGCGCCGGCGCCGGGGGCGACGCCGCACCCCGGTGGCTTCATCCGCCGACGGCGTCGGGCGTCGCCGCAGCTCGTGTCGCCCGGGTCGTGTGCGGTCCGCACGGCGCGCGGGCCACATCGTCGACCGTGCGCGCCCGGCCCGACGGTGTCCACGTCCGCATCGTGCGCCGTTCACGGGTGGGCTTCTTCTCGCTGTCGAGCAGGA
>DATADD010000050.1:0-5958 GCA_036258675.1 Actinomycetota bacterium | reverse complement strand
CGCTCGAGTTCGCCCTCGAGGGGCTGCACCTTACGAATCGGCTGAACAAGCGAGGAGGCGGCGGGCCCGGGGCGTGGGCGTTCTCGGGCGCGTTCAGGTGAGGCCGGCGTCGTGAGAGCCCGCTTCTCGCGTTGGGACGCGACCCAGGACCCCTTTGGGTCGGACGCGGACCTCGGCGAGGTCCTCGACGCGATCTCGGACGACCTCCTCATGGGGTGGGACCCGCGGGCCGCCCTCGAGAGACTTCGCGCGCGCGGTGTGCCCGGGACGATTCGGGGGATAGAGGACCTTCTCCGCTCGCTGCGGGCTTCCCGGAACAGGGCGCGCCGGCACCTCGACCCGGACGGATCCCTCGACCGCCTGCGACACGAGCTCGACGAGATCCTCGACATCGAGAGAGCAGAGCTCGCGACTCGCCCCGACCCGCGCGCGCGCGAACAGGAGGCGCTGCTCCACGCCCTTCCGGACTCCCCGACCGCGCTAGTCGAGGAGCTCGGTCACTACGAATTCGCCTCCCCCGAGGCGGGGGCTCGCTTCCGTGAGCTTCTCGAGGAGCTCCGCAAACAGCTGCTCGACGCCCACGTGCGCGGGCTCGGAGAAGCGGTGGGGCGGCTGACGCAGGACGACCTGCGCAGCACCGTGGACATGCTCGCCGAGCTGAACGACATGCTGGAGGCACGCGCTCGAGGCGAGCCGGCCGACTTCGACGGCTTCATGTCTCGCCACGGGCACCTCTTCCCCGAGCGCCCACGCAACCTCGACGAGCTCGTAGACGCCCTCGCCCGGCGGGCGCGGGCAGCGAGTCGGCTGGCCGCCGCGCTGACGCCCGACCAGAGGGACGAGCTCGAGCGCCTCACCCGGGCGCTGCTCCACGACGTCGACCTCGACTGGGAGCTGTCGCGGCTCGATCGGTCGCTTCGCGCCCTGCGGCCGGACGGCCCGTGGGACGACGGCGCGGCGCTCGAGGGCGAGGAGGCGCTGCCGCTGGGACCCGTCCTCGATGCCGTCGATCGCCTCACGGACCTCGACGAACTCGAGCGGCAACTGAGCGGCGGCTACCCGGGGGCGAGCCTCGACGACGTCGACGAGGACCGGCTCAGGCGCTCCCTCGGCGACGACGCCGTGCGGGACCTCCGCCGCCTCAAGGCGATCGAGCGGGCCTTGGAGGAGGCCTCGGTGCTCGCCCGGAGCAGGGGACGGCTGCGCCTCACGGCGCGCGGAGCGCGTCTCGTCGGCGAGCGGTCGCTCGCCCGCCTTCACACCGCCACCGCTCGGGAACCGTCGCATCGCGCCGCGGGGGGACAGGGCGAGCCGACCGGGCAAACGAGGCCGTGGGCATTCGGGGATCCCGAGCCGCTCTCGGTGCAGAGGACGGTCTTCAACGCGGTCGCCCGCTCGGCGGAAGCCGGCCGGGTCCGCCTCCGGGTGGAGGACTTCGAGGTCGCCGAGAGCGAGTCGAGGCCGCGGACCGCCACCGCGCTCCTCCTCGACCTCTCCTACTCCATGCCGCTCGGCGGCCACTGGGTGCCGGCCAAGCGCACGGCGCTCGCCCTCGCCGCGCTCATCGAGGGCCGCTATCCCCAGGACGAGCTGGTGCTCATCGGGTTCTCCGACTACGCGCGCGAGATGTCGCCGGTCGACCTCGCGTGCGCGGCGTGGGAACACGTTCACGGCACGAACATGCACCACGCCTTCCTGCTCGCGCGTCGCCGGCTCGGCGCGGCGCGAGCCCACATCAAGCAAGTGGTGATGGTCACCGACGGCGAGCCCACGGCTCACCTCGACCGCGACGGGAGGGCTCTGTTCCACTGGCCGCCGACGAGAGAGACGGTGGAGACGACGCTCCGAGAGGCTGTGCGGCTCGCGCGCTCGGGTATCTCGCTCAACGTCCACATGCTCGAGTCGACGCCGGGCCTCGTCGCCTTCATGGAGCGTCTCGCCCGGCTCACTGGGGGGTGTCTGACGGCGGCCCAGGGCCAGAGCTGGGGCGGCGCGATCGTGGGCGGATACGGCGGTCGCCCGCCCGCTCGGTCCTAGCGAGCCCGCCTTCCAGAGGTACGACGACGCGGCACGCCGGCGAGGAGGCTGCTGCGATAGTGTGCCGCGTACAGACAAGTGCCGTTCCGCAGGGGGCAGAGGGTGAGCCGCGACGACCGCACCGGCCTCGTGGCGAGGTGGCCGTTCCTTCAACAGCTCATCGGCGGCGACCGGAGCGCGTTCGGATCGACCGCCTACTCGCGGCGCACCTCCGCCATACGCGCCCGCACGGCCGAGGCCGACCAGGTCGTGGCGTCCGTGTGCCCCTACTGCGCGGTCGGGTGCGGGCAGAGCGTCTACGTGAAGTCGGGCCGGATCATCGACATCGAGGGGGATCCGGACTCGCCTGTGTCGCGCGGCCGGCTGTGTCCGAAGGGAGCGGCCACGTTCCAGCTCGTCACGGGAGCGCATCGCGTCTCGTCCGTGCTCTACCGAAGACCTCATGCGACCGAATGGGAGACCATCCCGCTCGAGACGGCCATGGACATGGTCGCGGAGCGCGTGCGGAGAACCCGCGAGGAGACGTGGGAGGAGACGTCAGACGACGGCGCGCGCGTGCGCAGGACGTTGGGCTTCGCGCACCTCGGCGGCGCGACGCTCGACAACGAAGAGAACTATCTCATCAAGAAGCTGTTCACGGCCCTGGGAGCGATCCAGATCGAGAACCAGGCCCGCATATGACATTCGTCCACGGTCCCCGGTCTGGGGACATCGTTCGGTAGGGGCGGAGCCACCACCTTCCAACAGGACCTGCAGAACTCCGACTGCATCGTGATCCAGGGATCGAACATGGCGGAGTGCCACCCGGTCGGGTTCGGGTGGGTGATGGAGGCCAAGCGCCGGGGGGCGAAGATCATCCACGTCGATCCGCGCTTCACGCGCACGAGCGCGGTCGCCGACATCCATGTTCCCCTGCGGGCCGGGAGCGACATCGCGTTCCTCGGCGCGCTCGTCAACTACATCATCTCGAACGATCTGTACTTCCGCGACTACGTCGTCAACTACACGAACGCCCCGGTCATCCTGTCGGAGGACTTCCGCGACACGGACGACCTCGACGGGCTCTTCAGCGGATGGGACCCGTCTAAAGGGCGCTACAGCAGCGCCTCGTGGCAGTACGAGGGAGCGGACGTCTTTCCCGCGTCCGGCCAGCGCGAAGCCGAAGCCCCGGACGGGGGAGGCGGCGTCCGGCGCCTCGTACAGGACTCCGGTGAGAGGGACACGTCGCTGCAGCATCCTCGATGCGTCTTCCAGGTGGTCAAGAAGCACTACGCGCGTTACACCCCCGAGGTGGTCGAGTCGGTGTGCGGAGTGCCGCGCGACCTCTTCCTGGAGGTCGCCGAGCAACTCTGCGCCAACTCGGGACGGGAGCGGACGTCGGCGTTCTGCTACGCGGTCGGTTGGACCCAGCACTCCATCGGCGTGCAGTACATCCGGGCCGCCTCGATCGTCCAGCTTCTCCTCGGCAACATCGGCCGGCCCGGCGGCGGCATCCTGGCCCTGCGCGGTCACGCCTCGATCCAGGGTTCGACCGACATACCGACGCTGTACAACCTGCTCCCGGGCTACCTGCCGATGCCGAAGGCGGCGAACGATACGAGCCTCGAGACGTACATCTCGCTCAACGCGTCGCCGACCGGGTGGTGGAGCCAGCTCCCGAGATACATCGTGTCGCTGCTCAAGGCCTACTTCGGAGACGCCGCCACACCCGACAACGACTTCTGCTACGACTACCTGCCCCGTCTCACGGGCGATCACTCGCACATGTCTACGGTCGCCGACATGGCGGACGGAAAGCTAAGAGGCTACTTCGTCATGGGGGAGAACCCCACCGTCGGCTCCATGCACGGGGCGCTTCATCGCAAGGGCCTTCGGAAGCTCGAGTGGCTCGTCGTGCGGGACTTCGCGCCGACCGAGACGGCGGAGTTCTGGCGGGACGCGCCGGAGATAGCACGCGGTGAGGTCGAACCGACAGACATCGCCACGGAGGTCTTCTTCTTCCCGTGCGCCGCGCACACCGAGAAGGACGGCAGCTTCACGAACACCCAGCGCATGCTGCAGTGGCACCATGCAGCCGTACCTCCGCCGGGCGACTGCCGCAGCGAGCTTCACTTCCTGTACCACCTCGGGACGCGGCTCAAGAGGCTGTATGCGGGCTCGGCGGACCCCAAGGATCGGCCGCTCCTCGACCTTACCTGGGACTACCCCACCTCCGGAGCGCACGACGAGCCCGACGCGGAAGCGGTGCTGGCGGAGGTCAATGGCTTCCGCGTGGCCGACCGGGCGCCGGTGGCCTCGTTCACCGAGCTCGCGGACGACGGAAGCACCGCGTGCGGCTGCTGGATCTACTCCGGGTCGCGCGCCGGCGGCGTCAACCAGACGGCGCGCCGCGTGCCCGCGGGCGAGCAGAGCTGGGTCGCGCCCGAATGGGGGTGGGCGTGGCCGGCCAACAGGCGTCTGCTCTACAACCGAGCGTCGGCCGATCCCGAGGGCCGGCCCTGGTCGGAGCGGAAGCGTTACGTGTGGTGGGACGAGGACGAGCGGCGCTGGGTCGGGCACGACGTGCCCGACTTCATCCCCGACCGTCCCCCCTCCTACCGCCCCGACGGTGACTCGACGGGGATCGACACGATCTCGGGCAACAGCCCCTTCGTCATGCAGTCCGACGGCAAGGGCTGGCTGTTCGCCCCCAACGGGCTGCTCGACGGACCCCTGCCGACGCACTACGAGCCGCAGGAGTCCGTGGTCGACAACGAGCTCTATCCGCAGAGGTGCAACCCGGCGCGCATGGAGTGGCGGCGGAGGGACAACCCCTACCACCGCGCCTTCGACGACCAGCGGTTCCCCTACGCGATCACCACGTACAGGTTGACCGAGCACCACACCGCCGGAGGGATGAGCAGGTGGCTGTCGTGGCTCTCCGAGCTGCAGCCCGAGCTGTTCTGCGAGGTGTCGCCGGAGCTTGCGTCGGAGCGCGGTCTCGTGAACGGCGGATGGGCCACGATCACCACCGCGCGCGGCGAGATCGAGACACGCGTTCTGGTAACGAGGCGGGTCCCGTCGTTGCGGGTGCGGGGGCGCACGGTTCACCAGATCGGCCTCCCCTACCACTGGGGCGGCAAGGGTCTCGTGGTGGGCGACGCGGTAAACGAGCTGATCGGCTTCGTGGCCGACCCCAACGTCTCGATCCAGGAGTCCAAGGCGTTGACCGGCGACATCGCGCCCGGCAGGCGGAGCCGGAACCGGCGCGTCGTCACGAGCGGCGCCCTCGCTCCCGCGGCGGACGGGCCCGCGCGCGATCTTCCTGCGGCGGAGGGCCACGCCGGCGCGCACGGGTCCAAGGCAGCCGAGTCCCGAGAGGGCGACGCGTGAGCGCGTGCGGCGCGCCGGGATCGTGGACGGTCGCGCACGTGAGCCGCACTCGACTCGCCGCGGGGGCGGGCGGGGGCTGATGGCCAAGGGGTTCTTCACCGACACGACCGTGTGCATCGGGTGCAAGGCATGCGAGGTCGCGTGCAAGCAGTGGAACGGGCTGCCCGACGACGGTCTCCTGTTCACCGGGATGTCCTACGACAACACGATCGACCTGGGAGCGTCGACGTGGCGGCACGTCTCCTTCATCGAGCGTCCGGTGCCGGTATCGGGTCAGCGCAGCGGCCTCGGCGATTTCTCGTGGCTGCTCATGTCCGACGTCTGCAAGCACTGCAAGAGCGCAGGGTGCCTCGAGGCGTGCCCGACGGGCGCGATAGTCCGCACCGAGTTCGACTCGGTGTTCGTGCAGCCCGACATCTGCAACGGTTGCGGCTACTGCGTCGTGGGCTGCCCCTTCGGGGTCATCGACCGGCGCGAGGGGGACGGGCGAGCGTGGAAGTGCACGCTGTGCTACGACCGCCTCAAGGAGGGGGCGACGCCCGCCTGCGC
>DATADD010000049.1:0-10853 GCA_036258675.1 Actinomycetota bacterium | reverse complement strand
ATCCGCAACAGCGTGCGCATCGGGCGAGGCCACGGCCCCGTCAACCCGGGGTGGCGCCTGCCCCTGGAGCGCGCTGCTCGTCCCGGCTAGACCGCGGATGCGCCCCCGGATGAGGCGCGTCACGGCTCGGGCGGCTCGCCGTCACCCCTCTTAGGGGTCCCTGCTTCCTTCCCCCGCCCACCCGGAGGCGGTCCCAGCCTGCCCGCCCTGCGGTCGCGCGCCGTCTTGTCGCGGTGACACGTCCAACAGAGCGGATCGATGTTCGTCGTCGACACGGGACCCCCGGCGGCGTGGGGCTCATGGTGGTCGAACTCGGTCCGGAAACGCCTCCCGCACGTCGCGCACGCGACCCCGTCGAACTCGGGAGGGTCTCCCAGCTCGAGGGCGACCGCGACCTCGACCGGTATCCCCCGGGACCACCGGGCGAAGTGGCGCAGGTCGACCCCGTCGTAGAAGACCCCGGACAGAAAGGCGTTCTCGGCTATCTCCCGAGCAACCCGAGGCGGCACGGGCCCGACCCCGGGGACCTTGCACACTTCTTCCTCCCGCACATCGCTCCACCCCCGCGCCGCGACCTCGTGGCTCACCAACACGACGAGCTCGGGGCGGCGCGCCCGTCCCCTGCCGTTGCCCGCCACCAGCGACGCGTAGGCGTCGGCGAGGTATCTCTCGAAGGGCTCTTTGTCCTTGTCGGTCGACCCCGTGCGGGCCCTCTTGGCGATCCGCTCCGCCTCCGCCTCGGCCCGGGCCACGAGCGGCGTCCCCACGTGGGGCTCGAGGGCGAGATGGATGTGGACCATCCCGAGGTCGTCGCCCCACGACCGGGCCGAGCGCGCCGCCCGCTGGCGCGCCCCGAGGTCCCTGTGCTGCTCGGCCTCGAGCCTCGCCTTGCGAGCCCTCTCCCTTAAGACGTGGAAGGGTCTCTCCCGCGCCACCGCGACCAGCTCTGCCGCGACCCCCGGAGCCGACTCCTCCGCCCGGGCGATCTCGCCCGCCTGCTCGAGGGAGATGACGCCTCCCTGCAGCGCCGCGCCGAGGTCGTGCGCACCCGCCATCGTCTTGCCCGTCTCGACCACGGCCCTGGCCCCACCCAGCGACGTCCCCGTGGTCCGCGACACCTCGGCCGCGTCGTCGAGTTTGCGGGCGAGGCTCGCGATACCGAAGTCCGCGAGCCTCCGTGTGCGCGAGTACGACTCGAGCAGCCGGCGCGCGCGCTGTCTCTGAAGCAGCTCCGGCTCGAGGTCGGCGTTGGCCTTCTCGACCAGCTCGTTGGCTCTCTCCACCAGCGCGATCGCCTGCACGAGGGGATCCGGTTCCTCGACCGCCTCGCCCCCCTCGTCCGCATGGTCCCTGTCCACTGCACCATCGTGCCGATGACTCGGCTCGCGATCTATGAGCTGCGTCACAGAACGAGAGCTTCTCGACCCCCGGCCCGCGACGCGGCGCGATCAGGCGGGCGCGCCCCCCGGTGCGTCCTTCACGGCCCGCAGGTTGAGGAAGGCCGCGTAGACGGTCGCGACCAGGAAGGGGACGAGGGCCCCGAGCACGAGCAGGTACACGACCAGCAGGGTGGGATCGAACGCCTCGTCGGGCACGAAGAGCTGGAGGAGCCGTCCCGCGAGGCTGGTCACGACGCCCGCGAACACCCACGCGCCCACCGCCATGACGAGGAGGTAGAGCACGAGCCGGGCCCACTGGCGCGACAGCAAGGCCCGCGCCCGCGGCCCCGCTTGCTGCAGCGTCTTGTCCTCGAGGACGATCGCGTGCACGAGCATCGGGGGGCCGTAGAGCATGGCGAAGAAGCTCGGGCCGAGCGCGGCGAGGAACGAGAACGGCGGCAGGATGTAGGCGAGGAGAGACAGCATCGCGGCGAGGAGCCCCGCGGCCGCGACCTCCTTCCAGCGCGGCCTGAGACCGGCGAGCGCGGACGCGGCCCCGGTGTAGCGGGCGGCCTGCGCGTCGCGCAGGACGACGATGGCGGCCGCGGTGGCGAGGCTCCCCGCGAGCGCCTGCACGCTGATCGGCAGGATGAGCTCGAGGAGGACCCGGGTGGCGCCCTCACCCCCGGCGGCCTCGACCAGGGAGAGGATCGCGATCAGCGCGTAGGCGGCGACGAAGAGAGCGAACAGCGAGCTGAAGCGGCTCCTGTACAGCGGCCACCCCTCGCGGAGCAACCCCACGAGCCCCAGCGGCACCGGCGGCGGCGCCTCGTCGCTCCTCTCGCTGGCCACGCCCCCGGCGCGCTAGCTTCGGACGCGGGCCTTGGCGAGGATGCCGAGAAGAAGAAGCCCTCCGAGCGCAGCCCCGCCCACGGCAAGCTTCTTGCCGAGCTCCGTCGCTTCGACCTTCGCCTGGTCGACGAGCTCGTCGACCTTGCGCGCGAGCTGATCGCGCGTCTGCTCTATCTCGTGGACGGTCTGCCGGGGGTTGCCTCCCACCCTGCCTCCTTCGCGGCGCTCACGTGCCCCCGGCAGCATAAACGGGACGGTGGGGGGACGGCCGGGCTCAGCGCTTGCCGATGCTCTTGGCCCACTCGATGTCCTCCTTGACCGTCTGCTTCGTCAGGTCGGCAGAGATGGGCGTCTGCAGCTTCCTGCGGGCGACAAGGGCGGCGATCGCGCCGATGGCGATCAGCAGAACCGCGGTGGCGATGTCGGCGACCCACGTCCACAGGAAGGTGTCGAAGCCGTCTCGCACGGCCAAGAGCAGGAACATGAGCGCGAGAAGGCCGAAGAAGCCCGCGATCGCGATGATCGCGGCCCCCTTGGCCTTGGTCGCGGCGGCGGACCCGATCTCCTGCTTGGCGAGCTCGATCTCCTTGCGGAACAGCGTCGAGAGGTCCTCGGTGATCTCCCGCATGAGCCGGCCGGCCGACTTGCTCGCGGCCGCCCCGCCGTCGCCTCGGTAGAACTCCTGCGTCGTCGGTCCCTGGGTCACGTGGTCCCTCCTTCTGGGTCGGTGTCTCCAGACTGACGAGTCGCCCGCCGTTCGGCAAGCACGGCGTTGACCTCGGCGGCGAGCAGGGTGACCTGGCAGACGAGGTAGGAGGCGACGAGGAGGCCGGCCGCGGTCGCGAACGCGCCGAAGGTCGCGTTGCGGGCGCGAGAGCCGGCCCGCAGGTAGGTCGCCCCCACGAGCTTGAGAACCTCGAACCCCACCGCGGCCAGGACCGCGCCGGGCAACACCTCCCGCCACCCCAGGCCCGCGTTGGGCAGGAACCTGTAGGCGCTCGCGAAGATCACGACCGCGATCGCGACCGCGCCGACGTAGGACAGGACCGAGACGGGAAAGGTCGCGACCGCTCCGTGAGACGAGAAGATGCGGCTCGCGAACGCGCCCACGGAGGTCAGGGCCGTGGAGGCGAGGACCAAAACGCCGAGGATGCCGAGCCATCGCAGCGACCTGAGCCTCCTGCCGACGATGTTGGGCTCTCGGGTCACGTGGTTGATCTTGTTGAGCGCATGCTCCAGCGCCACGACTGCGCCCGATCCCGAGTAGAGCGCGAGAGCGAGCCCCGTGAGCGCGAGGCTGCCGCGCGCGTTCCCGATCCTGTCCAGGGTTTCCTTGCTGAGGATGTCGCCGACCATCGGCGCCGTCTCGAGGCCGGTCTCGACGATGTCCTTGCGCAGCTTCTCGTTGCCGAACGTGAGGTAGCCGAGCGCGGCGACCGCAAAGATGAGCAGCGGGAAGATCGACAGGAACGCATAGTAGGTGAGCGCGGCTGCGTACGACCCTCCGTCGTCCTCCGAGTAGCGCCGCAGGGTCCGCACCGCGACGTCCACTGCGCCATAACGGGCGCGCGCCCTTTCGAGGCCGAGCCTCGCGCGCGCCACGACGCCCTTGACGCGCGCGGTCACGCGAGCGAGCTGTGAGGGGATCCCGGCGCCGGGAGAATGGGCGGCTGGTTCAGACGGCGCGCGAGATCTTGTTCGCCTTGAGACACTTGGCGCAGACGTTGATGCGCTTGGGCACGCCTCCCACGGTCACGCGCATCCTCTGCACGTTCGGGTCGAAGCGCCGGCGGGTGCGCCGGTGCGAATGGGAGATGTTGTTCCCGAAGCCGGGCTTCTTGCCGCAGATGTCGCACACGGATGCCATGACGGCGGACAAACTACCAAATGCGGGGCCCGGCCCCCTCCCGACACTAGGCTCGGGAAGGTGGCGGAGGGCACGGCGACCACGGAGACGGTGACTCGGCGCTCGTACGGGCTCGAGCTGTATCCCCCCCCGCGCGCCGGCACGCCGCTGCGGGTCAACGCCAAGCGCGCCCAGGCGCTCGGCAAGATGGGGATCGGAACCGTGCAGGACCTGCTGCAGCACTACCCCCGGTACCACGTCGACCGGACGCAGCTGAAGACCGTGCGGGAGGTGGCGGAGGCGGCCCGCCGCGGCGCGGGCGAGGTCCAGGTCCACGCGCGCGTGAAGAGCGTTCGGAGGCTGCCCCGCACGCGTTCGGGCAAGGTGCTGATCAAGGGCACGATCGCCGACGAGACCGGGACCATCGACGTCACGTGGTTCAACCAGGCGTGGGTGACGCGCGTCCTCACCCCGGGCTCGTGGGCCTTCTTCTACGGCCGCCTGAGCGTGTTCGGCCGGCGGGTCGAGATGACGGCCCCGAGGTTCGAGCTCGTCGGCACGGGCAAGGAGCCGTTCAACGTCGGCCGCATCGTCCCGATCTATCCCGCGACGGCAGACCTGTCGAGCGACGCCCTGCGCCGCCTGATGTGGGAGACGCTCGAATCGGCGGGGGACGTTGCCGACCCCCTCCCCGAAGAGCTGCGGCGCAGCCTCGGACTCGTTTCCCGGGGCGAGGCCATGAGAGGCATCCATTTCCCCGAGCGGCGCGCCGACGTCCTCGCGGCGCGCCGCAGGATCGTCTTCGACGAGCTCTTCACCCTTCAGCTCGGCCTCGTCTATCGCAAGCGGAGGAGGGAGACGCGCGTCCAGGGGATCAGTCACCCGCCTCCCGAGGCGGGCTCGCTCGCCCCCACGTTCCTCGACGCGCTCCCGTTCGAGCCCACCGGCGCGCAGCGACGCGCCTGCGCAGAGGTCGCCGCCGACATGGCCCGCCCCTGTCCCATGCACCGGCTGGTCGAGGGGGAGGTGGGATCGGGCAAGACCGTGGTCGCTCTCTACGCCTGCCTCGTGGCGATCGGGGGCGGATGCCAGGCCGCGTTCATGGCGCCCACGGAGGTGCTCGCGGAGCAGCACTTCTTCACCCTCGACGAGCTGCTCGGGCGCGCCTTCGGCGCCGCCGAGGCACGCAACCTGTTCGCGCGCGTGTCGCGGCGCCCGGTCGTACGCCTCCTCACCGGGTCCACGCCCGCGGCGCGCCGGGCGAGCATCCTTGCCGAGGTCGCCGGGGGCGAGGTCGATCTCCTCGTCGGCACCCACGCGCTGATCCAGGACGCGGTCGAGTTCGGCCGCCTCGGGGTCGCGATCGTCGACGAACAGCACCGCTTCGGGGTCCACCAGCGCCGCTCCCTGCGCGCCAAGGGGTCCGAGGCCGAGCCGGACATCCTCGTGATGACCGCGACGCCGATACCGCGCACGCTCGCGGTAACGATGTACGGAGACCTCGACATCTCGGTCCTCGACGAGCTGCCGCGCGGGCGCCGGCCGGTCACAACCCGGATAGTCGTCGGTCCCGAGGGGCGCGCCGAGGCCTACGACGCGATCCGCGCCGAGGTGCGCGCCGGACGGCAAGCGTTCGTCGTCTATGCCCTCCGGGACGAGTCCGACAAGCTCGAGCTGCGCAGCGCCAAGGCGGAGGCGGTGAGGCTCGCGACCGAGGTCTTCCCGGACCTCGCCGTGGGTCTCGTCCACGGCGACATGCGCAGCGACGACAAGGAGGCGGCGATGACCGCCTTCCGGGAGGGCCGGACCCAGGTCCTCGTCGCGACCACTGTGATCGAGGTCGGCATCGACGTCCCGAACGCAACCGTGATGCTCATCGAGGACGCCGAGCGCTTCGGGCTCGCGCAGCTGCATCAGCTCCGGGGTCGCATCGGCCGGGGCGCGCACCCCTCGACCTGCCTGCTCGCCACAGACCGCGACCCGGCCGCGGCCGGCGACGATCCCGTCGCCGCGGCCGCCGCGGAGAGGCTGCGGGCGCTCGTGGCGACGCGCGACGGGTTCGAGCTCGCGCTCGTGGACCTTCGCCAGCGCGGCGAGGGAGAGCTGTTCGGGGCGCGCCAGTCGGGGATGCCGCAGCTCAAGATGGCGCGCGTCCTGGAGCACCATCTCGTCGTCAAGCAGGCGCGCGATCTTGCCGTGGCGATCCTCGACGAGGACCCCGACCTCGCCGCCTACGAGCACGCCGCCCTGCGGCGGGAGATGCGGAACCGCTTCCCCGAGCGAGCGCTCGACGTGGTGGGGTCGGGCTGAGCCCGTCCCCGCGCCGCGTGTAGTTTCTTCTCGGGCCCCGCGGGCCCTCTCGGGCAGACGGGGCAGACGGGAAAGGGATCGACGGAGCGGATGCGAGTCATTGCCGGCGAGGCCAAGGGCAGGCGGCTCAAGGCCCCCACGAGCGGCACCCGGCCGATGGCGGACGGGATGAGGGAGTCGGTCTTCGCCGCCTTGGGCGGGCTCGAGGGCCTCAAGGTGCTCGACCTCTACGCCGGCTCGGGCTCTCTCGGGCTCGAGGCTCTCTCGCGCGGAGCAAGCAAGGCTCTCTTCGTGGAGAGCGCCCGCGACGCGATCGTCAAGCTCGAGCAGAACATCGACGCGACCGGGCTCCGAGACCGCTCCGAGGTCGAGTGGGGCGACGTGAACTCGATCATCGCCCGCCCCGCGCCCGACCGGATGGACCTCATCTTCGTCGACCCGCCCTACGCGCTTCCCGCGGCGGCGGCGCGGGCCGTGCTGGAGGCCCTCGTCATGGGCGGCTACCTCGCCGACGACGGGCGCGTTGTGGTCCATCGGCCCGCCAAGGAGACGACGCTGCGGCCGCTCGGGCTCGAGATCGCGTGGGAGCGCGACTACGGCCAGTCCCACATCTACGTCTTCACGCACGAACAAGAGCCCGGCTGACCCCAGGGCCTCCGTGGCGATCGCGCTCTGCCCCGGGTCCTTCGACCCGCCCACGAACGGCCACATCGACATCGCGGAGCGCGCCGCGCGGCATTTCGACCGAGTCCTCGTTGCGGTGGTCGCCAACCCCTCCAAGCGGCCCCTGTTCGACGGGCCGGAGCGGGTCCGGCTGCTGTCCGAGGCGCTCGCCCACATCGCCAACGTGGAGGTCGTCGCCTTCGACGGCCTCCTGGTGGAGTTCGCGCGCCGCCGCGGCGCCACCGTGATGCTCAAAGGCGTGCGGGGTGCGTCGGACCTGGGCTACGAGGTCCAGATGGCGAGCATGAATGCTTCCCTCGCACCCGAGATCGACACCGTGTTCATGGCGGCCCGCCCCGAATGGTCGTTCGTGTCCTCGACCCTCGTGAAGGAGGTCGCGGCCCTCGGCGGCACCGTGTCCGCGCTCGTCCCTCCCGGCGTCGCGCGCGCGCTCCGGGACCGGCTCGAGCCCGGCTGACGTTGCCTGGCGCGACGCCACCCAGGGCGCGAAGATTGGCGTCGTCGCGGCCGGCACGAGAGAGGTGGGAATGGATCTGATCGAGAGGATCGACGAGCTGCAGGTGCTTGTCGAGGAGGCCAAGTCCGTGCCCCTGTCGACGAGCGCGGTGATCAACCGAGACGAGTTCCTCGAGCTCCTCGCGCAGCTCAAGCAAGAGGTCCCCGACGAGATCCGCCAGGCCCGCTGGATGTCGCGCGATCGAGACGAGCTCCTCGCCAGGGCCCGCAACGAGGCGGATCGGATAATCGCCGAGGCGCGCGAGCAGCGAGACCGCCTCCTCTCTCGGACGGAGATCGTCCACGCGGCCGAGAGGGAGGCCGAGCGGATGCTGGACGCGGCTCGGGAGCGGGCGGCCAAGCTGAGCGGCGAGGCCGAGGACTACATCGACCAGAAGCTGGCGGCGTTCGAGATACTGCTCAACAAGACCCTGGCGACCGTGGCGCGGGGGCGCGAGCAGCTCGCCACGGACGGGAAGCCCGCCTCGGTGGCGCAGCTGTCGGAGGAGCAGGCGCGCGCCTCCTCGGGCCCGCTCGACGACGCGGAGCTGGGTCAACCCGCGTTCTAGCGGCCGTCCGGGCCCACAAAACCCTTCTCTACCAGGGCAAACGCGCGCCTCTGATATGCTTGCGGAGGTGAGCAGGGCGGGGCTCGCCCACGTTTTTCCTTCGGCTCCGCGGGCAGGGACATCGTTGCAACACCCGATCGTGTCGGTTGCCGACATCCTCGGCAGACCCGGTGAATACCGAGATCTCGACGTGCGCGCCGGCTTGCCCGGCGTCGCGAACGCGCTCGCGCGCCTTCGCGACGAGCCCGTGCGCGCCCGGTTGAGGGCGGAGAGCGTGGTCGAGGGGGTCCTCGTGACGGGGCTGGTCGAGGGCGCCGCGGCCTACGATTGCGCCCGCTGCCTCACGAGCCACGGGACCGAGGTGGCGGTCGAGGTGTGCGAGCTGTTCGCGGCTCCGGGCGCGGTCGGGATCGAGGAAGACGCCTACCGGATCGCCGGCACCGACATGGACCTGAAGCCCATGCTGCGCGACGCCGTGGCCCTCGCCCTGCCGCTGCGCCCGCTGTGTCGGGACGATTGCAAGGGGCTCTGCGCGCGCTGCGGCAGGGATCTCAACGCCGGCCCCTGCGGGTGCGCCGACGACGACATCGACCCACGCTGGGAGGCGCTCGCCGCCCTCCGAGAGCAGCTCGCCAACTAGGAGGAGAGGGAGATGGCCGTACCCAAGCGACGCAAGACCCGCTCGAAGATGAGGATGCGCCGAGCGCACTGGCGGACCGAGGCGCCGACGTACTCGGCCTGTCCGCAGTGCCGAGAGCCCAAGCTGCCCCACCGGGTCTGCCCCAACTGCGGCTTCTACGCGGGTCGCCAGGTTGTCGAGACCGACTGACCCGACGCCGGCGCTCGACGCGCTCGGGCTCCCGGCGGAGCCGGGATCGCTCGCCGAACTCGCCCTGACCCACAGGTCGTTCGCGTTCGAGAGCGACCTCGGAGAGCACAACGAGCGGCTCGAGTTCCTCGGGGACGCGGTCCTCGGGGTCGTGGTCACCGACACGATCTTCCGGAGCTACGCCGGCCTCGCGGAGGGCGAGATGGCCCGGCTGCGGGCGTCCGTGGTGAACACGGGAGCGCTCGCCGACCTCGCGCGCGCGCTCGGGATCGGAACCCACATCCGGCTCGGCAAGGGAGAGGAGTCCTCCGGCGGGCGCGACAAGGCGTCGCTGCTCGCCGACACCTTCGAGGCGCTCGTGGGCGCGGCCTACCTCGAGCGGGGGCTCGATGCGATCTCGGGGTTCCTCGTCGCGGCCTTCGGACCCCGGCTCGATGCGGTCCTGGCGGCGGGCGGGGGCCACGATCCCAAGACCGCGCTCCAGGAGCGCGTCGTGCGCCTCCACGGCGGCCGGCCCTCGTACCGGGTCGCGTCGTCGGGCCCGGACCACGACAAGCGCTTCACCGCGCACGTGTACGTCCACGACGAGCTCTACGGCGCCGGCGTGGGCCGGAGCAAGAAGGAAGCGGAGCAGCAAGCGGCGCGCCAAGCCCTGGCGCGCATGGCCGAGGCCTCGGTGGAGGAGCTGGCAGCGCCCGCCCGGGCCCGTCTGGGGGAGGGAGCGAGAGGTGTTCGCGCTTCCTGAGGTCGAGGTGCTCCGGCGGGACCTCGAGCGCGAGGTCGTCGGGCGCCGCATCAGGGACGTCGAGGTTCGTCCCGGGTCGAACGCCATGAAGGTCATCAAGCGGCACGGCCGCCGCAAGGAGTTCCGCGACCTCCTCGTCGGCGCGCGCGTCGACAGGGTCGGTCGCATCGGACGCCGCGTCGTCCTCGGGCTCGACAACGGCCGCTCTCTCGTCGTGGACCTCGGGGAATCGGCCCTCGTGCTCAAGACGAGCACGTCGGACGGGCTCGCCCCGCACACCCACATCGTCGTGGGCTTCACGATCGGGGGGCAGCTGCGCGTCGTCGACCCGCGGCTGACCGGCGAGGTCTTCGTGGTCGGGAGCGGGGACCTCGACGGGGCCCACGGCCTGCGGCCCTCGGCGCTGGACCCTCTCGAGACACCGCTTGCGTGGCAGCACTTCTCGTCGTTGCTGCAGAACAGGGCCGAGACGATGAAGGAGCTTCTCATGGACGAGGGGTTCATCTGCGGACTCGGGGA
This sequence comes from Actinomycetota bacterium, assembly GCA_036258675.1. Taxonomy (GTDB): domain Bacteria; phylum Actinomycetota; class CADDZG01; order CADDZG01; family WHSQ01; genus DATADD01. The sequence goes on along the minus strand of DATADD010000049.1, from coordinate 625 downwards.
CGTCTACTCGGACGAGGTCCTGTTCGTCGCCGGCATCCGCCACGACCGTCCCTCGGACAGGCTGTCGTCCCAGGACGTCCGCCGCCTCTACCGCGGTCTCATGGAGACCCTGCAGGACGCCGTCCGAGCGCGCGGGACGTCGCATGGCGCGAACGCGTTCCTCGACCTCGAGGGCAAGCCCGGCCACTTCCAGCTCGACCTCAAGGTCTACGAGCGGGAGGGCGAGCCGTGCCGTCGGTGCCGCCACGAGATCGTGCGCGCCGCATCGAACGGCAGGTTCACGTACTTCTGTCCCCAATGCCAAACATAGAAGGGCAGGCAGCAAGGAGGGTGAGAGGTGGAAGATAGGACCCGCGTGCACGTCTTCGTCTCGGGCAACCTCGACGGAGGCCGCTTCACCCAGGCCGTCGCCGACAAGGCCGTCGAACAGGGCGTCGCGGGTTGGGTGAGGACCCTCTCCGACGGCCGCATCGAGGCGGTCCTCGAGGGCCCGCGCGACGAGGTCTACCGGGTCGTGGGCCTGTGCCGGGCGGGCCCGAACGGCGCCCGCGTCGCGGGCGTCCAGGTGGACCGCGAGCCGCCCAGGAACGAGAAGACCTTCAAGGTTCGCTGAGAGACGACGCGC
>DATADD010000048.1:0-1883 GCA_036258675.1 Actinomycetota bacterium | reverse complement strand
GTCGTAGCCGTCACCAACGTGGTCGGGTCGTCGATCGCGCGCGACGCGGACGCGATCCTGTTCACGCACGCGGGGCCCGAGATCGGGGTCGCCGCCACCAAGACGTTCCTGTGCCAGCTGGTCGCGCTCAATCTCCTCGCCCTCTACCTCGCGCAGTGCCGGGGGTCGATGCCGGCCGCCAAGGTGCGCGAGACGCTCGACGCGATGAGCGCGCTCCCCGACCAGATCGAGGAGGTGCTCGCGCTCCAGGGAGAGGTTCACCGCGCCGCAAAGCGCTACGCGAACGCGCGCGACTTCCTCTTCATCGGGCGCGGCGTGGGGATGGCGGTGGCGATGGAGGGAGCGCTCAAGCTCAAGGAGATCTCCTACATACACGCCGAGGGCTACGCGGCGGGAGAGCTCAAGCACGGGGCGATCGCCCTCGTCGAGCAGGGCGTCCCGGTCGTGGCCGTGCTGACGGGGCCCAAGCTCTACGACAAGATGATGAGCAACGTGTCCGAGGTGCGCGCCCGCGGCGCGGACACGATCCTGCTCGCCCCGAGAGGCGACGAGCGCGCCCGGGCCCAGGCCAACGAGCTGTTCGAGATGCCGGTGACGAAGCCGCTGCTGACGCCCGTGCTGGACACGGTCGCGCTGCAGTTCCTCGCCTACTTCATCGCCAAGGAGAAGGGCCTGTCGCCGGACAAGCCGCGCAACCTCGCCAAGAGCGTCACGGTCGAGTAGGCATCACCCCGTAGTGGCTACGGCGAGCCGATCGGGGGCGACAATGGCCGCAGGCGCGAGCGCGAGGGACGAGCCGAGCGAGGAGGCGCGCTGCCATGGGCACGCCCGCAGCATGCGGGGGCGCCCGGCCGGCGCAGAGAGGAGCGGGACATGGGACTGACCGAGAAGCTCAGGGAGAGGGCGCAGGAGCTCGCCACCGAGGCGAAGAAGGCGACGTCGCAGGCGCAGGGCAAGCTCGAGGAGGTCACGCTGCGGCGGCGGATGGACGACGCCGCCAGGCAGCTCGGCTACCTCGTCTACCGGGAGCGGACGCAGGGCACCCCGGCCGGCTCGGACGCCGACGCGCTCGTCAACCGCATGCGGGAGACCGACGACGCGCTCGCCCGCCACGCGGACCAAGAGCGCGGCGCGAGCGGGGAGGAGAGCTCCGGAGGCGCGCCCGCGGCCTCGAGCGAGCAGGGGCCGATGGAGAAGACGCAGCCCGGGGCGGCGCCGGCCCAATCGCCGCCGGAGGGCAGCCCGACCGACCAGCCCAGGAGCTAGGCGGGCACCCCTCCCGAGCGGAGATCGGGAGAAAGAACGGAGCCGGGGTTGCCCCCGGCTCCGTCTTCCCCCCCGAGGCGCCCCCCCGAGGCGCCCCTCTCGGTCAGCCGACCGATACCGTTTTGAGCGCCGAGGAGGCCCCGAAGCACCGGGCCGTTGTGCGGACGACCGCCTTGTAGCGGGCGGCGCTCCAAACCTTGAACGACGTGGTGTAGCCACCCGCGGGCCCCGTCCTGACCGTCTTGAAGTCGACGAAGGCCGGGTTGCCGTCGCGCAGGACATCCCGCTTGATGAGGACGGTCTGGCCCGCCACGCAGGTCGACGCGGGCGCCTGGACGGCGGCGGTGGTCGTGCGGGCGACGGCGCCGCGCAGCGTCACGCTCCCGCCGCGGGCCACGCTGCGCTTGGAGGCCACGAGCGACACCGAGCGGCGCAGCTTCCACGTGACGGACACGACGTCGGTCCTGTTGTCGTTCTCCGCCCCGCCGGCGGTCTCCTGATCGCACAGGGCGCCGTCGTGCTCGACGTTCACGTGCGGGTGGTAGCTCGCGTCGTTCTCCTCGTCGACCCACAGACAGATCTGGGCGGTCCCCAGGGCTGCGGGGCTCTCCGAGGGG
>DATADD010000047.1:0-5757 GCA_036258675.1 Actinomycetota bacterium | reverse complement strand
CCCGCCGGCGGGCGAAGCGATGTCTTGACAGAAGCAGCCGAAGTGCACGACGACGTAGCCATCAGCCGGGCGCGGCGTTCGGACATGCCGCGCCTCGAGGCCATGGTCGGCGTGCACCGCGACCTCATCGCCGAAGCGCTTACCGAGGGCCGATGCCACGTCGCCAAGAGGGCCGGGCGGCCCATCGGCGTCGTCGTCCTGGAACGATCCTTCTACGGCAACGGCTTCGTCTCCCTCCTGTTCGTCGACCCGGAGCACCGCCGCCAGGGCATCGCCGCGGCGCTGATGCGTCATGCGGAGCGGTTTTGTCCGACCGCGAAGCTGTTCACGTCGACGAACCGCTCCAACGAGCCGATGCAGCGCCTCTGCGACGCTCTCGGCTACGAACCGAGCGGGATCATCCACAACCTCGACGAGGGCGACCCCGAGCTCGTCTACGTCAAGAGGCTCCGGCGCCCCTGACGTCGACGTGCGGCAGCAGCTCCTCGATCCGTTCCGCGGGGCAGAAGAGCCAGTTCTTGAACCGAAGGTCGCCCGCGACCGCTTCCCGCCGCACCGCGCCCCCCTCGGTGAGGTGGAAGGCGACGTAGTCGAGCCCGCGCAAGATGGGGCCGAACGCGACCTCGGGCGGCTGGCCGGGCAGCACCTCCGCGACCACGAACGGGCGGTGGCGGCGCAGAGTACCCACCGCTCCCTGCATGACGAGGTGCTCGGTGCCCTCGGTGTCGATCTTCACGAGGTCCACGGGATCGAGATCGTGCGCCGCGACGAATCCATCGAGCGTCGAGAAGGTAACCGATGCCACCTCTCCTCCACCCCTGAAGGCAGGGTCCGCAGAGGCCTCGACGGGAACCGCGAACGGCGGCACGTGCATCGGACGCAGACCCTCTTCGTTGGACAGCGCGATCTCGTGCACGCGCACGTTCGCGAGCGCGTTGAGCTCTACGTTGCGCCGCAGGCGCGCGCATACACGCGGGACCGGCTCGAAGGCGTGGATCGTGGCGGCGGGGCTGGCCGCAGCCATCAGCAGCGTGTGCAACCCGACGTTGGCCCCGGCGTCCAGGACGACGGAGGACCGCCGCGCGAGGGGAAGGAGCACGGCGACCGTCTCGGGCTCCCAGCCCTCGAGGCCGCGCCAGTACACGATCGCTGCGACCCCGTCGAGGCCGTCGGTCCACATCGTCACGCGGCGGCCGACGCCCGGGACCCCGACGTCGACGTTACCCACGACCGGGACGCGGCCGAGCACCTCGATCGGCATCCACCGCGCCACCGGGCGCACGAGCCCGGTGACCGTTCGGGACACGGCCGGGCGGGAGAGAGCCGCGTGCACCGCCCGCCCCCAGGTCGAGCGGGGAACGGCGCAGGAGACGGAGGTCGAGGGGGCGGTGACGCGCGCCGGCTCGGGATCGCGCGCGCCCTTCATCGCTATGCGGTGGCGGCGATCTCGGCCTGGTCTTGGTCCGCGAACTGAGTGCGGTGGAGGTCCGCGTAGCGGCCGCCGGCCGCGAGCAGATCGGAGTGCGTGCCCCGTTCCACGACCCTCCCGTCCTCGACGACGACGATCGCGTCGGCCGCCCGCACCGTCGAGAGACGGTGCGCGATAACGAGCGAGGTCCGTCCCTCCAGAGCGACGGACAGGGCCGCCTGCACCGCCACCTCTGATTCCGAGTCGAGGTGAGCCGTGGCCTCGTCCAGGATGACGACGCGGGGGCGAGCGAGCAGCAGTCTGGCGATCGTAAGGCGCTGTCGTTCACCGCCGGAGAGGCGGTAGCCGCGCTCGCCCACGACGGTGTCGAGACCCTCGGGCAGCGACGCGACGAGGTCGGACAGGCGCGCGCTGCGGAGCGCGTCCCAGAGATCGTCGTCGGTCGCCTCCGGGCGCGCGTAGTGCAGGTTGGCGCGGATCGTGTCGTGGAAGAGGTGCCCGTCCTGAGTCACGACTCCGACGGTGGCGCGGATCGAGGCGAACGAGAGATCGCGCACGTCGACCCCTCCCAGACGTACGGATCCCCGGTCGACGTCGTAGAGACGCGGGACGAGGGACGCGATCGTCGACTTTCCCGCGCCGGAGGGACCGACCAGCGCCACCATCTCCCCCGGCCCGACCCGCAGCGAGACGCCGTGGAGCACCTCCTCGCTGGGACGATCGTCGAGGGCGAGCACCTCCTCGAGCGACGCCAGCGAGACCTGCTCGGCCGAGGGATAGCTGAAGTGGACGTCGTCGAGCTCGACCGAGACGGGACCGTCGGGGACCTCTCGAGCCGCGGGGCTCTCGACGATGAGAGGGGTGATGTCGAGCACCTCGAAGACCCGCTCGAAGCTCACGAGGGCCGTCACGACGTCGAGGCGCGCCGTTGCGAGGGCGGTGAGCGGCGCGTACAACCGCGTCAACAGCAGCGTCATCGTCACGACCGTTCCCGCATCGAGCCGCCCCTGCAGCACGAAGTAACCGCCGAGGCCGTAGATCAGCGCCTGGGCAAGCCCCGACACGAGCGTCAGGCAACGCAGGAAGACCTCCATCGCCATGGCGGTCCGGACGCCGATGAACCCGACGCGTTGGGCGCGCCGGCCGAACTCAGCGGCCTCCTCGGCCGGTCGCCCGAACAGCTTCACGAGCGTTGCGCCGGGCGCCGAGAAGCGCTCGGTCATCTGCGACGTCATCGCCGCGTTGTGCTCCGCGGCCTCCCGCTGCAGACGCCCGACGCGGGCGCCCACCCGGCGCGCCGGCACGAGGAACAGCGGGAGCAGCACGACCGCGAGCACGGTGATCTGCCACGACAGCCCCGCCATCACGACGAGCGTGAGCACGAGGGTGATGACGTTGGTGACGATCCCGGCAAGCGCAGAGGTAAAGGCGCGCTGCGCGCCGATCACATCGCTGTTGAGCCGGCTGACGAGGGCGCCGGTGTGCGTCCGGGTGAAGAAGGCGATCGGCATGCGCTGCACGTGCTCGAACACCTTGCGCCGCAGGTCGAGGATGAGGTTCTCGCCGAGGCGGGACGACTGGACCCGTTCGAACAGCCCGACGCCCGCATCCGCGAGCGCAACGACCGCGATGAGCGCCGCCAGCCCCACCACGGTGGCGACGTCGCGTCCCTCGACGATCGCGTCGACCGCCCGGCCCGCGAGCACCGGAGTGGCCACCCCCAGGACGGCGGAGACGGTGGCGAGAACGAGGAACCACACGATCGTGCCCCAGTGGGGGCGGGCGAAGGCAACGACCCGCCGCAGCGTCTCTCGCTTGAGCGAGCCGCGGGCGGCGCCGTCTTGCATCGCGCTCCGCAGCGCCCACCACATGCTTGCGTCGCTCACCCCGCTACCTCCCCCGGCCGGGTGACGACGCGCAGCGCTCGGGTCTCCGTCATGGCCCGATGCTACAATCTAAAGTTAACTAGAGGTCTAGCGGGAGGATGCAGTGGACGCGGGACTCGCCATCGGCGAGGTCGCCGAGCGGGCCGGGGTCGCCGTCTCGGCGATCCGCTTCTACGAGTCGAAGGGCCTCGTCACGTCCTCTCGCACCGAGGGCGGGCAGCGGCGCTTCCGCCGCGACGTGCTGCGCCGGATCGCCTTCATCCAGGTCGCGCAGCGCGTGGGGCTCACGCTCGAGGAGATAGGCGACGCTCTCGCGACCCTTCCCGGTGACGCTGCTCCGAGCGCGAGAGAGTGGAGGAGACTGTCGTCCGCGTGGCGGCCTCTGCTCGACGAGCGGATCCGTCTCCTCGAGTCGCTGCGGGACGAGCTCGACTCGTGCATCGGGTGCGGCTGCCTCTCGCTCGGCCGGTGCCGGCTGCGCAACGCCGGGGACCGCGCCGCCGCTCTGGGCGCGGGCCCGCGCTACCTCCTCGGCGATGCTCCTCCGGGGTGACGATGGGGGCTTGACCTGAACCTTACTTGAGCTTCTAACCTCGGTGCAGAGGGCGAGAGAGAGGAGCTCGATGTCTACCGCCGTCATCACAGGGGCGTCCCGTGGACTCGGGTCCGCCCTCGCGCAGGCTCTGGCGGCGCGGGGGTGGACGTTGATAGTCGACGCGCGCGACGCAGTCGCGCTCGAGGCGGCCGCGGCCCGCCTTCCGAGCGGCGCGCGCATAACCTGGATCCCCGGCGACGTCGCCGACCCCAGCCACCGAAGGGAGCTGGCCGCGGCCGTGCGCGCCGCCGGAGGCCTCGACCTCCTCGTCAACAACGCCAGCACCCTCGGCCCCAGCCCGAGACCGACGCTCGATCGCTATCCCTTGAACGAGCTCGAGCGCGTGTATCGGGTAAACGTCCTTGCGCCTCTGGCGCTGACGCAGGAGCTCTTGAGCGAGCTGACCGCCGCGGGAGGCGCGATCGTCAACGTGACGTCCGACGCCGCGGTCGAGCCCTACCAGGGGTGGGGCGGCTACGGGTCGTCGAAAGCGGCCCTCGAGCAGCTGACGCGCGTCCTCGCCGAGGAACAGCCCGGTCTGCGCGTCTACATCTTCGATCCCGGGGACATGAGGACGGCCATGCAGCAAGAGGCGTTCCCCGGCGAGGACATCTCCGACCGGCCCGAGCCCGAAACCGTGGTCCCCGCGCTCCTCCGGTTGATCGAGTCGCGCTCACCGAGCGGCCGGTATCGGGCGGCGGACCTCGATGCCCCCGCCGAAGGGGCGGCGTGAACAACGCGGCGCTCGCCGGCCACACGTCCCTCGTCCTCCCCGAGGGAGCGCACGCAACCGAGCCGCCCGAGGCGCGCGGCCTTCCTCGCGACGGCGTCCGGCTGCTCGTGGCGCAACGCTCGGGGATGCGTCACGCTCGCTTTCGCTCCCTGCCCGAGCTGCTCCGCCCCGGCGACCTCGTCGTCGTGAACACCTCGGCGACGCTGCCGGCCGCGGTCGACGGGACCGAGCGCTCCGGGCGCGTCGTCGTGCACTTCTCGTCCCCCGTGCGCGGGCGCACGTGGATCGTGGAGCGCAGGCGCCCGGACGGCGCCGGGCCGGTGCGCGCGGGAACGGCCGGGGAGGTCGTCCACCTGCCCGGTGGCGCTCGCGTGAGGCTGTTGTCGGCTCATCCCGACCGGGCCGCGCGGTCGAGCCGGCTGTGGAGGGCCCGGTTCGAAGGCGAGGTTCCGGTCGAGGACTACCTGGCGCGCTTCGGGCGGCCGATCACGTACGTCTACATGCAGAAGAGGTGGCCGCTCGCTGCGTACCAGACGATCTTCGCCCGTCATCCCGGCAGCGCGGAGATGCCGAGCGCGGCGCGCCCGTTCAGCCATCCGCTCGTGACCGACCTCGTGGCGGCCGGGGTCGCGATCGCGCCGCTCCTGCTCCACACGGGCGTGTCGTCTCTCGAGGCGGGCGAGCCACCGCAGGAGGAGCGTTTCGCGGTGCCGCTCGCGACCGCTCGGCTCGTGAACGAGACGCGGCGCGCCGGGGGCCTCGTGATCGCAGTCGGAACGACCGTTGCCCGGGCGCTCGAGACCGCGGGGCGCCCCGACGGCACCGTAGCTGCCGCACGCGGCCGAACCGACCTCGTTCTCGGGCCCGATCGGCGCGCCCGCGTCATCGACGGGCTGATCACGGGGTGGCATCCTCCGCAGGCGTCCCACCTGTCGCTGCTCGAGGCGGTGGCGGGACGCGAGCTCGTGCAGCGGGCCTACGACGAAGCGGTCGCCGCCGGATACCTGTGGCACGAGTTCGGCGACAGCTGCCTCCTGCTTCGCCGCCGCCGGGGACGACGCCGGCTGCATGCGCTGCCCCGCGCCGCGTGACGGCTACACGGCGCGCGCCATGG
>DATADD010000046.1:0-1750 GCA_036258675.1 Actinomycetota bacterium | reverse complement strand
ATGTTCGCCTTGATCAACCCCGTCACCACGTCGACCGACGGGCGCTGCGTTGCGACCACGAGGTGGATCCCGACCGCGCGGGCCATCTGCGCGATGCGGCAGATAGCGCTCTCGACGTCGCGCGGCGCTACCATCATGAGGTCGGAGAGCTCGTCGACGACCACGAGGATGTAGGGCAGCGGTTCGGGATCGGGGTCGTCGTCGGCGCGCTTGACGATCGCTGCGCGCGCGATCGCATCGTTGTAGAACTCCAGGTTGCGCATCCCGAAGTGCGCCAGCGTGTCGTAGCGCATCTCCATCTCTCGCACGACCCACCCGAGGGCGGAGGCCGCCTTCTTCGGCACGGTCACGACGGGCGTGATGAGGTGGGGCACCCCGGCGAAGTGGTTCAGCTCCACGCGCTTCGGGTCGATCAGCATCATGCGCACCTGATCCGGGCGCGCCCTCGTCAGCACGGACGTGATCATCGAGTTGATGCACGACGACTTCCCCGAGTTGGTCGCGCCCGCGATCAGGAGGTGTGGCATCTCGGTGATGTTGGCGAGGACGAAGTCCCCGGACACGTCGCGGCCGAGCGCGACCGTGAGCGGATGCTTGTCGCGCCGAGCGGGCTCGGACCGCAGCACGTCGCCCAGCGTCACGAGCTGGCGCGCGTTGTTCGGAACCTCGACGCCGATCGCGGACCGACCGGGGATCGGAGCGAGGAAGCGGAGCTCTCCGGAGGCAAGCGCGTAGCGCATCTCGTTGGCGAGCGAGAGAACGCTGTTGACCTTGACCCCGGGCCCGAGCTCGATCTCGAAGCGCGTGACCGTGGGCCCGGGTGTGTAGCCGGTCACCGACGCGTCGACATCGAACTGCTCCAGCGTCGCCTCGAGCGTCGCGACGGTGCCCTTGATGACCGCCTGGGAGACCTCCTTGGCGTCGCCGCGGGCGAGCGTCTCGAGGGGCGGCAGCCGGTAGGAGCGGGAGTTGCCGACCGGCATCGCGAGCTGGCGCGGATGGCCCGCGCCCGCGCGCGCAGGGGATCGGTCGGGCGCCGTCGCCGGCGCTTCATCGTCCCCGCGGGCGTCGGTCTCGTCGTCGGCGGCAGGCGGGGGTGCCTCGTCGGGGTCGTCGTCTTCCTCCTCGGAGTCGAGCTCGTTGAAGGGACCCTGGGCGAGCGCGCTGACGAAGGCGACGACGCCGACGGCCCCCGTCCGCGCCCATCCCGCGACCCGCGCCGCGGGGGTGCGCGTGAGGATCATGAGGGCGAGCCCGAGAAGCACGATCAGCACGAGCCCCGCGCCCCAAGATCCCGCCACCTGGGACAGCGGGCGGGCCACGAGCGCGCCGACGATCCCGCCGCGCCCGCCGAGGTCCTCGAGGGGGGCGCTGATGGCCGGGTTGCCCATGGCGAGGTGGGCGATGCCCGCGAGCGCCACGAGCGCGACGCAGGCCCCCACCGCGAGGCGGCCGAGGTGGGCTCGCCCGCGCGGAAGCATCACGAGGGCGCCGCCGACGACGACGAGCAGCGGAAGGAGACCGCCCCACCGGCCCGCGACGAGGGCCGCGGCGTAGCGGGCGGCGCGGCCCGCGGCCCCGCCTCCGGCACGGAACAGAGCGAGCCCCCCGATCGTGCCCGCGAGCACGATGACCGCCCCCCAGACCTCGGGCGGGGCGTGCGCGACGCGGACGAGGGTCCAGCCGACGCCTGACGCCACCGAGCGGAGGACGCGGCCCACGACCGCCGGACCCCTCCGCCGGGCGGGGC
>DATADD010000045.1:0-3131 GCA_036258675.1 Actinomycetota bacterium | reverse complement strand
GCTCCTACGTGCTGGCGCTGCGGGCGCTGGCGGAGACATCGGAGGCAACGTGAGCTACGGCAACAGGATGGAGAGGCTGCGCGGCGAGCTGGGCTCGCTCGAGGTCGACGCGCTGCTCGTGACCGATCTCACGAACGTCCTTTACCTGACCGGCTTCTCGGGCACGAACGGACAAGCGCTCGTGTGGGGTGCGGGCGCCGTGTTCATGTCGGACCCGCGCTACCGGGCGCGCGCGAAGCAGATCGTGCGCGAGGCGGAGGTCGTGATCTACCCCGACCGGTTGACCGACGCGCTCGGGGATCGCCTGCGGTCGGCGGGCGTGCAGCGGCTGGGCTTCGAGGCGTCCACCGTCACCGTGGCCGAACGCGACAAGCTCGCCGAGCGCCTCGAGGGGATCGAGCTGATTGGCACGGCCGGGGTCGTCGAGGGCCTGCGGCGCGCCAAGGACGACGACGAGATCGAAGCGGTGCGTCGCGCCGCCCGGCTCGCCGACGAGGCCTTCGAGTGGGTGCTGGGGCGCATCGAGCCGGGGCGCGCGGAACGCGACGTCGCGCTCGAGCTCGAGATGCACCTGCGATCCGAGGGGGCCGACGACGTCTCCTTCGAGCCGATCGTCGGATCGGGGCCGCTCTCCGCCCACATCCATCACACGCCGGGAGAGCGAACGATCCAACGCGGCGACCTCGTGCTTCTCGACTTCGGGGCGCGCATCTCGGGCTACTGCTCGGATCTCACCCGCACGGTCGCGGTGGGAGAGCCCACCCCGGAGCAAAGAGACGTCTACGCGCACGTGCTCGAGGCGCAGGCGAGGGGCATCGCGGCGATCGCGGCCGGCGCCGACTGCCGTCCCGTCGACGCGGCCGCGCGCGACCATCTCGCCGCGCGCGGCTTCGGGGAGGAGTTCGCGCACGGCCTCGGCCACGGGGTCGGGCTCGACGTCCACGAGGCGCCCCGCCTCCACAAGTCGTCCGAGGACACGCTCGTGGAGGGCGACATCGTGACGGTGGAGCCGGGGGTGTACCGGGACGGCTGGGGCGGCATCAGGATCGAGGACTGCGTCCTCGTCACCAAGGAGGGTGCCGAGGTGCTCGGGCGCGCCCCCAAAGAGGAACTGGCGAGCGTCTGAGGTGGGCCGGTGATCTCTACGAACGACATGCGCCCGGGCCAGACGCTCGAGCTTGACGGCTCGCTGTTCACCATCGTGAGCTACCAACACGTCAAGCCGGGCAAGGGCCAGGCCTTCGTCAAGACGAAGCTGCGCAACCTCACCTCGGGCGGCGTCGTCGACCGCACCTTTCGCGCCGACGAGAAGGTCAACCTCGCGGTTCTCGACAAGCGTGAGATGCAGTTCCTGTACGCAGACGACGCGGGGCTCGTGTTCATGGACAACGAGACCTACGAGCAGATGCACGTCGACCCCGAGCTGCTCGGCGAAGCGCGCTCGTTCCTGCGCGACGGAAGCGTGTGCCTCGTCCCCGTCTACGGGGGCCGGCCGGTGGGCGTGGAGCTGCCCGTGACGATGGTGCTCGAGGTGACGCACACCGACCCTGGTCTGAAGGGAGACCGCGTCTCGGGGGCGCTCAAGCCGGCGCAGGTCGAGACCGGCGCAATCGTGCAGGTTCCCTTGTTCGTCGAGGCCGGGGATCGGATCAAGGTCGACACACGCACGGGGGAGTACATCTCGCGCGCGTGAGTGCGAGCCCGCCGCGCACATGAGGGGCAGGCGACTCGCCCGCCGGCTCGCACTCGATGTCCTCTACGAAGCCGAGATCAAAGACGTGCTTCCCCTCGACGCCTACGACGCACACGTGCGCGAGGGCTGGGTCCCCGACGGCGATGCCTCGGCGGAGCACTCCGAGGAGGTCCTCTCCTACGCCCGCGCGCTCGTGGCGGGGGTTCAGCGCCACCACGCCGACATCGACGCCTTGATCGCTTCATACGCCGATCGCTGGGCGATCAAGAGGATGCCGGTGGTCGACCGCAACCTGCTGCGGCTGAGCATCTACGAGCTGCTGTGGGGCGACGACGTCCCCGTCGCGGTCGCGATCAACGAGGCCGTCGAGCTCGCCAAGACGCTGTCCACGGACGACTCGGGGCGGTTCATCAACGGACTCCTCGGCCACATCGTCGAGGACCGCAAGATCGTGCCCTGACGAGCGGCCGGAAATCGTTGCCGCGCGCGGGCGGCGCGCGGTAGGGTCAGCCCGCCACGACCTTTAATCCGGCCCCGAGAGGCCGGGAAGGGAGGAGCATGACCACGCCTGCCGCCGGCGCGCCCGCGCCCCCTTGGTGACCGCTCCTGCGCAGCCCCACGCGTCGCGTTTCACGATCAAGGCGCGCGTGATGGAGCCCGACGACATCCGCCGCGCCACCGCTCGCATCGCCCACGAGATCGTCGAACGGAACAAGGGCACCGACGACCTCGTCATCGTCGGCCTCCGAACGCGCGGCGCGCCGCTGGCGGAACGGATCGCGGGCGCGATCGCCTCCTTCGAGGGCGTCGACGTGCCCTCCGGGGCCCTCGACGTCAGCATGTACCGGGACGACGTCGCGCTGCGCGGGCCCCGCAACATCGAGCCCACGACGGTGCCCGGGGACCTCGGAGGCCGCGTCGTGGTGCTCGTGGACGACGTCCTGTACACGGGGCGGACGGCGCGCGCCGCGCTCGACGCGCTCCTGGACCTCGGCCGCCCGCGGGCGGTGAAGCTGGCCGTGCTCGTGGACCGGGGCCACCGCGAGCTGCCGATCCGCGCCGACCACGTGGGCAGGAACCTGCCGACGTCGTCGACCGAGGTGGTCAGGGTTCATCTCGCGGAGGTCGATGGAGAGGACGCGGTGCTGATCGGGGAGTCGGCGCCGTGATCAAGCACCTTCTGTCGATGGACCAGCTCGACGCCGACGGCATCAGGCGAGTGCTGGACGTCGCGGCCTCGTTGCAGCAGGTGACGGATCGGCCCATCAAGAAGCTCCCCACGCTGCGGGGCCGCACCGTGTGCAACCTCTTCTACGAGGCCTCCACGCGCACGCGCATCTCGTTCGAGCTGGCGGCCAAGCGGCTGTCCGCGGACGTCATCAACTTCAGCGCCGACTCGAAGTCGTCGGTCGCCAAAGGGGAGTCGTTCAAGGACACG
>DATADD010000044.1:0-6345 GCA_036258675.1 Actinomycetota bacterium | reverse complement strand
GGCTCGGCCGCGCGCGCGGGGCGCGCGCCACGATCGTGTTCGACGGCTCCGAGGTCCCGCCCGGCACCGTGCGCCGCCGGCGAGGGGGGCCGGTCGACGTCCACTACTCGACCCCCGACGAGACCGCCGACGACCACCTCGTCGCGGTCCTCGAGGGCTTCCCCCCGGATCCGGTGGTGGTCGTGAGCGACGACCGGGAGCTGCGCGCGCGCGTCGCTCCTCTGGGGGCAACCGTGGCCGGGACGAGGCAGCTCCTCGCGCTCCTCCGCTAGCCCCGCCTCGTCGTTCCTGTCTCACCCCCCCGCTAGCGTCACGCCATGGACGTGGGGACGGCACGCAGGACCGCACGCAGGACGACGAAGGGCCCGAGAGGTCGCGGGTCGTCCGTGGATCGAAGGAGGTCCCGGTGAACATCGACTGCTCGCGCTGTGCGATGCAGCACACGCACCACTGCGACGACTGCGTCGTGAGCGTCCTGCTGCATCCGCCGGGGGCGATCGAGCTCGACGATGAGCTCGACCGCTCTCTGCAGGCCCTCGCCGGCGCCGGCCTCGTCCCCGTGCTGCGGTTCCGGCCCCGGGACGAGGACTCGAGCACGCCGAGCGGTCTCGGCATCGAGGAGGCCGGCTAGAGGAGCCGCATGCGAAGCCAGGGCGGGCCTACGCTGGCGACCGTGTCGTGGACGCGAGCTCTCGTCGTCGCCGCAACCGTGGCGCTGTGCGCCGCCGGGCTCCTGGCCCTCGTCGCGCGCGCCCCCGCGTCGCTGCGCCGATACGAGCCGCCCCCGCGCGCCACGGATCCGGAGCGGGGGACGCGCTTCTCGACGCGGGAGGTCGCTCGGGCGGCGGCCTACAACGGCCCCCGCTACCTCGGCGTTGCGCTCGGGGCGGTCGTGCAGTGCACGCTTCTCGTCGTCCTCGTCCGAGGGCCGTTCGCCGGGCTCGTCCGCGCCCTCGCCCCCCTCCCGGGCGGGTGGGTCGCGCGCGCCGTCGTCGCGGCGATCATCCTCGCGGCCCTGTCCGCGGCGGTGGCGCTGCCGCTCGCGTTCGTGCGGTGGTACGCGATCGACCACGCCTGGGGCCTGTCCACGCAGGGCGTGGGCGCGTGGCTCCTGGACAGGGGCCGATCGCTCGGCGTCGGCGCCGTCGTCGGCGCGGTGGGCGCCGTCGCCTTCTTCGCCGTGGCCCGCGCGCAGCCGCGCGCGTGGTGGCTGTGGGGGTGGCTGGTCTTCACGGTCCTGCAGGCGGTGCTCGTGTTCCTGTGGCCGGTCGCGATCGCGCCGCTGTTCAACCGCTTCTCGCCCCTGCCGGACGGGTCCTTGGCGGCCCGCATCACGTCATTGGGGAAAGCCGCGGGCGTGAGGGTGGAGGAGGTCTTGGTCGCCGACGCGAGCAGGCGCACGACGACCGAGAACGCCTACGTCGCCGGACTGGGTGCGACGAAGCGGGTCGTCGTCTACGACAACCTCCTCGAGGCGGGAGACGAGGACGAGACCCTGTACGTCGTCGCCCACGAGCTCGGACACGAGGCCGAGAGCCACGTGCTCAAAGGCGTGGTGCTGTCGTCCGCGGGCCTGCTGCTGGGCTTCGCGGTGCTCGGGTGGCTGGCGCGGCGCGAGGCGGTCCTCGCTGCCGTCGACGCGGCAGGGATCGGGGACCTCGGCGTGCTGCCGGCGCTGCTGCTGTACGCGACCCTCGCCGGCCTGCTGGCGCTGCCGATCGAGAGCGCGGTCTCGCGCTCGTTCGAAAGACGCGCCGACGAGATCGCCCTCGAGTTGACCGGCGACCGGGCGACGGCGGTGCGCGTTCTGAGGCGGCTCGCCCTGAGCAACATCTCGGACCTCGATCCGCCCCCCGCCGCGGTCGCGTTCCTCTACAGCCATCCGCCGGTCCGGGAACGGATCCGAGCCGTCCTCTCGCCCTCGCCCGGCGCGCCCTAGACTGGTCGCACGCCGAACACGCCCGAGCGGCGCCCGACTGCGCCGAGGGAGCGACCTTGACGAGGCTCGGAAGCGCCATGAACGATGCCGTTCCGTCTGCCACCGCGCGCGCGCCAGTGGGCGAGCGGACGATCGTCGACAGGTTCTACGAGCGGGTGCGGCTCCATCCGGAACGGGTCGCCCTCCGGCACCGCGACGAGCACGGCTGGCGCGACATCACGTGGGCCCAGTACGGGCGCAACGTCGCGCGCGCCGGCGACGGCCTGCGCTCGCTCGGGCTGCGGCCCGGCGACCGGATGGCGCTGTTGTCCAGCAACCGACCGGAGTGGTTCTTCGCCGACATCGCGTGCATGGCCGCCGGCGGCATAACGGCGCCGATCTACACGAGCAGCTCGCCCGACCAGGCAGCTCACGTGGTGGGGCACTCGGGGGCCGTCGTCGCCGTCGTCGAGAACGGCGAGCAGCTCGCCAAGCTGGCGGCGCGGCGCTCCGTCCTCGCAGAGCTGCGGGCGGTCGTCGTGATGGACCCGGCCGAGGCCTCCCTCGACGCGGAGGTCGTGACGTGGGACGACCTGGTGCACGCCGGAGCCGATGGGGGCGGCTCCCCGCGCTCGCCCGGTCCCTCTCCCGAGGACATCGCCACCTTCGTCTACACGTCCGGCACCACGGGCGCGCCGAAGGCGGTCATGCTCTCGCACCGAAACATCGCGTGGACGTGTGAGTCCCTCGACGAGCACCTCCAGATGGGCGACATGTCGGCGGGGCGCGCTCTCTCCTATCTGCCTCTGTCGCACATCGCGGAGCGAATGGTGTCGCACCTGCTTCAGATCCACTACGGCTCGCAGACCTGGTTCGCGCGCTCGATCGACACGTTGCGCGAGGACCTCGTCGCCTGCCGGCCGACGTATTTCTTCGGCGTCCCGCGCGTGTGGGAGAAGTTCCACGCTGCGGTGCTGGAGCGCCTGCGGGCGCACCCATCGTCACTCCGGGAGCGGGTCGAGCACGCCATGCTGCGGCGCGCCCTGAGCGCCGGCGAACGCGTCGTGGACGCGCGCCAGGAAGCGGTCGCGCGCGGACTGCCGGCCGCGCGCGCCGACCTCGGCATGCGGCTCCGGCTCGAGCACGCCCTCCTGGAGAAGGTCGTGCTGGCAAAGGCGCGGGCGCGTGCGGGGCTGGACGAGTGCACGCGCGCGTTCTCCTCCGCGGCGGCGCTCGATGCGGACGTCGTTCGTTTCTTCCACGCCCTCGGGCTGGAGCTTGCGGAGGGATACGGCCAGTCGGAGGTGTGCGGCCCCACGACGTGGAACCCACCCCATGCGATCCGCATCGGCACGGTCGGAACGCCGATCCCGGGGCTCGAGATGCGCATCGCCGACGACGGAGAGATCCTCGTGCGCGGCGGAAACGTCACGCCCGGTTACTTCGCCGACGAGGACGCGACCGCGGCGCTCATCGACGAGGAGGGCTGGATGCGCTCCGGCGACATCGGACACGTCGACGACAACGGCTACCTCACCGTCACCGACCGCAAGAAGGACCTCATCATCACGTCGGGGGGCAAGAACATCGCCCCGCAGGAGATCGAGAACAGGCTCGCCGCCATCGACGTCGTCGCGAACGTCGTCGTCGTCGGCGACGGTCGTCCCTTCCTGGGCGCGCTCGTCACACTCGACGGGGCGACGGCCGCCGAGTGGGGCCGCGCCCGGGGCCTCTCGGACGACCCCTCGCGGCTCGCGCGCGAGCCGGCGCTGTGGGAGGAGATCCGCGCCGGCATCGACCGCTTCAACGCCGGAGTGTCGCGCGCCGAAGGGGTCAAGAAGTTCAGGGTCCTGGAGCGCGACTTCCTTCAGGAGAGAGACGAGATCACGCCCACGCTCAAGGTGAAGCGGAGGTCGGTGGCAGCACGCTATGCAGCCGCGATCGAGGAGATGTACGCGCCGGGGTCGCCCGACGCCGCAGCCGCGCTCGAAGCACAGCACGAGACCTCCACCACGAGCTGAGAGCGGCCTCGAGAGCCGGTCCGCGTCCGACGAGTGCCGAGCCGGTTCCCGCGCGGGTGCACTAGGCTGGAGGCGCTGCGGCTACCCACGAGGAGGCGACAGTGCCCATCACAGTGCGCGACGTCCGCGCCTTCAAGGAACGCGGCGAGCGCTTCCCCATGCTGACGGCCTACGACGCGTCCCAGGCTCGCCTGCTCGACGAGGCCGGCATCCCGCTCCTGCTCGTCGGCGACACCCTGGGGATGGAGGTGTTGGGGTTTCCCAGCACGGTCCCCGTGACGTTGGACGACATGCTCCATCACACCGCGGCCGTGGCGCGCGGCGCGCGCAATGCACTCGTGATCGGCGACATGCCCTTCATGACCTATCAGGTCTCGGTCGAGGAGGGCGTGCGCAACGCGGGGAGGTTCCTCAAGCAGGCGGGGGCGGGCGCGGTGAAGCTCGAGGGCGGGGCGCCGGTCGTGGACCTCGTCCGCCGGCTCGTCGCCGTGGGCGTGCCCGTCATGGGACACGTCGGGCTGACGCCTCAGTCCGTGAACCAGCTCGGGGGCTGGCGCGTGCAGGGGCGAAGCCACGAGCAGGCGGAGAGGATCCTTGCCGACGCCAAGGCCCTCGAGGCCGCGGGTGCGTTCGCGATCGTCCTCGAGGCGGTCCCGGCCGCGCTCGCGCGGGAGATCACCCAGACCTTGACCGTGCCGACGATCGGTATAGGGGCGGGGCCCCACTGCGACGGCCAGGTGCTCGTGTTCCACGACGTGTTCGGCATGTCCGAGTTCAGCGCGCGCTTCGTCAAGCGCTACGCGCAGGTCGGCGACAGCGTCCGGGCGGGGGCCGCGAGGTTCGCGGAGGACGTCCGCGCCGGCCGCTACCCGGGCCCCGAGCACTCCTACGACTGAGCTCCGCCGCCCGAGCGAACCGGCCGGCTGCCTCCGCTTCAAGGAGAGGATCGCCGGGGTCGATGACCTCGGCGGGAGCGGATCCGTCCCCGCGCCGAGGCAAGGAGCTCCGAGGTGAGCGACAGGACCCCGATCGCCCCTGAGGCGGCCGCGGACGCCGCCTCCTCGGCGCGCCCCGGGACGCGCCGGTGCCGCACGTGCGGTGCACGCAACCCCGGGAACGCGGCCTGGTGCGGGCAGTGCCTCGCCCGCTTCGAACCCGAGGGGAAGCAGGGCTCCCCGCCTCCCTCGGAGCCCCGGACCCCCCGGGAGATCTCCTCGCCCGACCCCGCGCCCGCCGCCGGCCCCCGCCCGGGCGACGTCCACGGAGACCCCGACGCGGCGCGGGTCCGGGACGCCTTCGCCGCCTCCGCCGAGGGGCTCTCGTGGACATGCCGTCTGTGCGACACGATCAACCCCCTCCCCGCCGACCGCTGCACGGTGTGCGGGGCCGGCCTTGCGGAGACCCTCCGGCCCCCGCCGCCGCGCGGTCCGATCCGAGATCCGGGAACGGCTGCGCTCGTGTCGATGGCGTGGCCGGGGGCCGGTCACGCCTACCTCGGCATGTGGGGCCAGGCGGTCGCACGGGCGGTGACGAGCGCGTGGGTCCTGGCCGTGACCGGGATAGCGCTTCTGCAGCAGGGCCCCACGGCGCCCATGGCCGTCGCCTTCGGGCTGGCGGCGTTCGCGTTGTGGGTCGTCGCGGCCCACGATGCGTACCGGGAGTCGTTGCGCCAGCCCTCCGCCGCCCTTCTGCGGGGACGGGCCCTGCTGTGGGTCGTCGTCGGCCTGCTCGTGCTCGCGTTCGCGATGCTGGCAGCGGGAGCGCTCGGCGCCCGCACGCCCTGACCCCGCGCTCACGCCACCGGCACCGGCGCAAGGGCGCCGCCGGGCCCCTCGACGGCCCACGACCCTCCCCGGAAGGCGGCGCCGACGCGCCCGCCCGCGTCGATGGCGAGGACGCCGGCCGCGACCCCCGACCGCCCTCCGAGGAGGGCGATGACCTCCTCGCACGCCCCCTGGGGATCGGCTCCCTCCTCGATCAGGCGTCCCACGCGGAAGCAGGCGAGACCCTCGAGGAACAGCTCGCCCACGCCGGTCCCCACCGCCGCGGCCGCCCCCGAGGCGTAGAGCCCGGCCCCGAAGACCGGCGAGTCTCCCACCCGGCCCGGCATCTTGCCCCTCACGCCGCCGGTCGAGGAGGCCGCCGCCAGACGGCCGGCGTCGTCGAGGGCGACCGCGCCCACGGTCTCGACCTCGTCGGCCCGCCCGAAGTGGTCGGGGTCGAGCCGGCCCTCGGCCCACGCCCCGGGAGGCGGACGCCTGGGAGCGGGCGCGGGGTCGGGCGAGGAGGTCCCCCGGGGGGTCCGGGGCTCCGAGGGAGGCGGGGAGCCCTGTTCCCCCTCGGGTTCGAAGCGGGCGAGGCACTGCCCGCACCAGGCCGCGTTCCCGGGGTTGCGTGCACCGCACG
>DATADD010000043.1:0-17309 GCA_036258675.1 Actinomycetota bacterium | reverse complement strand
CGGTAGAGGCGCGAGGGGGCGTCGACCTGCTGGAGGACGCCGAGCTTGAGCACGGCGACCCGGTCCCCCATCGTCATGGCCTCGACCTGGTCGTGCGTGACGTAGATCGTGGTCACGTCGACGTCGCGCTGCAGCCGGGATATCTCGGCGCGCATCTGGACCCGCAGCTTCGCGTCCAGGTTCGACAGCGGCTCGTCCATCAGGAACGCCTTCGGCTCGCGCACGATCGCGCGCCCCATCGCGACCCGTTGGCGCTGCCCGCCGGACAGTTGACCCGGCTTGCGCATGAGGAGCTCGAACAGCGCGAGCGACTTCGCCGTCCCCTCGACCCGCTGGTTCACCTCCGGCTTCTTGAAATGGCGCAGCCGCAGGCCGAACGCCATGTTCTCGAACACCGACAGGTGCGGATAGAGCGCGTAGTTCTGGAACACCATCGCGATATCGCGGTCCTTGGGTGTTACCTCGTTCACGACCCGGTCCCCGATGCGGATGCTGCCGGAGGTGATCTCCTCGAGCCCGGCGACCATGCGCAGGGCCGTCGTCTTGCCGCACCCCGACGGACCTACGAGGACCATGAGGGAGCCGTCCTCGACCTCGAGGTCGAGGTTGTTCACCGCGACCGTGCCGTCGTCGAAGACCTTGGACACCTTCTCGAACACGATCTCAGCCATGGTCGATCACTCCTTGTCGGTTGCCTCCGTCGAGGTGTCTATCGCTACGGGTGTGTCCTCGAACCGCACGACCGTGACGTCGTCGCGTCCGGTCCCCTCGAGGATGAGGACGAGGGCGGTGCACCGTCCCTCGGCCGCAAGCGGCGCGCCGTGCCACACGCCCCGGTCGAGCAGGACGCCGCGGCCCGCCGGGATCCTGAAGACGCGGAACCGGTCGAGCGCAGGGACGCGCGCCGGCTCCTCGAACCCGTTCGGGGGTCCGACGTAGAGGAGGAGGTCGGCCCCGGTCGCCACCACCGCCTCGACGGTGCGCAGGTGCCGCTCCGCCCAGTCGAACCGCATCTCGGCCGGCTCGAGGTCGAGAAGGCCGACGCCCCACGGGCGCCCGTCGCCCTCGAGCAGCTGCGTCTCCGCCCACCACCGCCAGCCCGGGCCGATCGCGTCGGGGTCGCGGCCGGGGGGCTCGATGACGCGCCCGAAGGGCGCGAACGAGCGCGACGACAGTGCCTCGACCGTCAGCGTCGTCACGGCGCCGCCTCCGAGCGCACGCGCGCGGGGTCCGCGGCCTGCGCGCCCTCGAGCGTAAGGGTGGGCGGTCCCGCGATCCCCGAGGGGCGGGCGGTCCCGTTGAGAAGGTTCGCGGGGGTGTTCGCGACCACGAGGGCGAGGTCGTTGCGGCCGGGGCGCACGGCGCCGGTGAGGTCCACGACGTAGGGGTCCCACAGGCGGACGCCCACCGACCTCCCGTTCAGCTCGACCTCGAGGGCGTCGTCGCGCATCGGGACATCGAGCACGGCGCGGCCGGCGGATCCCTCGGGCAGATCGAAGCTCGTCCTGTACACGCCGCGCCCCGAGAGAAAGGGATAGCCCTGCCCGGTCCACGAGCGCGGCTCGATCGCGTCGCGGGCTCCCACGATCCGGTAGCCGCCCTCCTCGGACCCTGCGACGGCGAAAGAGCCCACGACCTTGACGTGATCGACGATCCCGCCGGTAGTGTCCCGCAGCACGAGCCGCACCGCGAGCACGTTGGTTCCCGTCGCGATCGCCTCCGTGAGATCGAGCTCGAGCATCTGGGAGTCGACGCGGCTGCGGACGGGGGACGAGGTCAGGCGCCGGCCGTTGAGCCATACCTGCGCGTCGTCGCCGAAGAAGCCGTCCACGAGCAGCCCGATCCGCTTCGGCACCTCCTCCACCTCGAAGCGCACCCGGTACCACACCGGGATCGGCCACGGGCGCTGCGGCTCGGCCGGGAGCTGATAGGCCCACGCGCCCGCGCCCACGGCGCGCCACCCCGAGTCGTCGAGGTCGCGCGCCGCGTAGGCCTCCCCGGGCGCGTCCTCCTCGGGGGCCGCCCGCCACGATTTCACGACGAGCGCGTTGTCGTCGCTCGTGGTGAAGCTCCACCCGTCCGCGAGCACGGTCGCGACCCCCTCCCCGGGCGGCGGGGACGCCTGGGAGCCGGCGGCGGCAGCTCCGGTGACGACGAACGCCGACCCCACCGGCGGCAGCGCGAGCTCGAAGACGCTCTTCCCCGAGACGGTCCGGGCCGCGAGCTCCCGGGCCTCCCCCGTCGACGGGTCCCACAACACCGGCTCGTGAGTTCCCGGGAGCGTGACCGTCGCGTCCTGGGGCTCGAACGTCGTGTTCACGACGAAGAAGAGATCGCCGCCGTCGCGCCGGCGATGCAGCACGAACACGTCCGCGTTCGACAGCTCGACGTCCGGCTCGATCAGCGACCGGATCGCATCGTCGAGCGCGCCCGCGAGGCGGTCCCGCTCCGGCCCCGGCGCCGTCGCGAGCAGACTCGGGTCCGCTTCGATGAAGGAGGCCGCGCCGCGCCCGTGCGCCGTCGACGAGAGCGAGACGCCCTCCCCTGCCGGATCCGACGGCGCGCCGAGAAGGGCATGGAACCGCTCGCTCGCGTCGACCATGCCGTCCGGTCCGAAGGTCGCGCGGGGTCGGGTCGCGACCCCGAGGACCCGCCCGCCCCCGGCGACGAATCGCTCCAGGGCGTCCGCCGTCGAGGCTCGCACGTGGGGCATCGGTGGCAGGATGACCAGCTCGTACTCCTCGTCCCCGACCCGGACGACGCCGTCGTCCACCTCCGCGCGCGCGAGGACTTCCTCGTCCAGGTAGTCGAAGTCGTGGTGCAGACGGAGCAGGGTGTCGGTGAGCACGTTGAGTCCCGCCTCGATCGTCGTGGCGTCCGCGGTTCGGACCTGTGGGAGGTAGGCGGCGAACATCGCGTTGATCGGCCACAGGATCGCCACCTTGGCCACGTGGCGCCCCCCCGTGAGCATCTCGGACACACGGCTCGCGTAGTCCGAGAAGTGCCGGTAGTAGTGCCACCACGGGTACTGGTAGAACATCGACGGCGGCCAGTCGCGCTTGCGAGCTCCCTCGAAGGTGTAGTGGAACCCGTGCGGATTGATCACGGTGACGCCGAGCACGAACTGCCAGTCCGCGATCCACTTCATGCGCTGCATCGTGGCGTCCATGAAGATGCCGCCGAAGGACTCGCAGATGAGGCGCTCGCTCCCGAAGTGGTGGGCGGCCGAGGAGGCGAGCTTCATGGCGACGTGCTGGTCGGGGGACGAGCGCGTTCCGATGACGGGATAGAGGTGGTCGACCGCGACCACGTCCATGTGCTCGTAATGCCGGAAGGGGTTGCCCTCCACCCTGACGAGCTGGCGGATCCACTCCTCGTACAGAAGGTGGGCGGTGAACAGGACGCCGTGGTCGCGGCACCAGTCGTGGATCTGCCGGTAGTAGGCGTCGGCGTAGAGCTCGGTCGTCGTGTTGTAGAAGTCGTGCCTCGTCCGGGCCGCCTCGGGTCGCAGGTCGAAGAAGAGGTCGACGAGGCGCGACCTGAGGTCGTAGCCGTTGCGCTCCTGGAAGCGGCGGAACATGTCCTTGGTCCACGGGACGATGGGGTTGTCCCCCGCGGTCAGGAAGTAGTGCATGGCGGGCTCGTCGGAGTAGAACCCCACCACCGACCGCCGCCCGCGCCCGTCGCCGTCCGCCAGGGCGCGCGCGTAGGGGTCGTAGCCGAGCCGGAGGAACTCGGCCGTGGCTTCAGGGTCGAGCGCATCGATGTAGTAGTCGGCGCGCTTCTCGACGATGTAGCACAGGCGCCACTCGCCCTGAGGGACCTCCCACGGCACCACCTTCCCGAACGAGAGGTTCGAGGTGAGGTCGACGATCCCTCCGTCCTCGCCGATCGCGAACATGGCCACGGGCGTCGACCGCTCGAAGTCGAGATAGCGGCTGTCCTCCCCGGTGAGGCACATGAACCACGGCCCCCGGATCGTGAAGGACACGCACTCGATGTAGCGCTGCGCGAGGTCGGGCCGCTCCCTGAGCACCCGCTTGTCGGCGGTCCCGCTGGGCCAGTTCATCTCGTCGTAGATCCACGACGCGAGACCTAGCCCGTTGGCCTCCTCGACGCCGAACCTGATCCGCTGCAGGTACTCCTCGCTGAGATACGGGATCTCGAGGCCGTAGCGTCCGTGGAACACGACGCCGTGCATCCCCTTGTCGCGCAGCTCGCGGAGCTGGAAGCGCATCTCGTCGGGGTCGAGCTCTCCGTTCAGGAACCAGAAGGGCAGGATCCCGAACTCGCGGCTCGGGGCGCGGAAAGCGGCTAGATCGAGGGGCCGCGGGGCGCTCGCAGAGGGGCCGTCGGTCATCGCTCGGCCGGCACCAGGACGAGGTAGGAGGCCGCGTCCATCGCGATGCGGACCCCGTCGCCGACGGGGTCGAGCCGCACGTGGTCCCCCGTCAGGAGGTCCCGCATCGCGCCACCGGAGGCCGCCACGACCTCGTCGAGCGCGCCTCCCGAGACCTCGACAGGGGCCTTCGACCCGAAGTTCAGGAGCACGAGGACCGGGCCGCCGGCGTCGACGGCGGGCCGCACGTAGGCGAGCGCGCTGTTGGGGGAGGCGGTGAGAACGCTCACGTCGGTCGACGTGAGGGCGGCGACCCGCGCGCGCAGCCGGATCAGCTGCCTGTAGAAGGGCCGCAGCCGGTACCGGTCCCGCCACTCGATCGGCGTCAGGTTCGAGTACGGCTCGTAGCTCGCCCCGATCTCGTCGCCCGCGAACAGGCTCGGTATGCCGGGCACCGTGAACTGCAGCGTCGCCGCAACCCGGGTGAGCTCGGGAGAGTACTGATCGACGAACCGTATCCCCGTGTCGTTGTTGTTGAGGAACCGCAAGATCAGCGCGTCGCGTGCGTAGCCCCGGCCGCCGTTCGTGAGAGCGGGCGCCAGAAGGGCCCCGGCCTCCTGGGGGAACTCGAAGGCGGATGCCCACGCCCACTGCCCGAGCTGCTTCGTCCAGTCGTAGGCCACGTCGAAGCCGTTCGAGAAGTAGTAGGGATCGACCGCGGAGGCCTCGGCCAGGAGGAACAGATCCGGCTTCACCCGCTTGAGCTCTCGCCGCCACTCGAGCCAGAAGCCGGGCCGCCTCTTCTTGACCCCCCACGCGACGTCCACCCGGAACCCGTCCACCCCGAGGTCGCGCACCCAGTGGACGCTCGCCTCGGTGATCATCCTGCGCACCTCGGGATTGGCGTAGTTCAGGTTCGGCAGGTGATCCCAGTCGAAGTAGTGGGTGGGCCGGCCGTTGCGCCTGCGGTCGAAGAATTTCCAGTACGCGGACTCCTCTCGATGCCTCTGCGCGTCCTTGAAGTAGGGGCTCTCGACCGACATGTGGTTCGGGACGAAATCGACGATGACGTGCATGCCGAGGCGATGCGCCTCTTCGACCATCGCCTTGAAGTCGGGCTCGGGCCCCCACGACGGGTCGATCGAGAAGTAGTCCGTGATCGCGTACTCCTCGCCGAACGCTCTCTCCGACGTCGGGGGCCACAGCCACAGGACGTCCACGCCGAGCCGCTTGAGGTAGGCGAGCCTGCGGGTGACGGCCCTCGGCCCCCCGTTGCCCCACAGCTGCGGGATCGGCGCGTAGACCACGCTCTTGTCGATCCACGCAGGGTGCTCCTGCATCAGGTCGACGGCACGGGCGACACCCCCCTCGACTACGAAGGGGATCGCGCTGGCGTCGGAGCGCCCCCGCGAGTCAGTCACCTCCAGGGCGACGTAGTACTCGCCGTCGCGGGCGGGCGCGCGCAGCCGGAGGCGCGGGCCCGAGGCCTTCGTGAACGACTCTCCGGAAGCGGTGGCGAGGTCCGCCGGGTGCGCCGGATCGGGGGTCCACACGTACCGGGTGATCCTCTGGCCGGGCCGCGCCGGCCGGCTCCCGCGCGCGTCGAGCTCGACGACCCCGTCGCCGACGGAGATCCCGATGAGCGCGCGCGGCCTCTCGCTCAACCGGACGTCGATGACGAGCGGCGAGGACACCTCCTGGCCACCCTCCTCGCCCTCGCAGGTCGCCACCACCTCGTTTCGGCCCGGGCGCAACGGAACCCGCGCCCGGAAGCGCGCGTCGCGCACCTCGACGGGCGCGCCGACGGCGTCGCCGTTGACCTCGAGCGTGATCGGGCCGCAGTCGCTGCGGCCGCTGACCGTGCGAGCCCACGCGTAGGCGTCGCCCCCCCTCACGTCGAACGCGATCGCGGCAGGCTCCTCACCGCCGCCGGCGGAGGTTGCCCCCGGCGACCCCTCCCCGGTGCAGGCGCCGACCATCACAGCGAGCGTCACCGCGAGGGCGACACGCAGCATCCAGCCCCTCGACCTCAACCGTGCGCCCTCATCCCTTCATGCCGGAGAGGGATATGCCGCGCACGAACTGCTTCTGGAAGATGAAAAACATCAGGACCATGGGCAGGATGGCGAGAACGGAGCCCGCCACCACGAGGTTCCACACCGTGCGGTTCTGGATCACGAACAGTGCGAGGCCCAGCGGAAGCGTGTACAGCTCGGGGCTCGAGATGATGATGAGCGGCCCGTACACCGCTTCCCACATGAACTGGAAGGTGAAGATGGCCAGCGCCGCGAGCGCGGGCTTCGACAGAGGCAGGACGATCTTCCAATAGATCTTGAAGTGTCCCGCCCCGTCGATGCGGGCGGCGTCGATGAGCTCGTCCGGGATCGACCTCATGTACTGCCTCAACAGGAAGACCCCGAACGCGCCGCTGATGTTGGGCGCGATCAGTCCCCAGTATGAGTCGAGCCAGCCGTGTCCTCCCACCCCGGCGATGTTGTTGCCGCCGAAGAGAGGCATGTGCTTCATGATGAGGTAGTTGGGGATCAGCGTGACCTCCGTCGGAAGCATCATCGTCGCCAGACCGAGGAAGAACAGGAAGTCCCGGCCCGGGAAAGTCCGCTTGGCGAAGGTGTAGGCGACCAGGGAGTTGAAGAAGAGCTGCAGCGCCGTCACGGTCACCGACACGTACACGCTGTTGAATATCCATCGGCCGATCGGCCGGTCGCTGGTGAGGAACCCGGTGAAGTTCGCGAGCGTGGGATCGGTTGGGATCCACTGCGGCGGATACCGGAACATGCGCTCGAGCGGCTGGAACGAGGCCGTCACCATGTAGGCGAGCGGGGCCACGAACACGACCGCGAGCCCGATGAGGAGAGCGTAGCGGAGCACGACGAGGGGACGGAATCGGACGCGGCGCGGTCGCCTCGGCGGCGGCCCGAAGTCCGCCGGGACGGGCTGTCCCAGCTCGACGTGCTGGGGAGCGACCGTGCTCATGTCTCTTCCACCCGCTTCATGTACCAGCGGAACTGCGTGAACGAGACGAGGAACAGCAGGAAGAAGAGCACGTAG
Source organism: Actinomycetota bacterium (assembly GCA_036258675.1). Taxonomy (GTDB): domain Bacteria; phylum Actinomycetota; class CADDZG01; order CADDZG01; family WHSQ01; genus DATADD01. Next base: position 9,901 of record DATADD010000043.1, on the reverse strand, counting down.
GCGAGTGCGGACGCGTACCCCATCCGGAAGAACTCGAAGGCCTGCGTGTAGATGTAGTAGACGACCGTTGTCGTGGCGCCGCCGGGCCCCGGAGGCCCGCCGCTCGTCATCACGAAGATGTTCTCGAAAGCCTTCATCGCCCCGACGGTGTTGATGACGAGAAGGAAGAACGTCGTGGGAGCGACGAGCGGAAAGGTGATCCTGCGGAAGCGCTGCCACGCCCCGGCTCCGTCCACCTCCGCCGCCTCGTAGAACTCCGCGGGGATCGCCTGGAGCCCGGCGAGATAGACGACCATGTTGAAGCCAACGCCCTTCCAGACGTTGACGGCGATCACCGCGGGCATCGCGAGCGTCTTGTCGGCCAGCCACAGCAGGGGCTTGTCGATGATCCCCAGCTTCATGAGATAGAAGTTCGCGAGCCCGAAGTCGGCGTCGTAGACCCACTTCCAGATGATGGCCGCCACCACGAGGGGCGTGATCACGGGCAGGTAGTAGGCCGTGCGGAACAGCCCCAGCGCGCGGATCTTCGTGTTGAGCAGGAGGGCGACGGCCAGGGCGATCGCCATGGTGGGGATGACCGACCCCACGGTGAAGTAGATGCTCCGTCCGACGGACGCCCAGAAGCGCTCGTCCCCCATGACCTCCCGATAGTTCTGCAAGCCGACGAACGGCTTTTCCGGCTCGAGGATGTTCCACTCGTGGAACGAGAGGTTGAAGGACGTGATCACCGAGTAGACGACGAACACAGCGAACAGGAGCATCCCGGGCGCGTTGAAGAGATACGCGGTCCACTCGCGCCGCATCTCCCTGAGCACACCCCGGAACCCGCGCTTGGGTGGGCGGTACGGCTTCCCCTCGAGAGCTGCCTGGGCCACCGCGCCCTAACCGGCCGGCCGGGGGGCGCCGTGCAACCGGAGTGCGATCACCGTGGCGCCGGAACGACCCGCGTCGTTACCTTCAGCACCGCGGCGCCTAGCCGCCCGTGAGGATCTGCTCGCCCTGCTGGGCCGCGTCCTTCAGGGCCTGGCTCGGGGAGATGTCGCCGTAGAGCGCCTCCCCGAGGTTCTCGTTCAGCACCTCCTCGACCTGGGGCCACTTCGGCTGCGTGATGTTGCTGGTCACGGCGCACTTCATGTTGTCGGCGAAGCCCTTGAGCCACGGGTTGAACTTCCCGAGCTCGGGGTCGTCCAGCAGATCGATGCGCGACGGCAGCAGCGTCGAAGTCTTGGAGCCGAACGCCCACGCCTTCATGTTCTCGGGCCGGGACAGGAACTCCGCCCACAGCCACGCGGCGTCGGGGTTGTCGGACTGCTCCATGACCGCGAGCGTGTCGCCGGCGAGGTGGGTCGCACATCCCTGGGGCCCCTCGGGCAGCGCGGCGACGTCCCACTTGCCGTTGATGTCCGGGAACGAGGCCTTCATCTCGCCTCCGAACCAGGAGCCGGCGACGTACATCGCCACCTTCCCGGTCGCGAACGCGACGCGCCCGTCCCACGACGTCGCGTTGAGGTAGTCGGGCGGCGAGTACTTGCGCAGCCCCACGTAGAACTCGGCCGCCCGCTCGGCCTCGGGGCTGTCGAACGCGACCGACTGGCCGTCCTGCGTCAGGAGGTCGCCGCCGGCCGCCCACAGGAACGGGTACCAGTAGTAGGCCGCCTCGGGCGCGAACACGATGAACCCGTACTGCTTCTGGGCCGGGTCGGTGAGCTGGGCCGCGTAGCGTTCGAACTCCTCCCACGTCGCGGGGGGACCCTCGAGGCCCGCTTGCTGGAAGAGGTCGGTGCGATAGAAGAGGCCGCTCGTCTCGCCGCTGAACGGGAGGGCGAACATGCTGCCCTCGAGCTCCGTGCCGCTGCGGAAGCCCTCGACGTAGTCCTCGGGGTCGACGACCTCGCTCCCCGCGATGTAGCCATCGAGGTTGAGGAGCGCTCCGCGGGAGGCGAAGTCCTCGACCCAGCCCGCGTCCATCCACGCGACGTCGGGCGGGTTGCCGCCCGCCACCTGCGTGATCAGCTTGTCGCGCGCCCGCCCCGAGGGGACGTTCTGGAACTCGACCGTGATGTTGGGGTGCTCCTTCTGGAACTCCTCGGCGAACCTCTTGAACTGCGGCGACTCGCCCACCCACGACGAGAAAGTGATCGTGGTGGGCTCCTTCGGCTCCTGCGCGACGCGGGGCTCGACGTTCCCGGCCTCGGAGCCTTCGCCTCCGCCTTCTCCTGCCGTGGCGCACGCGGTCGCGACGGCCGCGACCGCCACGAGCGCGAGCAAACGACGGGTCGTGCGACGGACAGTGAGTCGTGTCATGTGCTGGTGACCCCCGTGTGCGCAGCGCTGCCTCGGACCGGGCTCCGCAGGCCCGGAGCGGGGAGCAAACCGATTTGCCTCAGTCGCGCGCAACATACGCCCGGCTCCGGAACGTTGTCAACCTGTGCGAGCAACCCGGCTCAGCCCCCGCGACGGCCTCGAGCTCCGCCCGGCTCCGCCCGGTGACGGGCTTGACACCACGGCTGTAGGAACCCCAGTCTTGGGCGCCTGTGAAACGGTTTGCGAGCCCCCAGCGGGTCACGATCGCCGACGTCGCGCGGGTCGCCGACGTGAGCAAGACGACGGTGTCCCACGTCCTCTCGGGCAAGCGCCCGGTGGCGCTGCCCACCCGCGCGCGCGTCGAGACGGCGATCCAGGAGCTCGGCTACCGTCCCGACGGGCTCGCCCGCAGCCTCCGCACCCGGCGGACGCACATGGTCGCCCTCGTCATCCCCGACATCACCAACCCCTACTACCCGCTGCTTGCCCGGGGGCTCGAGGACGGCATGGTCGGGGGATACCGCACCTTCATATGCAACAGCGACGGGCACTCCGAGAGGGAGCAGGAATTCCTCGCGGAGGTGGCCGACCGCCGCGCCGACGGGATCGTGCTCGACTCCTTCACCATGGGCGCGGACTGGATCGAGGCGGTCGTGCCCGAGGGGATGCCGGTCGTCCGGATCGGGACGACGGTGGCCGACGATCCCGGCTACGACACCGTGCACGCGGACGACGAGCACGGGGCCCACCGCGCCACGACCCATCTCATGGGCAAGGGCCACCGGCGCGTCGGGATGATCCAGGGCCCGGCCGGGGCCGGGGGCAAGCGCAACGACGGCTACCTCAGAGCCCTCCACGAGGCGGGGGTGGCGGTCGACCCCGAGCTCGTCGTATCCGGGGAGTGGACGCGGCCGGGAGGCGCCGTCGCCGCCCGCCGGCTCCTCGGGCTCGCGGACCCGCCGACCGCGGTCTTCTGCGCCAACGACCTCATGGCCCTCGGCGCGATGGACGCGGCCCGGGGGCTCGGCCTCGAGATCCCCCGCGACCTCGCCCTCGTCGGGTTCGACGACATCGAGGCGGCCGCGATGGTGTCGCCGCCTCTGACCACGGTCTCGAACCTCGCGTACGAGACCGGGCTCATGGCGGGCGTCCTCCTGCGCGAGAGGATGACGGGGCAGTTCCGGGGCGCGCCGCGGACGGTCACGCTCCCGTGCAAGCTCGTCGAGCGCGCCACGACGTGACCGGCGCGCCCCGGCGCATCCACCTCGATACCGACCTCGGCTCCGACACCGACGACGTCTGCGCGCTCGCGCTTCTGCTCGGGTGGGAGGGCGCCGCGCTCGCCGGGGTGACGACGAACACCGACCCGGGCGGGGTCCGGGCCGGTTTGACCGACCACGTCCTTCGGCTGGCGGGGCGCGCCGACGTTCCCGTCGCCGCCGGCGCCGCGGGGACCATCTCCGAGCTCTTCGTCCCGCTCGCGTTCCCCGACTACTGGCCGTCCGGGATCCGGCCCCGGCCGGGGGCGCCGGGCGACGCGCTCGAGCTGCTCGAGGCCAACGCGGCCGCGGGGGCGACGGTCGTCGCGATCGGTCCCTTCACGAACCTCGCCCTGCTCGAGGCGGCCCGTCCCGGCCTGCTGGCGTCGACCGAGGTCGTCGTCATGGGCGGGCACGTGACCGAGCCGCGGGCGGGGCTCCCCCGCTGGGGCGCGCGCGACGACTTCAACGTGCAGCAGGACCGCTACGCGGCGCACGTCGTCCTCCGGCGCTGCAGCCCGGTTGTCGTCCCCCTCGCGGTCACGATGGAGGTGCATCTCCGGGGCGCCCACCTCGGCCGCCTCCGCGCCGCGGGACCGCTCGCACGCCTGATCGCCGACCAGGCGGAGCTCCACGCGCGCGACCAGGGGCGCACGGACCTCGGGCGCTCGCACACCGCCCTGCCCGATGACCTCCTCAACTTCCAGTACGACCCGCTCGCCTGCGCGATCGCGCTGGGGTGGGACGGCGCGGGGACCGAGACCGTGCCCACGCGCCTCGACCTCCGCGACGACGTTCTCGAGATGGCGCGGGACGACGCGGGCACGGCGCTGCGCGTCGCGACCTCCGTCGACGCGCGCGGCTTCGAGGAGGTGTGGTTGCGCGCCGTGGAGCGGGCCTCGGCGCCGCAGGGGTGAAGCTCGCCGTCGTGGGAGGCGGAGGATTCCGCACGCCGCACGTGTGGGAGGCGGTGGTCGACTCGAGGATCGAGGTCGCGGACCTCGTGCTGCACGACCGGAGCGCCGCGCGCCTCGGGCGGATGGCGGCCGTGCTGAAGGGCCTTCGTGCCGAGCGCGGATACGGGCCGCCCGTGCGCGCGACCACGGATCTGGCCGACGCGGTCGACGGCGCCGACGTCGTCTTCTGCGCGATCCGGGTGGGAGGGCTCGATGGCCGGGTGGTCGACGAGACGGTGCCTCTGCGCGAGGGCGTCCTGGGCCAGGAGACGGTGGGGCCGGGCGGCATCTGCTATGCCCTCCGCACCGTCCCCGTGATGCTCGACATCGCGCGCGTTGTGGCGGCGCGAGCGCCGGGGGCGTGGTTCCTCAACTTCACCAACCCCGCCGGCCTCGTCACGGAGGCCGTGAGACCGGTCCTGGGAGAGCGCGCGATCGGGATCTGCGACTCGCCCGAGGCGCTCTGCGCGCGCGTGGCGGCGGCGCTCCGCCGGCGTAGGTCCGAGCTGCGCTTCGACTACGCCGGGGTCAACCACCTCGGTTGGCTGCTGGGGGTCCGCGACGGGGAGCGCGACCTCCTCCCCGGCCTCCTCGCCGACGACGCTGCCCTCGCGCGCCTCGACGAGTGCGCCCTCTTCGGCGCGGCGCGTCTGCGCGCGCTCGGCGCGATCCCCAACGAGTACCTCGTCTACTACGAGTCGCCCGCCGCGATCGTGGACGCGTTCCGGCGCGCCGGCGCGACGAGGGCCGAGGTCCTGCGCGCCCAGCAGTCCCGCTTCTACGACGACCCCGAAGACGAGCCGCGGGCTGCCCTGGCATCGTGGCGGCGGGCCCGCGACGCCCGCTACGGCACCTACATGGCGGAGGCGTGGGAGACGGTCCCGGGATCGGCCCACGCGGACCCGCTCGATGAGGGTCCCGGCGAGGCGGGCTACGCCGCGGTCGCGGCCGCCTTCGTGCGCGCCGCCGCCGGGGCGGGCCGCGACCGCGTCGTGCTGGACGTCGCCAACCGGGGGCGGGTGCCGTTCCTCGACGACGACGCGGTCGTCGAGGTCCCCTGCGAGGTCGGGCCGGAGGGTGCGGAGCCGCTCGGAGTGGGCCGCCTGCCGCCGGGCCAGGCCGAGCTCGTCGCGCGCGTCAAGGAGGTGGAGCGGATCACGATCGCGGCCGCGACCCGCCGATCGCGCGCGCTCGCGCTCGAGGCCCTCGCCGCCCACCCCGTCGTCCCCTCCCGGCCGGTCGCGCGCCGGATCCTCGCCGGATACCTCGAGTCGTCCCCGGGGCTGGCGGAGACGCTGCGCTGAGACCCGAGGTGGCCGTGGTCGGCGCGCCGTTCCTCGACCTCACCTTCGAGGCCCTGCCGCAGCTGCCGCTCCCCGGCGAGGAGGTGGTCGCCCGGGCCCTCCACGTCGCTCCCGGCGGACACGGCATGCAGGCGGTCGCGTGCGCGCGCCTCGGGCTCGACACCGCGCTCGTCGCGCCTCTGGCCCGCACCGGCCTCGACGGGGTCGTGAGGGAGGCGCTCGAGGCCGAGAGGGTGCGGGTCGCGGGGGACGACCGCGTCGCGGGGGCGGGCGTCACCGCGCTGTTGACGACGGGAGACGGCGTCGCCATGGCCTCGGCCCTGCGGCGCGCCGAGCCGAGCGCGGCCGAGGTGAGAGAGGTCGGGGCGGGCGCCGTCCTGTTGTCGATCGGAAGGCTGCCGCTCGCCCCCCCGGAGGCGGCCGTCTATGCGGTCACGGGTGGCCTCGAGCTCGCCTCGGTGACCGCGGCCAGCGTCGCGCGCACCCCCGCAGTGCGCGCGGTCGTGGCCACCGCCGCGGAGGCGCGCTCGCTCACGGAGCGGTCCGACGCCGAGGGAGCGGCGCGGGCGCTTGCCGAGCGGGCCGAGACCGCGGTCGTGACGATGGGCGCCGAGGGAGCCATCGCGGTGGAGGGCGGCGACGTCGTTCGCGCCGCAGCCCCGCGCGTGGCGGCGCGGGATGCGACCGGGGCCGGCGACCTCTTCGCCGCCGCCTACGCGTGGGCCGACGTGCGCGGCGCGCCCCTGCCGAGCCGGCTCGCGTGGGCGACGCTGTACGCCTCGCTCTCCGTGCGCGCCCCGACGGCCTTCGAGGGAGCCCTCCGCCTCGAGGGACTCCTGGAGGAGGGCGCTGCGAGCGGCCTCGAGCCGCCTCCCGGACCGACCCTCAGCCCTCGATGACGTCGCCCGTGCGAGGGTCGAACAGCAGCATCCTGCCCGAGCGGATCCCGAGCTCGACGGCGTCGCCGGGTCCTCCCGCGCCCGTCGACGAGCGCGCGATCCATACGTTGCGCCTCTCCGCAGGCCACGACTCGTCGATCGGCTCGTGCGGCTCGCGGGGGTCGCGTCCGAGGAGGAGGGGCGCATCGACCCCGAAGTGGAGGTACGCGTCGGGGCCGATGGTCTCCCTGCGCTCGATCGCCACCCGCAGGCGCGCGCCCTCCGGCGCATCGACCGCCGCAGCGAGGTGGAGGTCCTCCGGACGGATGCCCACGACGACCTGGCGCCACGCGTACGCGCGCAGCGCCTCGCGTGGGGTACTCGTCGCGGCGGCGGCCCGTATGCGCTGCCCGCTGAAGCGCACGAACAGATCCCCGTCTGCCTCTTCGACGGTTGCCTCCGCGAGGTTCATCGGCGGCGATCCGACGAAGCCCGCCACGAACAGGTTGCGGGGGTTGCGGTAGAGGTCTCCGGGAGCGGCCACCTGCTGGAGGATCCCGTCGCGCATCACACCGACGCGGTCGCCGAGCGTCATGGCCTCGGTCTGGTCGTGGGTTACGTACAGCATCGTGACGCCGACGTCCTTCTGTATGCGCGCGATCTCGGCTCGCAGCTGGAGCCGCAGGCGCGCGTCGACGTTCGAGAGCGGCTCGTCCATGAGGAACACCTCTGGGTCGCGCACTATCGCCCTGCCCATCGCGACGCGCTGTTGCTCTCCTCCCGAGAGCATGCGCGGCTTCCTCTTCAAGAGATGGTCTACCTCGAGGAGAGCAGCCACCCGGCGGACGCGCGCGTCCACCTCGGCCTTCTTCAGCCGCCGCGACTGGACCCCGAAGGCGATGTTGTCGTAGACGCTCATGTGCGGGTAGAGGGCGTAGTTCTGGAACACCATGGCGACGTCGCGGTCCTTCGGCCTCAGCTCGGTGACGTCCTGCCCCGCGATGAGGATCCGCCCTTCGGTGACGTCCTCCAGCCCCGCGACCGCGCGCAGCAGCGTCGTCTTCCCGCACCCCGACGGCCCCAGGAGGACGAACAGCTCTCCGTCGGCTATCGCCAGGCTGAGCGAGCGGATCGCGACGGTCCCGTTGCGGTAGGTCTTCGTGACGCGATCGAGCGCGACGGTCCCCACAGAGGCGTCAAGAGACGGAGGCGAGCGACAGCCCCATCCTCGCCTCCTGCCGCGATGTCGTGGCCCGCGCCATCTCGGGGGACACTACCGGGCCCCGCCTCGGGGAACGGGGCCCGGGGTGCTAGGCGAGCAGCCGTTCCAGCACGAGGCGAGGCACGATCACCCGAAGCCCTCGTGGGGCGGCCGGTTCAGGTCCGCGGGCGCGGCCGACGCCACCGCGGATCCGGCTCGACTCAGTCGCCCTCGGCGTCCTCGCTCGCCTCGTCCTTGCCTTCCTCGTCGACCTCGCTCCCGATGACCTCGAAGGACTCGTTGAGCCGGAGCTCCACAGCCTTCCCATCGGCCAGCCGGACGCCCACTTCGTAGGCGGCGTCGTCCTCTCCCGCCTCCGTCTCGACCACGGTGCCGTCGCCAACGTGGGCGAGCGCCGCGTCCGTGGCCCGCTCGAGGGCGCGCCCCCTCAGCGGTTGGTCGTCCTCGCCGCTCGCCGCGACGCCGACCCCGGCGCCCACCCCGAGCACGGCAACGGCGGCCGCGCCCCCCATGATCAGCTTCGTCTTTCGCTCCATCTCTCCTCCGTCTTCCATCGTCCACGTCGAGATTGCGTCTCTGCTTGCGAGTCTGCAACGCCCCGCCTGAGGCGCCGCTGAAAGGCCGGGGACTCACCTCGGACGACCGGGAACCGCACCTCGAAGCGAGCACCGCCCAGAGCGCCGTCGGTCACGTCGACCGAGGCACCGTGCGCGGCCGCGACCTCCGCCACGATCGCGAGCCCGAGACCGCTCCCTCCCGAATCCCGGTCGCGCGCCTCGTCGAGCCGCTCGAACCGCTCGAAAACGCGCCCGCGGTCGGAAGGAGGGATGCCGCTCCCGTCGTCCTCGACCCCCAGGACGATCCCGTCGCGCTCCTCCCGGAGTGAGAGGGCGATGGTGGTTCGGGCATGGCGGGCCGCGTTGTCGGTCAGGTTGCGCACGAGCCTCGTGAGCTGGCCCGCGTCCCCGAGGACCCTTCCCGCCGATACGCCCGTCGGATCGACGCGCAACCCGGTGGTGGCGCGCAGCCGCTCGGCCTCCTCGAAGACGAGGTCGTCCAGGTCGACCGCTTGGCGGCGGAGCTCGAGCGTGCCCTCGTCCAGCTTGGCGAGCAGGAGGAGGTCCTCGACGAGGCGCTGCAGGCGAGCGTCCTCCTCCAGGACGACCTCCGCCAGCTCCTCGATAGTCGTCCCCTTGGGATGCTGCCGCGCGACCTCGGCGTGCTGGCGGATCGTCGTCACCGGCGAGCGCAGCTCGTGGGACGCGTCGGAGACGAACCTGCGTTGACGCGCCTGTCCCCTCTCGAGGCGGCCGAGCATGAGGTTCATGGTCGCCGCGAGACGCGCGATCTCGTCCTTGCTCGCAGGTTGCGGGACGCGCCGGTGGAGCTGATTGGTCGAGATCGTCTCGACCTCGGCCCGCATCGCGTCGACGGGCGCGAGAGCGCGTCCCGTGACATGCCACGTGACTCCGCCCACGACGACGAGCAACAGGGGGACGCCGATCCACAGGAGCTCGGTCACGGCCTCGGTCGCCTCCGTCACGCTCTCCAGCGTGCGGCCCGCCACCAGGATGCGGGTCCCTTCGTCGAGCGCACGGGCAACGACGACGAAGGGGTTGGCTTCCCCTGGGTCGTGGGGCACCGGGACCCTCTCGAGCCGCCTGGTCTCGCCCGGCTCCAACCGAACCACCAGCTGCTGTGGGGGCATGACGTTATCGGTGGAGGCGATCAGCTCCCCGTCGGGGGTCAGCAGCTGGAAGAACTCCTCTTCCTCTGCATCTGTGTCGAGTTCCTCGGCATCACTGTCGAGCGACGGCAGCTTCCCCCCTTGCTCGAGCTGGACGGCCACCGAGCGCGCGTGCAGGATCGCGGTCGCGCGCACGCCGGCCGTCAGCGATCGGCGCAGCATGACGACCATGATCACCGCGGCGATCACGGCCGCCGCTCCCACCACGATCACCGCGGCCGCCGTCGTCCT
>DATADD010000042.1:0-13408 GCA_036258675.1 Actinomycetota bacterium | reverse complement strand
AAAAGAAAACGTCAAGATCACCACTCCTTACGGCTCGGTAGTACCGCTACCGACAAACGGGAGATCCGAAACATCCCGCAACCACCGCAAGGAGGAACCGGAGAACGAATCTCGCAGGCGGCCCACGCCGTCCCGCACTCTTCGCACGCGAGTATACCGCAACGGGTCACGGGCGCAGGGCCCGTCGCCGCGAGCGCGGCGCGCGGCCCGGCCGCCGCGCTCAACCCTCGATCGTCGCCCTCGCGGTGGTGTTGCCGAGCCAGCTCCGGTAGAGCGCCGCGTACACGCCGTCGCGCTCGACGAGGCAGGCGTGCGTGCCGCTTTCGACCACGCGTCCTCGGTCGAACACGAACACCCACTCGGCGGCCTCGGCGGTGGAGAGGCGGTGGGCGATGGTGATCGTCGTGCGTCCCTCCGAGATGCGCTCGAGCGCCCGGGACAGTGCCTTCTGCGTCGCGGGGTCGACCGCGCTCATCGCCTCGTCGAGGATCAGCACCGAGGGCTGCGCGATCTGCGCGCGCGCGAGCGCAACGAGCTGCGCCTCCCCCACGGACAGGTCCTGCCCGCGCTGGCCGACGCCCGTCTCGAGGCCGTGCGGCAGCCCCTCGACCCACTCGCGCAGGCCGAGCTCCTCGAAGGCCGCGAGCACCTCCCGCCGGCCCGCTCCCCGGCGCCCGTAGGCGACGTTGTCGAGCACGGTGCCGTCGAACAGGAAATCGTCCTGCGGGACCATCCGGATCGTCGCGCGCCGGGACGCGGGCGACACCTCGCGGAGGTCGACTCCAGCGATCTCGATGACGCCCGCGTCGGGGTCGGCGAGGCGGGTCAGGAGCTTGGCGAACGTCGTCTTGCCGCAGCCCGTCTCCCCCACGATGGCGACCTGCGCGCCCGCCTCCACCCGCAGGTCGATGCCGTGCAGCACCCGGTTTCCGTCTCCGTAGGCGTACTCCACGCCGCGCGCCTCTATCGACGGGGGACCGGGTGGCAGCATGGCTCCGGGCGACGGCTCGATCACCTCCGAACGCAGGTCCATGACCGCCAGGATCTTGCGCCAGCCCGCGATCGCGGTCTGGGTCTGGTCGAAGTTCTCGGCCATGTCCGCGAGCGGGTACATGAGGATGTTGACGAGGAACAGGAACGCGACCAGCTTGCCCGGGGTCAGGTTCCACGACGACGCGAAGGAGACACCCGCGAGCACAACCGCGCCGCTCGTCAGAGCCCCGAAGAAGTGAGCCGACGGAAAGACCATCGCCTGGAACCTCATCGCGAGCATCTGCGCCTCGTACTGGCGCCGGATCGCGGCCTTGAGCCTGCGGTCCATCCGCTCGTCGAGGCCGTACGCCCTCACGACGTCGGCGCCCATGACGCTCTCGGATATCTCCGACAGCGTCTCCCCCACGCGCGTCCGCACGGCGTCGTAGGACGATGCGAGCCCCTTCTGGATGCCGCGCAGCACGACCGCAAGAGGAGCGATGACGGCGATCGCCACGAGCGTGAGCCGCCACGAGTAGAAGAACATCACCGCGATGGTCCCCAGCAGCGTCACGGTCCCGGTGATCCACGAGATGGCTGACCACTCCATGAAACGGGCGAGCGTCTCGACGTCGGCCGTGACGCGCGACACGAAGACGCCCCGCTTCTCCTTCGTCTGCTCGAAGATGCTCAGGGAGTGGATATGGGCGAAGGTGCGCACGCGCAGGTTACGCAGCGCCGCCTCCGACGCGGTGACGAGCCGCCTGTAGGCCCCCCGGCCGGCAAGGTAGACGAGCCCGGTCGCGAGAGCGGCGCCCGCGCACAGCCACAGGACGAAGCCGAGCCGCACCTGACCCCGCCCGACGAACCCGTTGTCGAGGATCTGCTGGACCAGGATCGGGAGGAGCAGCGATCCGGCGGTGGAGACGACCGCGAGGCCGATCGTGTAGCCGGCCCCGGCGCGCAGCTCGGGGGACTCGGCGAGCCCCCTGCGCAAGACCGCCCACGAGCCCTCGAGCTCGGTCGGGGTCGGGAAGTCGTCGCTCGAGACGGGGCCGATCCGAGGCATCAGGCGCTCGCCCCCTCGTAGGCGCGCACCATCGCCTCGTACGGCGGATGCGACATGAGGTCCTCGTGCGTGCCGTGGGCGGCGATGCGGCCGTCGTCGAGGAACAGGACCTTGTCGGCGAGCGAGATCGTGGAGACGCGATACGCGATGACGATGAGAGTGGTGTCGAGCTCGGTCCTGAGGCCGTCGAGGATCGCGGCCTCCACCGTGGGGTCCACCGCCGAGGTGGCGTCGTCGAGGATCAGCACGCGCGGCCTCCGCAACAGGGCGCGAGCCAGGGCCACGCGTTGGCGCTGCCCTCCCGACAGGGTCACCCCCCGCTCGCCGACCACGGTGTCGTACCCGCGCGGCAGCGCCTCGATGAACGAATCGGCCTGCGCGAGGCGCGCCGCCCGGCGCAGCTCCTCCTCGCCCGCGGGGGCCTCGAGCGCGATGTTCTCCCGCACCGAGGCGGCGAAGAGGAAGCCCCGCTGGAAGACCGCGCTGACGGCCTGCTGAAGCCGTCCCGGAGCGAGCTCGCGCACGTCGACCCCGCCCACGGAGATCGATCCGACGTCCGGGTCGGCGAGCCTCACGAGCAGCTCGGCAAGTGTGCTCTTGCCCGACCCGGTCGCGCCCACGATGGCGACCGACTCCTGGGGGGCGACCTCGAAGGAGACATCGCGCAGGACCCGGTGTCCGTCGTGCGAGAAGGCGACGGAGTCGACCCTCACGCCCAGCGGCCCGCGCGGCAGGGCGCGGCCGTCCTCCGGCGGGACGACGTCGACGGGCTCGACGAAGACCCCGTGCAGCCGCTCCCGTCCCACGACCGCGCGCGGGATCTCGGCGAGGACGAAGCCGATCATGCGCATGGGGAACGAGAGCAGCTGGAACAGGCTCATGAACTGCACGAGGGTGCCGAGCGTGATCGCCCCGGTCGACAGACGCCACGCCCCGACCGCGAGCAGGACGATCACACCGAGATTGGGCACGGCCTCGAAGGCCGGCTCGAACGCCGCGCGCAGGTAGCCCATCCGCACGCGGGCCTCCTGCAGGTGAGCGGCCCGGCGGTCGAGCCGCTCGACCTCGGAATCCTCGCGCCCGAGCGTCTTCACGACGAGAGCGCCGTCGATGCTCTCGTGGGCGACGGCCGACACCTCCCCGATGCGCTGCTGCGCGGCCGAGGCGACCGGCTCCACCACACGGCCGAAGAGGCGGTTCATGAGAGCCAGCACGGGGAGCATGAGGAACCCGACCGCGGCAAGGAACCCGTCCGTGAGGACGAGGGAGACGACCGCGAAGCTCACGAGCATCAGAACCGCGATCGAGAAGGGGACGGGGTTCAGGACATCGGTTGCCGCCTGGACGTCCGCCTCGGCATGCGCGAGCAGCTCTCCCGTGGGACGCGAACGGTGGAAGGAGAGCGGGAGCTCGCGATAGCGGTCGACGATCCTGTGCCGCAGGGTTCGCTGCATGCGGAACGTCGTCATCCCGGCGAAGTAGCGGCGGAAGACGATCCCCACGGCGCGCAATCCGACGACGCCGACAAGAGCGCCGACGCCCAGCCACAGCGTGCGCGCGGGGACCCCGCTGCGGAAGCCCGGGTAGATGACCTCGTCCGTGACGCGGCCGAGCACGATCGCGCTCGACACGGTCGCGATCGAGTAGACCGCGGAGCCCGCGATCGAGAGCGCGAACGGCAGCGGGTGAGTGGCGACATAGGAGGCCACGATCCGCACCCCGCGCAGGAACAAGCTGCGCCCCTCCGGGCGCCGGGTTCCCAAGGGCATCCCAGTAATGTAGGGGCAGGCAAGATCTACAGGAACCAGCGAGCGAGGAGTGCACGATATGTGCCGCAGCATCAAGACCCTGCGAAGCCGGGACGGCATCGCGACGAGCGAGGAGATCGAGGCCGCCGCGCTGCAGTACGTGCGCAAGGTGAGCGGCTACCGGCAGCCGTCGCGCCGCAACGAGGAGGCCTTCAGCACGGCGGTGAAGGAGGTCACCGAGGCCTCTCAGAGGCTGCTCGAGTCCCTCGCGCCCACCGGCGTCCGCGCCGCGGGCTAGACGCCCGCCCACCCCGCGGTGACCGACGTCGTCGTCGCGGTGGCGGTCGTCATGGGGATCGGGCTTCTGGGCACGCTCGTCCCGCTCCTGCCGGGGCTGCCTCTCATCTGGGCCGGCGCCGTCGTGTTCGGGTTGAGCCAGGGTTGGGGCGCGGTCGGCGGGGTCGCCATGGTGTTGATCACGCTGCTGGGGCTCGGGGGCCTCGCGGGCAAGGTCGTCGTCCCCCACCGGCGCGTCGCCGCCCGCGGCGTCCCCCGCAGCAGCTTGATCGTTGCCGCGCTCTTCGGCCTCGTCGGCTTCTTCGTCGTTCCCGTCGTGGGTCTCCCCCTCGGCGCCGCTGCGGGGCTCACGCTCGCCGAGCGGCGGAGGAGCGCGGACTGGTCCTCCGCATGGGGGTCGGCGCGCACCGCGATCGTGGGGTTCGGCCTCGGGGCGCTGCTCGAGCTCGCCGCCGGGATGGCGATGATCGCGGTCTGGCTCGGGTGGGTCGTGGTGCGGGCCTGATTCAGGCGGGGATCGGCGCCGACGCCCCCTCGTCCCGCTCCCGGAAGTAGCCGCCCACGACCGTCGCAACGGCCGCGACGGGAACCGCCAAGAAGGCGCCCGCGATGCCCGCGAGCACCGCTCCCGCGGTGAGGGACAACAGGATCACCACGGGATGGAGCCTGACGGAGCGCGCGAGCACGATCGGCTGGAGGACGTCGCCCTCGATCTGCTGCACCGCGGTCGTCAGCGCGACGACCAGGAGCGCGTCCACGACCCCGTTGGTCACGAGCGCCACGAGAGCGGCGAGCGCGCCCGCCGCGACCGCCCCCACGAGCGGGAAGAAGCCGCCGAAGAAGGTCAGCACCGCGAGCGGCATCACGAGCGGAACGCCGATCAGGAGCAGGCCGATCCCGATCACGACCGCGTCGACGACTGCGACCACGGCCGTCCCGCGCACGTATCCGCCGAGGGCGCGCCACGCGCGCTCCCCCACCTCGCGCGCGTGGGGCCGCACGCGGGCTCCGAGGCGATCCGTGAGCCACTCGAACATGCCGTCGCCGTCCTTGACGAAGAAGAAGACGAGAACGAGCGTGAGAAGCGCCCCGGCGACCGCCTCGCCGAGAGCAACGGCCCCGGCCACGACCCCGCTCGTGATCGCGGAGGTGTTCTGTCCGACTTGATCGAGGGCCTGATCCAGATAGCGATCGATCTCGCTGCGGGAGAGGTCGAGCGGGCCCTCCGCGAGCCATTCGACGACGTCCTCGAACCCCTGCCGCGCTCGCTGTCCCACCTCGCCGAGCTCGGAGGCCACCTGCGGCGCGAGAAGGCCGAAGACGCCGCCGACGACCACGAGTGCGGCGAGCAGGACGGCCCACGCGGCGAGGAGCCGCGGCCAGCCGCGCGCTCGCAGCCAGGAGGCGAGCGGCTGCAGGATCGTCGTGATCAACAGGGCGACGATCGCGGGGAGGACGACGACCCGCAGCTTGATGAGCAGCCACAGCACCAGCCATCCCGCAGCTGCGATCGCGACGACCCTCCAGGCGACGCCGCCCGCCGCGACGAGGCTGCGGGGGAGGCGGACGCGTCCCTCGGGGACCCGGTCCCCGCTCGGCGCGCCCGCTCCAGCCGGCTCCGTTCTCGAGATGCCTGGTTCCGTCACTCGGGCTCCCCCATCGCACTCCCCCATCGCAACGCAAGTCGTCTCCGCTTACCCCCGGCCCCCGGTGAGGAAACTGGACGGGGAGCGATGCAGGGACGTCAGCGTTCGTGGAGGGCCCGCACGGTCCCGATCGTGTCGGCGTCCTCGGGCGTCTTGTCGTGCCGGTAGCCCTTGATGCGGGCGAAGCGCAGGGCCAGGCCCCCGGGGTAGCGCGAGCTCTTCTGGAGACCGTCGAAGGCGACCTCCACGACGAGGCGGGGCTCGACGAAGACGACGTTGCCCTCGCGCCGGGTGGCGAGCGCGAGCAGCCTCTCCGTCTGCCACGCCAGCATCTCGTCCGTCATGCCCTTGAAGGTCTTGCCCAGCATCACGAAGCCTCCCCCCGCGTCGTTCCGCGCGCCGAGGTGGAGGTTGCTCAACCACCCTCGGCGGCGCCCGTGGCCCCACTCCGCGGCGAGGACCACGAGGTCGAGGGTGTGGGCGCGCTTTACCTTGAGCCACCCCGCCCCCCTGCGCCCCGCCTCGTAGGGGGCGTCGAGGGACTTCACCATCACCCCCTCGTGTCCGTGCGCGAGCGCGTCGTCCAGCACCGCGCGCGCCCGGTCGGCGTCGTCGACGACCTCCCGTGGGACGAGCAGCTCGTCGGGGACGTGGCGGGCGAGAGCCTCGACGCGCTCGCGCGCGGGGCGGTCGATGAGGTCGGCGCCGTCGACGTGCAGGCAGTCGAACAGGAACAGCGACAGCGGCACGGACGCCCGCAGGCGGGCGACGTCGAGCCGGGAGCCGAACCTGCTCATCGTGACCTGGAACGGGTGCGGCCGTCCGTCCTCGCGCAGCGCGATCGTCTCTCCGTCGAACACGGCCGCCTCCGGAGCCAGCGCGGCGATCGCGCCCGCGACCTCGGGCACGCGGTCGGTTACGTCGGCGAGGTTGCGTGTGAAGGCCCGCACCTCACGCCCGAGCTTGTGGACCTGGAGGCGCGCGCCGTCGAGCTTCCACTCGATCGATGCCGGCCGGATCCTCGCCAGCGCGGCGTCGACGTCCGCCGCGGTCTGAGCCAGCATGGGCTGCAGAGGACGCAGCACGGTCATGGCGAAGCGGGCGAGGCCGGCGCGCCCCTCCCCCATCGCGGCGGCGGCGACCGCGCCGAGGTCCCCCGCCAGCATCGCGGCGCGCCGCACCTCGCTCGGCGGGACCTCCGCGGCGCGGGCGATCGCCTCCGCCATGATGCCCTCGAGCGCCCCCTGCCTCAGCTCCCCCGAGAGCAGGCTCGCGAGGAAGCCCTGCTCCGCCTCGGTGGCGCGCCCGAAGAGGCCCTCGAGCTCCCCGCGGCGAGCTCGCTGCGAACCGGGGCCCGCGGTCCGGGCCACGCGCCCGAGGGCGGCGTGGACCTCCAGCACGTCCAGAGACCCCTCCTGCGCGGGCCGCGGGAGGTCCCGCAGGGTCGCCCATCCCACTCCGATGGAGCCCTGTGGCAGCTCTCCGGAGAGGTAGGCGACCGCGACCGGCACCTCTTCGGGACGCATCGCACGGAGGGTCGCGGCGAGCGTCTCGATCTTCCTCAGCCGGGCTCGCGTGCCCGCCACCGCAGCCGAGGTGGCGGCGAGCTCGGCCATCTTCAAGGAGCTCGGCCGCCGCGTGTTCCGGGGTCCGCCGCCCTCACGCGCCGACGCCGAGCTCCACCCGGCGCACCAGGTCGGCGAGGGCGAGGCGGGGACTGAACGCGACCTCTGCCCGCGCCATGGCCTCCACCGGGACGCCGTAGGCGCCGAGCCCGGCGCGGTGGCGTTCGCCGGGCCCTCGGATCACGTAGATGCTCCGGGGATAGCCCAGCTCGGCGCGGTACCCGAGTCGGCCGGGGATCACCTTGCCCCACAGCGACACCTCGCCCACGGCCATGAACCGCAGGCCGAACAGGTACCGGCTCCGCAACGCCGCCAGGCTTCGCGCCGCGTAGACGCCGCACGAGCAACGCTCGTCCGGCGCCCCGTGGGGGGACCAGGCGAATCCGTCGACGAGCCGCCACCGCTCGTCGAAGGGATCGATGCGGGCGTGGCGGCACCTCGCCCGGAAGGGCTGCCCGGGAAGCCATCGATCGCGCGCCCCGCCCAACGATGCGAGCCTCCCGTCGTCCGCGACGCGCCAGTATCGCCACCCGACGATCGGCTCCACCGCGTCGGGGGCGTTCGTCACGGCGCGGGAGTGCCTGCGGGCCGCTCCTCGGCCGGCCGCTCGCGCTCGGCCGGGGAGGGCTGCTCCTGCGGCTCGGGGACGGGCTCCACGACGGGCTCCACCACGATCGCGGGAGCCTCCTTGCCTATCCTCATCCTCGTCGAGTGTCGCGCTGGTCCGCCGCCTCCGCGCGAGGATGGCCCGTCGAGAGGAGGAAGGCAGCGTGCCGCAGGCCCGGTTCCACACGTCCATGGGTTCGTTCACGGTCCGGCTCATGCCCGAGCACGCCCCCAACACCGTCGCCAACTTCACCGAGCTGGCCACGGGGCGGCGGGAATGGCGCGATCCCCGCGACGGCAGGCGCAAGGCCGCGCCTCTGTACGACGGGACCGTGTTCCATCGCGTCATCCCCAACTTCATGATCCAGGGAGGAGACCCGGAGGGGACCGGGCGCGGCGGTCCCGGCTACCGCTTCGAGGACGAGTGCCCACCCGGGGGGCCCTCGTTCGACCGTCCCGGCCTTCTCGCGATGGCCAACGCGGGCCCGAACACGAACGGGTCACAGATCTTCGTCACGGTCGCGGCGACGAAGTGGCTCACCGGCAAGCACACGATCTTCGGCGAGGTGACCGAGGGCATGGACGTGGTCAGATCGATCTCACAGGTCGACACCGACGAGGGGGACCGGCCGACCGAGGACGTCGTGCTCGAGCGGGTGGAGGTCGTCGCGGACGAAGGAGACGGCGACTAGGCGAGGCGGCCGCAGGCCGCAACGGCCCGCCCGGACACGAGCGCGCGTCAGGTTCCGTCGTCGGAGCCGTCGCCGCCGCCGGCCGAGACCGATGGGGCCGCCGCGGCGAGGCGCGCCTCGGCGGCCCCGACCTTCTGCGCGAGCGCCAGCTCGAGCCCCTGCAGGTGGCGCACGCGGCGCTCGCTCCGCTCCCTCTCCACGCGCGCCTCCTCCGACGCGGCCGCCCGGGTGGCCCGGGCCTCCGCCTCGGCTCGACGCCTCGTCTGCTCCGCCTCGCGCGCGGCCTCCCGCGCCACGACGGTGGCGTAGGAGCGAGCCTCCCCCGTGATCCGCTCCGCCCGGGAGCGCGCCCTCCGCGACTCCTCGAGCGCGGCGGCGCGCACCTGCTCGGCCTCCTTCGCCGCGATGCGCAACTCCTGTGCCGCCTCCTCGCGCGCCGAGCGCCTCGCGGCGTCCGCATCGCGAATCGCCTCCTGCAGGTGCGACTCAGCTTCGCGGCGCATCGCCTCGGCGACCTCGTGGGCGTGCTGGAGGAAGCCCCCGACCTCCTCGCCGAGCTCCCTCATCGGGCGGGGGGCCCGGCCCGCCTCGAGCGCCCGGCGGTGGGCGTCGGCGACCCGGCCCAGGAACGCCCGCACGTCGGCGCGGTCGTAGCCGCGCGGGCGCGTCGGGAAGGAGGCGCTCTCTATCTCCTCGGGGGACGGGTCCGAGGGCTGAGCCACGAGGGGCTAGGCCGCGGAGGACGCGGCCGGCCTGGCGCTGCCGTCCTGCTCGCCGGCCTCGGCGGGGGGGCCGCCCTCCGCGGCGGCGCCCTCTTGCTGTGGGGGCTGCGCGTCCGCGGGGCCCGGTGCGTGCCCGTCGAGCGAGCGCTCCACGTCGACCAGGCGAGCGGTCACGGAGGAGAGCTCCGCCCGCACCCCCCGCAGCTTGTCGCGCGCCCGGGCCTCCTCGGCGCGCAGCTGTGCGACGCGGTGCTCGGCCGCCTTGATCCGCTCGCCGGCGTCGTACTCCGCCGCCTTGCGCGCGTCCCGGGCATCCTGCTCGGCCTTCTCGCGCGTCGCGGCCGCGGCCTTCTTCGCCTGCTGGCGGATGTCGGCTGCGTCCTCCTCCGCCTTGCGCCTGAGGGCGTCGGCCGAGTCCTTCGCGTGCTGCAGGAGCTCGCCCACGTCGGAGCCGAACACGTGGTAGGGCTTGTCGCTCCGCCTCCGGGACGCCTCGACCTCCTCGAGCAGCCGCCGCTGCTGGCCGGCGACATGGCGCAGGAACGCCTCCACCTCGTCGCGGTCGTATCCCCGCAAGCCGATCGAGAAGTCGGCTCGCTCGATCTCCTCCGCCGACAGACGCTCAGCCATCGCGCACCTCCCGCTCGCTCCCGCCGGGACTAGTGTCAGTTTCTGGCGCGGGCTTTGTCAATGCTGTCGCCGCCGGTTCGCGACGACTTCCCCCTCCTTCATCACGAAGTCCACCCGCTCGAGCGCGGACACGTCTTCGAGGGGGTCGCCGGGGACCGCGATCGCGTCCGCCACCCGTCCCGGCCGAAGCGCGCCGAGCTCGTCGCCACGGCCCAGCAGCTCGGCGGCCGCGGTCGTCGAGGACCGGATCGCCTGCATCGGCGTCATCCCGTGGCGAACCATGTAGGCGAACTGCTTGGCGTTCCAGCCGTGCGGATACACACCGCTGTCGGTGCCGAACGCGATCCGCACGCCCGCCTCGACGCATCTGGCGAAGCCCTCGCGCTGCGCATCGGTGGTCTCGTCGTTCTTGCGAAGCGTCTCGTCCGACCAGCCGGCGCGCCGTCCCTCCTCTGCGATCCAGTCGCCGCAGTAGACGTCGGCGACGAGGAATGTGCCGTGCGCGGCCATCAGCTCGATCGCCTCGTCGTCCATGAGGGAGCCGTGCTCCACGGAGTGAACACCGGCGCGCACCGCGCGTTTGATCCCCTCCGCGCCATGCGCGTGGGCGGCGACGTGCTTGCCGTACAACGCGGCCTCGTCGACGGCTGCTCGGATCTCGTCTTCGCTGAACTCCGGCGCGCCGGGGTTGGTCCCCTCGGTGAGGACGGCCCCGGTCGCGATGATCTTGATGAGGTCCGCGCCGCGCTGGAGTATCTCCCGCACCGCGCGCCTCACCTCGTCCACGGAGTCCGCGACCCCGAAGCGCAGCTCCGGCGGCACGACGACGTCGGGCGCGAGCCCGGAGACGTCGCCGCCACCGCCCGAAACCGTGACGTAGGCGCCCGCGCACCACATCCGGGGACCGACGACGTCCCCCGCATCGATCGCGTCGCGCAGCGCGACGTCCGCGAAGGCCCGGAACGTGCCCACGTCGCGCACGCTCGTGAAGCCCGCCTCGATCGTCGCGCGCGCGTTGCGCACGCCCGTCATGACCTCCTGCGCTCCGGTGCGAGCGACGAGACCGGCGTAGCCGTGGCCCGAGTCCACGCGTCCCACGAGGTGCGTGTGCATGTCCATGAGGCCCGGCAGCAGGGTCCGATCGCCGAGGTCGATCGCGCGCGCGTCGGACGGCGCCTCCGCGGCCTCGACGACCTTGGCGACGCGGCCGTCCTCGACGATCACGGCGGCGTCGCGCAGGAGGCGTTCGTCCACCACGTCCACGAGCCGCGCGGCGCGCACGACGATCCGTTCCGTGGCCATGCGGCGAGGATAGGGCAACGACCCGGCGGCCGATTGGGGGGGCGCCGCGAGGGGTAGACGAACCCGATCACGTCGGAAGGGGATCGCGCGGTGCGGTGGCGACGACGAGGAAGCAGCGACATCATCGACCGACGCGGCGCTCCCGGCATGCGCGGTGGGGGCTTCTCGGGCCCGGTCGCGATCGGGGGCGGGATCGGGCTCCCGTTCCTCATCGTGCTGGCGGTGGTGATGCTGCTGAACGGGGGGCTCGGAGGTGCGGGGACGGGGATCGACGGCGGGTCCCTCGACGACCTCCAAGGACCCGTCGACCCAGGCGCGGCGCCGCTGGACCCCAGCGAGGACCCCGACCGCCGCCTCAAGGCGTTCACGGGCGCGGTGGTCGGCGACGCTCAGGACTTCTGGTCCGATACGTTCGCCGAGTCGGGGCGCGACTACAGGCGCGCCGGTGCGGTGCTCTTCACGGGGGCGACCCAGTCGGGGTGCGGGGGGGCGACGTCGGACATCGGGCCCCACTACTGTCCCGCCGACGAGCGCATCTACCTCGACCTCGGGTTCTTCCGGGAGCTGCGCGAGCGGTTCGGCGCGCCGGGTGACTTCGCACAGGCGTACGTGCTCGCGCACGAGGTCGGGCACCACGTCCAGCACCTCCTCGGGATCAGCGAGCAGGTTCGCTCGGAGCAGAGCGCGCGTCCCGACGACGCCAACGAGCTGTCGATCCGCCTCGAGCTGCAGGCCGACTGCCTCGCGGGCGTGTGGGCCTTCACCGTGTACGAGCGGGGAGACCTGGAGGCAGGCGACCTCGAGGAGGGCCTGCGGGCGGCGGCGGCCGTAGGCGACGACCGCCTCCAGAGGCAGGCGACGGGGCGGGTGGATCGGGAGTCGTGGACGCACGGCTCCTCGGAGCAGCGCGTGCGGTGGTTCAGGACCGGCTACGAGGACGGCGACCCGAACGCATGCGACACGTTCTCGGAGGGCGCGGTGTGAGCACCTCGCGGCGCGCTCGCGCGTCGCGCGATCAGTTGCGGGTGGGGGAACCCGTTGAAGAAGTACGTCCTTGTGTGACGCAGTTCACATCCGACGAACCCCATCAGTCGTCACACCCCCATAGTTGTCACACCCCCTCGTCATGATGGGTGCATGGAGAGGAACCGTGCGAACGAGGGGGACGAGTCGGCCGAGGTCGTCGACGTCACCGCGCTGCTCGAATTGGCCGACGATGCGATCGCGCGGCTGGAGAAGGTCAACGCCAACGTAGAGCCCCAGCTGTTGCCGCGCCCGGTGGCGCAGAGATTGCTCGCCTCGTATGCGCGCGCCCGCAGGGTCGTGGACTCAGGGGTCGCGGGCGCGCTTCGCATGCAACTGCCTCATGCGGGCGAGGGGGTCGAGGGGGGCGAGGGGGTCGATCCCCTGGCAGAGGCGATCGCGCTGGTGGAGAAGGCGAACGCCGACCTCGAGCCCGAGCTTCTGCCGCTGCCCCAGGCGCGGGAGCGGTTGGAGCTGTACGCGCGCGTCGAGCGGCTCGCGTCGTTCGGGGTCGCGGCGCTCGCCCGGCGGGTCGAAGACGCCGCCGAGGTGTCCCGGGTCACGGGGACGTCGCTGGGTGATGCGAAGACCGTGGTCGAGACGGGCAAGACCATGGCGGTCTCAAACGACCTCGGCGCGGCCCTCCAGGGAGGGGCCATCTCCCTCGAGCAGGCGACCCACATCGCGTCCGCGGAGGAGTCGTCTCCGGGGGTCGCGGCGGAGCTCGTCGGTGTCGCCCGGGAGAGGCCCTTCCACGTCCTGAGGGAGAGGGCTCGCAAGGCCAAGCTCGAGGCCGAGCAGCACCGCGACCTCGGGGCGCGCCGAGGTCATGCGCACCCGCCATGGTCTTGCCCGTCTCGACCACCGTCTTGGCCTGTCCCAGCGACGTCCCCGTGGCCCGGGACACCTCGGCGGCGTCTTCGACCCGCCGGGCGAGCGCCGCGACCCCGAAGTCCACCACCCTGCGGGCGCGCGCGTACAGCTCCAACCGCTCCCGCGCCTGGGGCAGCGGCAGAAGCTCGGGCTCGAGGTCGGCGTTCGCCTTCTCCATCAGCGCGATCGCCTGCACGAGGGGA
>DATADD010000041.1:0-1838 GCA_036258675.1 Actinomycetota bacterium | reverse complement strand
ATCCAGGGGATCCAGGAGCTGACCGCGGAGGCGGGCGAGAGCCCCGCGGCGCTCGACCAGGTCTTCCACGGAACCACGATCGCCACGAACATCGTCATCGAGCACAACGGCGCCCGGGTCGGGATGATCACGACGGAGGGGTACCGGGACATCCTCCACATCGCCCGGCACAAGAAACCGCTCAACTTCTCCAACTACCAGGACCTCCCGTGGCAGCGGTACCCGATCGTCCGCCGCCGCTACCGGCTCACCGTCCCCGAGCGGATGACCCGCGACGGGGAGGCGCTCGTCCCCCTCGACGAGGAGAAGGCGCGCGAGCGCGTGCGGGAGCTCAAGGAGGCAGGCGTCGAGGCGGTCGCGGTCTGCTTCCTCTTCTCCTTCCTCAACCCGGCGCACGAGGCGCGCGTAGCCGAGATCGTCCGCGAAGAGTTCCCGGAAGCGTTCCTCTCCGTCTCCTCCGAGGTGCTGCCGCAGTACCGCGAGTACGAGCGCTTCTCGACCGTCTGCCTGAACGCGTACATCGGCCCGAAGGTCGCGAGCTACGTCCGGCGCCTCGAGGACGCCCTCAAAGACCTCGACGTCCGCACCGGCGTCCACCTGATGACGTCGGCGAGCGGCGTGGCGACGACCGAGGCGGCCACAGCTCGCCCCGTGAACCTCCTCATGTCGGGCCCCGTCGCCGGCGTCGTTGGGGGCATCTGGGCCGGGAGGCACGCGGGGTACGAGAACGTCATCACGCTCGACGTCGGGGGGACCTCGGCGGATATCGGCCTCGCCCAGGGAGGCAGGCTCCGCATGAAGCACCTCCTCGATACAAGGGTCGGTCCCTACCAGGCGATGATCCCCATGGTCGACGTCGACACGATCGGTGCCGGTGGCGGCTCCATCGCGTACGTGGACGAGGGGGGCATCTTCCGCGTCGGCCCGCGCTCCGCGGGGGCGGATCCTGGCCCGGCCGCCTACGGCCGCGGCGGCACGGAGGCGACTGCGACGGACGCGATGGTCGTGCTCGGCTGGCTGCGCCCGGAGGCGTTCCTCGGCGGCGGGATGAAGCTTCGCCCCGACCTCGCCCGGAAGGCGTTCGAGGAGGGCCCGGCGCGCGCGCTCGGCATGAGCGTCGAGGAGGCGGCGATGGGGGCCGTGCAGGTCCTGACCCACTCGATGGTGCAGTCGATCGAGGAGAACTCGGTCCGCAAGGGCTACGACCCGCGCGACTTCGCCCTCGTCGCCGAGGGTGGGGCGGGACCGCTCTTCGCGGCCCAGATCGCGGTCGAGGTGGGGACGCCGGACGTCCTCGTCCCGCCGTACCCCGGCGTCACGGCGGCGCTCGGGCTCCTCGCCACCGACATGGTGTACGAGTACGCGGCCACGTCGTACCAGCGCCTCTCGAGCCTGGATACCGCCGAGCTCGAGGAGCGCTTCGCCGAGCTCGAGGCGGAGGCGCGGCGGCAGCTCGAGGAGGACGGCATCGCGGCGGACGAGATGCTTCTCCAGCGCGTCGTCGACGCCCGCTACGCCGGCCAGGGGTACGAGCTCCGCGTCGACGTCGGCTCCGGGGCGATCGACGCCGCCTGGGTGGAGAGGCTCCGCTCCGACTTCCACGACATCCACGAGCGGGAGTACTCACGCCGCTTCGACGAGTCGGACATCGAGCTCCCGAACATCCGCGTCCGCGGCATCGGGCTGATGCCGCCGCTCGAGCCGACGGACGCGGAGCGCGGGGACGAGTCGCCTCCCGACGAGGCCCTCCGCTACGAGGGGGCCGCGTGGTTCCGCGTCGGCGGCGAGCTGCAAGAGGTCACCACCCGCTACTACGATCGCGCGTCCCTCAAGGCGGG
>DATADD010000040.1:0-25467 GCA_036258675.1 Actinomycetota bacterium | reverse complement strand
CATGGCCGAGGACGGCGCTTCGTTCGAGGAGATCCTCGAGCACTACTACCCCGGCACCTCGCTCGAGGTCACACAGGCGGTGGACGCGGTCGACGTCGGGGTCGCATGGGGCCTCGAGACGCTCGACGCGTTCGGTTCGTTCGCGATCGTCGGCGAGGGCGGACGGCAGGTCGTGGAGCACGCGCTGGGCACGTGGCGCGTGGCCTGGACGGGGCCCGGTGCTGTGTCGCTGCGCCCTCCGCAGGGCTTCGGCCGCCCTGTGGCGCTGCGCGTCGTCGGCGCGCCGAAGCGCGTGCGCGCGGGCGCGCGCTCGTGGGTCAGGGTGCGCCTGTCCACCCCTGCGCGCGTGCGCGCGTGGGCCGGTGACGCACCCCGCACGCGGCCTATCACGGTGGACGCGGGGCGGCGTCGCGTTGCATGGGTGGCCCCCGACGAGCCCGGCCGATACTCGCTGCGCGTGCGCGCCACGACCGGTCCCGAGGCCGCGTCGACGGCGCCGGTGCGGGTCACGGTGGCCGCCGCCCCGCCTCCGCCCTCGCCGCGCGCCGACGGCGGGGCGGGGGCGATCGTGTGGATCGCGGCGCTGGCGTTCCTGGTCGCGCTCTCCGTGGGGGCGGCTTCCTTTGCCGGTACCATGAGGAGATGAGCCAGGCGACGACGCTCGAGGACCAGATCAGGGAGGCCCTCGAGATCATCCGGCCGGCGATCCAGATGGACGGCGGCGACATCCACCTCGCGAGCGTCGACGGAACGACCGTCGTGGTGGCGCTGTCCGGAACCTGCGAGACCTGCCCCATCTCCCCCGTGACCCTGAAGGCCGGGGTCGAGCGCATCCTGCGCGAGCGCGTCCCCGCCGTCACCGAGGTCGTCGCGATCGAGACTTGACGCGGGAACGCGTCGAGGTCCTCGTGGACGGGATCCGTAAGGGGGACAGGCGCGCCCTCGCGCGCCTCATCTCGATGGTCGAGGACGGCGGCGACGAGCTCCCGCGCGTCATGGAGGCGATCCACCCCTACACCGGAGCCGCCTACACGATCGGGATAACGGGCGCACCCGGTGCGGGCAAGTCGACGCTGACCGAGCGACTCGTGGGGCGCGCCCGGCGCGACGGGGCGCAGGTGGGCGTCCTCGCCGTGGATCCATCGAGCCCCTTCTCGGGCGGCGCGCTGTTGGGCGACCGCGTGCGGATGCAGTCGCACGCGACCGACGACGGCGTCTTCATCCGGTCCATGGCGTCGCGAGGACATCTCGGGGGTCTCTCTCTCGCAACGCCCGAGGCCGTGCGCGTGCTGGAGGCGTCGGGCAAGGACATCGTTCTGATCGAGACCGTGGGCGTGGGGCAGGCCGAGGTCGAGATCGCCGACGCGTGCGACGCCACGCTCGTCGTCGTGGTCCCGGGATGGGGAGACGCGGTCCAGACCGCCAAGGCGGGGTTGATGGAGATCGCCGACGTGTTCGTCGTCAACAAGGCCGATCGGCCGGGGGCGCGCGACACGGTGCGCGAGCTGCGGCAGATGCTCGACCTCTCGGAGGGCGACGAGGTCCCCCGCGTCGTCGAGACGGTCGCATCGGAGGGCAGGGGGATCGACGAGCTGTGGGAGGCGATCGCCGACCACCGAGAAAAGCAGGAGGCGACGGGGGCGCTGGAGCGCAGACGGCGGCGCAGGATCGAGCGGGAGATCTCCGCGCTCGTCGCAGAGCGCCAGCGCAGGCGCGTGCGCGCCGAGATGCCGTCTCTGCTCGCCGACCTCGTCGACGACGTGTGGGAGCGAAAGCTCGATGTGCACGCGGCCGCCGACCGGGTCCTCGAGGCGCTGCAGTAGGCGCGCGCGGGTAGGATCGATGGAGATGCAAGGCGATCCGCACGAGAGCTGGCGCCGGCGCTACGAGGACGCCGCGCTGCGCGACGACGTCGACTTCGACACCCTGTCAAGCGTCCCGCTCGAGCCGCTGTACGGCCCCGCCGACGGGGACCCGTCCCTCGGCGCGCCGGGCGAATATCCCTTCACGCGCGGCATCTACCCGACCGGCTATCGCGGGCGCTTGTGGACGATGCGGCAGTTCGCGGGCTTCGGCACGCCGGAGCAGACGAACGCGCGCTATCGCTTCCTGCTCGAGCAGGGGCAGACGGGTCTTTCCGTGGCGTTCGACATGCCCACGCTGATGGGCCGCGACTCCGACGACCCCCGCTCGGAGGGCGAGGTGGGACGCTGCGGGGTCGCGGTCGACTCTCTCGCCGACATGGAGGTGCTGTTCCGAGACATCGATCTCGAGGCGATAACGACCTCGATGACGATCTCCGGGCCCGCGCCCATGCTGTTCGCGTTCTACGTCGCGGCCGCCGAGAAGCAGGGCGCCGACATGGCGGCCCTCGGAGGGACCTGTCAGACCGACATCCTCAAGGAGTACATCGCGCAGAAGGAGTGGCTGTTCCCGCCGCAGCCGCACCTGCGCCTGACGGCGGACATGATGGAGTTCTGCGCTGAGCGGGTGCCGCGCTACCACCCCCTGTCGATCTCCGGCTACCACATCCGCGAGGCGGGCTCGACCGCGGTGCAGGAGCTCGCCTTCACGATCGCGTCGGGGTTCGCACACGTCGAGCTGGGGCAGCGGCGCGGGCTCGACGTGGACGACTTCGCTCCCGGGTTGTCCTTCTTCTTCAACTCCCACATCGACTTCTTCGAGGAGATCGCCAAGTTCCGGGCGGCGCGCCGCATCTGGGCGCGCTGGTTGAGGCAACGCTACGGCGCGCGCAAGGAGCGGTCGTGGATGCTCAAGTTCCACACCCAGACCGCGGGCGTGTCGCTGACGGGCCAGCAGCCCTACAACAACGTCGTGCGGACGGCGACGGAGGCCCTCGCCGCGGTCCTCGGCGGGACGCAGAGCCTCCACACGAACTCGCTCGACGAGGTCCTCGCCCTGCCCACCGAGGAGGCGGTCGAGATCGCCCTGCGCACCCAGCAGATCATCGCCTACGAGACCGGCGCGCCGAACGTGATCGATCCCCTCGGCGGCTCATGGTTCGTCGAGGAGCTGACCGACAGGACCGAGGCCGCAGCCGAGGAGTACTTCGCCCGCATCGACGAGATGGGCTCCGGCTCGATCCTCGACGGCATGCTCGCCGGCATCGAGGCGGGCTACTTCCAGAAGGAGATCGCCGACGCCGCGTTCCACTACCAGCAGCTGCTCGAGCGCGGGCGCAAGGTGATCGTCGGCGTCAACCGCTTCGCGCACAGCGTGCAGCAGCCGCCCGAGGTGCTGGTGATCGGGCCGGAGATCGAGGAGCGCCAGAAGAAGGCGGTGGCCGAGGTGCGAGCCAACAGGGACGAGCGGCGCGCCGACGAGGCGAGGGCTGCGCTCAAGGCCATGGCGGCGGACGGGTCGCAGAGCTCGATCCCGGTCCTCGTGGAGGCGGCGAAGGCCTACGTGACGCTGGGCGAGATGGTCGAGGATCTCAAAGAGGTGTGGGGCGGCTACACCGAGCCGCCGATGTTCTGACCGACGCCATCGCGCGGCTAGAGGCCGCGGCCTCCCCGGATGATCCGGTACCCGAGGACCCCCGCCGCCGCGGCGAGCGCGATCGCGAGCACGGCCCCCGCGACCTCGAGGCCCGATGCCGGCGGCGCGCGCAGGACCGTCGGCGTGGGCGTGGGGCGCGCCGTCTGGGCGAGGTGCACGGTCACCAGCGCGCGCCCGCGGGCAGATCGGCCGGAGCGTTGCCGAGGCCGGCGTCCGCGAGCAACGACAGGAACATCCGCACGAGGCGGGCGGTGACTCCCCAGATGACGTGGCCGTTCCACACCCACGCCTCCGTGGGATAGGTGCGCGTCCCCAACGAGAACCCGGGGTCGAGGCGGATGTCGTCGGTGAGGTCGGCCACCGGGACCTCGAGCACCTCGGCGACCTCGCCCGCGCTCGGCGCCAGCCGCGGCCGTCGCGCCAGCCACCCCACCACCGGGGTCACGACGTAGCCCGAGACGTAGGTCGCGATCGCGTCGAGACGGCCGAGCACCGTCACGGCCGCGGGGTCGAGGCCGATCTCCTCGTGCGCCTCGCGCAGGGCGGCTGCCTCGGGAGAGGGGTCCGAGTCGTCGATCGACCCTCCGGGGAACGAGATCTGCCCTCGGTGGCTCGACAGGGTCTGCGTCCGCACGGTGAGCACGAGCGTGGGGCGGGGCGCGGCGACCACGGGGATCAGCACGGCGGCGGCGCGTCCCTCGGCCTCGACCGGGCGCCCCGGGCGCGCCGCCAGGGCGCGCGCGAGCCCGTCGCGGAAGCCGTCGCTCATCGGTTCCGCATCGTAGCCTTGGGCCGCGGGGCCGCCGTCGGTCCCGGATGCCGCGAGAGGAGGAGGCGGTGGGGGAGTTCGTGCGCCTGGAGGTCTCGGACGCGGGCGTGGGGACGCTGCGCCTCGACCGCCCCAAGGTCAACGCGCTCAACCGGCGCGCCGCGGAGGAGATCGCGGAGGCGGCGGACGACGCCGTCCGCGACCCCTCGCTGCGAGCGCTCGTGGTGTGGGGCGGCGAGCGGGTGTTCGCCGCGGGCGCCGACGTGAAGGAGATGGCCCCGCTCGGCCCGGTCGAGATGTCGGTCTACATCGAGGCCTTCCACGACGCGTTCGGGCGCCTCGAGCGGGTGCCGGTGGTCACGATCGCGGCGATCAACGGCTTCGCGCTCGGCGGCGGCTGCGAGCTCGCGCTCGCGTGCGACTTCCGCATCGGAGCGAGCGACGCTCGTCTCGGCCAACCCGAGATCGCCCTCGGCGTCATGCCCGGCGCGGGCGGCACCCAGCGGCTGCCGCGGCTCGTCGGCCCGGCGCGCGCCAAGGACCTCATCTACTCGGGGCGGGTCGTGGGGGCGGAGGAGGCCCTGTCGATCGGTCTCCTCGACCGGATCGCGGCCCCGGCCGATGTGCTCGGCGAGGCGACCGAGTTGGCGGAGCGCTACGCGCGCGGCCCGACGGTGGCGCTCGGCGCCGCCAAGCAGGCGATCCAGAGCGGTCTCGACATGGACCTCGGAGGCGGTCTCCTCGTCGAGCGCCAGGCGTTCGCGTCGCTGTTCGCGACCGCGGACCAGAAGACGGGCATGAGGACCTTCCTCGAGCAGGGGCCGGGCAAAGCGACCTTCGAGGGGCGCTGAGCGCCCGCCGTCTTCGGCGCGGCGGCGATAATCGTCCCTCCCGAAGGAGGTCCGTGCGCCGGTGAACATCGTCGTCTGCGTCAAGCACATCCCCGACCCCAACCTGCCCGGCGAGATGCGCGACGGGCGCCTCGTGCGCGAGGGGGTCCAGGGGACGCTCGACCCCGGCGACGAGTTCGGGGTGGAGGCGGCGCTGCAGCTCGAGGAGGCCCACGGGGGCGAGGTGACGCTCGTGTCGATGGGGCCGCCGGCCGCGCTCGAGGCCGTGCGCAAGGGCCTCTCGATGGGGGCCGACCGGGCGGTGATCGTGTCCGACGACGCGCTCGCGGGCGCCGACGCTCTCGTGACCGCGAGGGTGCTCGCCGCCGCGATCCGCCGCGCGCCGTTCGACCTCGTGATCGCGGGGGTCGAGTCCACCGACGGCTACACGGGGACGATGCCTTCGACCCTCGCCGAGCTCCTCGGCGTGCCCCAGGCCACGTTCGCCCGCCGGCTCGAGGTCGAGGGCGCGGGTCTCAGGGTGGAGCGACAGACGGCCGAGGGCTACCAGGTGATCGCCTGCCCGCTCCCCGCGCTCGTGACCGTCACCGCGGGCGTGAACGAGCCGCGCTACCCCTCGTTCAAGGGGATCATGGCCGCGAAGAAGAAGCCCCTGGAGAGCCTCACGCTCTCCGACCTGGGGCTGTCGCCGGACGAAACGGCGGCGCGCCAGCGCGTCGTCGAGGTGGTGGACGCCGAGGAGCGCAAGGCCGGCGAGGTGATCCGCGACGACGGCTCGGCCGCAGCGCGCATCGCGGACTTCCTCGTCGAGGCCAAGGTCATCTAGATGGCGCGGGTCCTGGTCTACGCGGAGGTCGCGGACGGGACGGTCGATCCCGCTGCGCTCGAGGTCCTCACCCGGACGCGCGAGCTCGGCGACGCGGACGCGGTCGCGCTCGGGCCCGGGGCGACGGGAGCGGCCGACGTCCTCAGGCGTTACGGGGCCGCGCGCGTGTTCGCGTCGGAGGACGCGGTGTTCTCCGACTGCGTCGCGCAGCCGGCCGTGCTCGCGCTCGAAGGCCTCGTGCGCGAGCACGGCTTCGACGTCGTCGCGTTCACGACGGGCTACGACTCGCGCGACATCGCGGGGCGGCTCTCGGGGCGCTTGGGGGCCACGCTCATGAGCAACGTCGTCGCGCTCCCGTCGCTCGACGTCGCCCGCGCCGCGGTCTTCGGCGGCTCGCGCTTCGTGGACGTGAAGCTGGAGGGCGCGCCGAGGATCGTTCTGGTGCGCCCGAAGTCCTTCGAGGCGAGGGAGTGCGGGGGGCGAGCCGAGGTCGTGACGGTCGCGGCCGACGCGCCCGGCGACCTCGTGACCGCGAGGCGCGTCGAGCGCCACGAGGAGGCCGCGTCGGGGCCCAAGCTCGAGGACGCGCCGGTCGTCGTATCGGGAGGACGCGGCCTCGGCGAGGCGGCGAACTTCGAGCTGCTCGAGCAGCTCGCCGACGCGCTCGGCGACGCCGCGGTGGGCGCCACCCGCGCCGTGGTCGATGCGGGTTGGGTTCCCTACTCGAAGCAGATCGGGCAGACGGGGACCACGATCAAGCCGACCGTCTACCTCGCCTTCGGCATCAGCGGAGCCACGCAGCACGTCGTGGGGATGAAGGGCGCGAAGCGCATCGTCGCAGTCAACAGGGACGAGGACGCTCCCATCTTCGGGCTCGCGGACCTCGGGGTGGTCGGCGACGCCCTCGAGATCCTGCCGCGACTGATAGAGGAGGTGAGGGCCCGCAAGGGCTGAGTCGTGTCCCTCGGCGACTTCGTGCGCGGCTTCTTCTCCAAGAAGCGGAACCCCGAGCTCGCGGAGCTCGAGTCCTTCCTCGCGACCCACAAGGGGGTCGAGGGCTACATCGAGCCGCGCACGGCGACGCAATCGACGACGCTGCTGCTCGTCGATCGCCACGGGGCGAGCGTGCGGGCCGCCGTCCGGGAGCCGGCCGACGCGATCGCGTTCTGCGAGAAGAGCTCGATCCCCGTCTACGACGCCTCGGTGATCGGCTACCCCAAGCGCATGCGCGACCACGACCGGCGGGCCGAGAGCCACCCGGAGCAGCTCGACGCCCAGATCGCCGAGCTCGAGCGCAGGCTGCGCGAGCCCGGCTCCGAAGCCCCCGACCGCTGAGCGCGGGGCTTCAGCCCCGCCGCGTCGTCGCCCGCAGCAGATAGAGCAGCGAGCAGGTGGCGAGGTAGAAGAGCACGAGCGTCGCGGCCACGGCTCGATCGTAGAGGAGAGAGAAGCCTCTGACCAGGGACTTCCTGCGGGCCGCCGGAGACCCTTCTCGTATCCTGAGCCGATGCACTATCTCGATCACGCCGCCACGACGCCGCTGAGGCCGGAGGCCGCGGACGCGATGCTGGAGGCGTCCGAGCACTTCGGCAATCCCTCGTCGGTGCACGCCTTCGGCCGCCGGGCGCGCCGGGCCCTCGAGGACGCGCGCGACCGGGTCGCGGCCGCCGTGGGGGCGAGCCCCTCCGAGGTGGTGTTCACCGCCGGCGGGACGGAGGCCGACAACCTGGCGCTGAAGGGTGCGGCGGACAAGCGGCGCGGCAACGGCGACCACGTCGTCGCCACATCGATCGAGCATCATGCCGTCCTCCATGCGGTCGCGTGGCTCGGGTCGCGCGGCATGCGGACGACCCTCGTCGACGTCGACACCACCGGCGTGGTGGACCCCGGAAGCGTCGCGGAGGCGGTCGGACGCTCCACGATCCTCGTGTCGACGATGGCCGTGAACAACGAGATCGGCACGGTCCAGCCGGTCGCCGAGGTGTCCGAGGCCGTGCGGGCGGCCAACCCGCGCGCCCTCGTGCACACGGACGCGGTGCAGGCGCTGGGCAACCTGCCCGTAGACGTCCACGCCTGGGGCGTCGATCTCGCCGCCTTCGCCGCGCACAAGATCGGCGGGCCCAAGGGCGTCGGCGCGCTCTTCGTGCGCGCGCACACCCCGCTCGAGCCGCTGCTGCACGGCGGGGGCCAGGAGCGGGGCCTGCGATCGGGCACACCCAACGTGGCCGGCATCGTCGGGTTCGGCGTCGCGTGCGAGCTCGCCGCCAAGGAGGTGCACGAGAAGGCCGAGCGAGTGCGCGCCCTCCGGGACCGGCTGCTCGCCGGGGTCCTGGCCGCGGTCCCCGACGCGGTCGTGAACGGCGACCTCGAGGCTCGAGCGCCGAACAACCTCAACGTGTCGATCCCGGGCGCCGAGGGCGAGACGCTGCTGCTGCTGCTCGACCGTGCGGGGATCGCGTGCTCCTCCGGTTCGGCGTGCGCGTCGGGGGCTCTCGACCCCTCCCACGTCCTGCTGGCGATCGGCGTGCCGCGGCCGCTCGCCCTGGGCAGCCTGCGCTTCTCGCTCGGGGCGACGTCGACCGAGGAGGACGTCGACGCGGTCGTCGCCGCGCTCCCGGACGTCGTGGCGCGCGCCCGGAGGGCCGCGTGAGCGGGCGGCCGAAGGCCGTGGTGGCGATGTCGGGGGGCGTCGACTCCTCGGTCGCCGCCGCCCTCCTCGTCGAGCAGGGCTTCGACGTCACCGGCGTGATGCTCAAGCTGTGGCGGGGAGAGGCCGCGAACACGAACTCAGGGTGCTGCAACCTCGGCGCCGCCGAGGACGCTCGGCGCGTCGCCGACGCGCTCGACATCCCCTTCTACGTCTTCAACTTTGCCGAGCGCTTCGAGGCGACGGTGATCCGGGACTTCAACGACACCTACGCGTCGGGCCGCACGCCCAACCCGTGCGTCCGCTGCAACCAGTGGATCAAGTTCGACGCGCTCCTGGAGCGAGCCGATGCCCTCGGGGCCGAGGTGCTCGCGACCGGTCATTACGCGCGCGTGGACCGACGCGGGGGGCGGCCCGCGCTGCTGAGGGGGGCCGACCGATCAAAGGATCAGTCCTACGTGCTGTGGATGCTCGACCGGCGCCGGCTCGAGCGCGTGCGGTTCCCCGTCGGCGACATGACGAAGTCCGAGACGCGCGCGATCGCGTCGCGCGTGGGCCTCGGGACGGCCCGCAAGCCGGACTCGCAGGAGATCTGCTTCGTGCGCGCCGGCGACCTCGACGGGTACGTCGCCCTCCACATGCCCGAGGCGTCCGAGCCGGGGCCGCTCGTGGACGGCTCCGGCCGCCGGGTGGGCACCCACCGCGGGGTCGGCCGCTACACGGTGGGCCAGCGCAAGGGGCTCGGCCTCTCGCTCGGCGTCCCCGTCTACGTCACGGGCATCGACGCGGCGGCGAACTCGGTCACGGTGGGCGCGCGCGAGCAGCTCGAGGTGCGCGAGCTCGTCGCACGCGACACGAGCTTCGTCGGAGCGCCCCCCGCTGCCGGAGACCGCGTCCTCGTCCAGTACCGGGCGCACGGCGACACGACGCCGGCGCGCGTGCGCGCGATCGATCCGGCTTCGGTACACGTTGTGTTCGACGAGCCCGCGTACGCGATCGCGCCCGGACAGTCGGCGGTCTTCTACAGCGCGGCCCGTCCCGACGAGGTCCTCGGCGGCGGCTTCGTCGCCCGCACGGCCGCGCCCGCCGCGGTTGCCTGAGGAGGGGCGCCCGGCGCGCTCGCACGAGGAGGTGGTGGCGCGCGAGTTCGAGCGCGCGGCCGCCCTCTTCGGCGAGCGCACCCAAGGGCGCTTCGACCACATGGGGGTCGTCGAGTTCGCGCGCCTGCGGTTCCCCGGCGTCGTCGCCGAGGTCGGGGCCGGGACCGGGAACTTCCTCGCCCTGTTCGCGCCCGTGGCCCGTCGCCTCGTGGCCATCGACCTCACTCCCGCGATGCTTCGCCAGGCGCGGTCGCGCCACCCGGGGATGGCCGCGATCGCGGGCCACGGGGCCCGGCTGCCGCTGCGATCCCGCTCGATGGACCTCGTGTGCACCGCGCAGGTGCTGCACCACGTCCCCCACCCGGTTCCCTTCGTCCGGGAGATGCGCCGGACCGCCCGCGCGGACGGACGGGTGCTCGTCGTCGATCAGGCGGCCCCCGAGCGCTTCGAGGAAGCGGTCGCGATGAACGAGCTCGAGAGGCTGCGCGATCCATCGCACGCAGCCTCGCGCCCGCCCTCCGCCCTCAGAGTGGTGCTCCGCGCGGCCGGGCTCGAGATCGAGGACGAGCGCATCGTGTCGGGCACGCAGAGGTTCTCGAACTGGATGTGGCCGGGCGAGCATCCCGAGGAGCGGATCGACGCGGTGCGGGGGTTCATCGCGGCGCGGGGATCCGAAACCGGGATGGGCTTCGAGCGGGACGGCGACGACTGGGTGTTCGAGAGGCGGCGGATCATGCTCCTCGCCCGGCGAGCCTGAGCGCGCTCCTCCTGGGAGAATCTCGCCATGCCGGAGATGACGCGAGCCGAGGCCGAGGGGCGCGCCGCCCAGCTGCGCGAGGCGATCGACTATCACTCCTACCGGTACCACGCGCTCGACGACCCCGAGATAGCGGACGTCGAGTACGACGCGCTGATGGAGGAGCTCAGGGCGATCGAGTCGGCGTGGCCGGACCTCGTCTCACCCGAGTCCCCGACGCAGCGGGTGGGCGCGGCGCCCTCGGAGCAGTTCGCTCCCGTGCGGCACCGCACCCCGATGATGTCGCTCGACAACTGCTTCTCGCTCGAGGAGCTGCTTGCGTGGGGCAAGCGCGTCGAGCGCGCGATAGGCCGAGTGGGCGCCTTCATGACGGAGCTCAAGATGGACGGCATCGCGGTCAACCTGATCTACGAGGACGGGGTCCTCGCCACGGGCGCGACGCGCGGCGACGGCTATACGGGCGAGGACATCACCGCCAATCTGCGCACGATCCAGGCCGTGCCGCTGCGGCTGCGAGGCGCCGTGCCCGCCGTCCTGGAGGTCCGGGGCGAGGTCTACATGCAGGTCGCCGACTTCGAGAGGTTGAACGAGCGCCTCGGGGCCGACGGGGCGAGGGTCTTCGCCAACCCCCGCAACGCCGCGGCGGGCTCTCTTCGCCAGAAGGACCCTTCGATCACGGCGCAGCGGAAGCTCTCCCTTGTCTGCCATGGCGTGGGATACGTCGAGGGCGTGCGTTTCTCGTCGCACTCCGAGTCCCTCGAGGCGATCAAGGGCTGGGGCCTGCGCGTGAACAGGCGCAACCGCGTCGTCGAGACGCTCGAAGACGTCTACCAGCACTGCTCGCACTGGCAGGAGCACCGCCACGACGTCGACTACGAGATCGACGGGGTCGTCGTCAAGGTGGACTCGATCGCCCAACAGGAGGAGCTCGGCTATACGGCCAAGGCCCCGCGCTGGGCGATCGCGTACAAGTTCCCTCCCGAGGAGCGCACGACCGTGCTGCGAGACATCAAGGTCAACGTGGGCCGTACGGGGGCGGCGACGCCGTACGCGGAGCTCGAGCCGGTGTTCGTCGGGGGTGTGACGGTGTCGACCGCGACCCTCCACAACGAGGACGAGGTCGCCCGCAAGGGCGTCTTGATCGGCGACACCGTGATCGTCCGGCGCGCCGGCGACGTCATCCCCGAGGTGGTGGGGCCCGTCGTGTCGAAGCGCACGGGGGCCGAGCGGCCCTGGCGGATGCCCACGGAGTGCCCCTCCTGCGGCTCCGCCATCGTGCGGGAGGAGGGCGAGGCCGTCGCGCGCTGCACGGGGCTCGACTGCCCCTCGCAGCGGGTCGAGCGCCTCTTCCACTTCGCGTCGCGCGGGGCGATGGACATCGAGGGCCTCGGCTACCAGACCATCCTCGCCCTCGTGGAGAGAGGGTGGCTGGAGGACGTGGCCGACATCTACTACCTCGATCGAGAGCGCCTCGCCCAGCTCGACGGGTTCGCCGACAAGTCGGTCGACAACCTCGTGAGGTCGATCGAGCGCTCGAAGGAGCGCCCCCTCGGCCATCTCATCTACGGGCTCGGCATCCGACACGTCGGCGGGACCGCGTCGTTCCAGCTCGCGTCGGAGGTGGGGTCGCTCGAGCACCTCCGCGACATGAGCCTCGAGCAGCTGGAGGCGCTCGAGGGCATCGGCCCCGTGATCGCGCGCTCGATAGCGACGTTCTTCGCGCAGGACCGCAACCTCGAGGTGATCGAGAAGCTGCGGGCGGCCGGCGTCAATACGAAGGCGCCGTCCAAGAGGAGGGGAGGCGCCCTCGAGGGCAAGACCTTCGTGATCACCGGATCGCTCGAGGCTTTCACGCGCCCGCAGGCGACGGCCGCCGTCGAGGCACGCGGCGGGAAGGTGACCTCGAGCGTCTCGAAGAGAACCGACTACGTGGTCGTGGGCAAGGACCCCGGGTCGAAGTACGACAAGGCGGTCCAGCTCGGCGTCGAGATCCTCGACGAAGACGGCTTCGTGGCGGTCCTCGGCTGAGGGGTGAAAAGAAACCGGCGCGGGCATGCCCGCGCCGGTTGAGGCACTTCTGCTGCGAGGCACCCTCCGCACACTCCTCGGTGGACCAAGCCGAGACGGAGAAGCCCGGCGAACCGGTGTGGATTCTGCCCGTGGCCCGAACCAGGTGGCCAGAACCCGCAACCTCGAGGGTCAGACCACTAGCAGCCGGTCACCTCACGAGGTCCGCACGATCTATCACTCAAGACTTGGACCACCTCCTTTCTCGTGTACCACAATGAAACCACAGCTGGGGGGCTTCGGGGCTCCATCCCCGCGGAGGGCCGGGCGGCCCGTCCTCTAATCTGGCCCGCATGGCCGGGGAGCTGACCTTCGAGCTGCCGATCGAGCGAGGCAAGGTGCGGGAGTTCGCCCTCGCCGTCGGCGAGGACAACCCCGTCTTCTTCGACCCCGACGAGGCCCGCCGCCAGGGCCTGCCCGACGTGGTCGCACCCCCCACCTTCACGGTGACCCAGATCTGGCAGGTGACGCGCGAGGAGCGCGAGGCCCGCCTCGGCGCCAACCTCGACTACGCCCGCGTTCTGCACGGCGAGCAGGAGTTCCACATCCGCCGCCTCCCCGTGGCGGGCGAGGTGCTCCGGGGAGTCATGCGCATCGCACGCGACTTCACCAAGCAGGGCCGGCGCGGGGGCAGGATGCGCTTCGTCACGTACGAGTCCGTTTTCACCGACGCCGGCGGGGACGAGGTCGTGAGGGCCCACTACACGCTGATCGAGACCGCGCGCGACCCGGGGTCGGGTCCATGAGCCTTCCCCACGGGGTCGACCTGGACGGCGTCGCGGTCGGCGCGGAGCTCGGCGAGGTCGTCTTCGGACCCGTGACCCGGGCCGACATCGTGCGCTACGCGGGCGCGTCGGGCGACTTCAACCCGATCCACATCGACGAGGGCTACGCGCGCGCGACCGGCGCGCCGACGGTGTTCGCGATGGGGATGCTGCCCGCCGGCTATCTCGCCCACGCGGTCTCGGACTGGTTCGGCGGGCCCCACCGGCTCCGGCGCTTCAAGGTCCGTTTCTCGGCGCGCGTGTGGCCCGGCGACGAGCTCGTGTGCTCGGGGCGGGTCGGCGACGTGCGCCCGGGGGGAGTCGTGGCCGTGGCCCTCGAGGCGCGCCGGCGGGGCGACGGGCCGCCCGGAGCCGGGGTGCCGGCGGAGGAGGTCGCCCTCGTGGGGGAGGCGGACGTCGAGCTGCCGGCGCGCGGAGAGGGCGCCTGAGCCCGCCGCGGGAGCGGCCCCGCCTCGACGCCTCGCTGGCGGGAAGAAGCCTCGGCGGCTCGACCTACGAGGTCACCGCGCAGGCCATCGAGGCCTACGCCCGCGCCACCAACGATCCCAACCCGGCCTACCGGGCGGGTCCGAACGCCGTCGCCGGCCCGGTGTGGCCGGTCGTGCCGGCCTTTCCCGGATTCATGGGCGCGGCGCGCGAACCGGGGCTCGGGGTGGACGTGCGCCGTCTCCTGCACATGGGCGAGGAGCACACGCTGTTCCGCCCGATCCGGCCGGGCGACGTGCTGCAGGTGGAGTGGGTGCTCGAGGCCGTCGACCACCTCGACAACGGAGACGCCTTCACCGTCGTGGCGACCGAGGCCACGATCGAGGGTGAGCCGGTGGCCGAGGTGCGCGGGCGGCTGTTCGTCAGGGGGGGAGGCCGGGCCCCGACGCGTCCCGTCCGGGACCGTCCCGCTCCGGTGCACGAGCACCGCGCGCGGGTCGACGACGATCAGATGCAGCGCTATGCGGAGGCATCGGGTGACCGCAACCCGATCCACCTCGACGCGCGCGCGGCCAGGCTGGCGGGGCTGCGCCGGCCGATCCTGCACGGGATGTGCACGATGGCGATGGCAACCGCCGGGGCGGTCGAGGGCCTCGCGGGGGGCGACCCCACGCGCGTCGCGCACGTGCGGGTGAGCTTCGCTCGCCCCGTCGTCCCCGGCGACGAGCTCGTCACGGCCTTCTGGCCCCTCGGCGGGGCTCGCTACGGGTTCGAGACGGTTACGCGCGGCGGCGCGCCGGTGATCGAGGACGCCGAGGTAGAGATCCGCGGCTGATATCTACAGGCAGGCGCCCTGGCCCGCGCGCCACATCACGAGGGCCAGCCCGGCGCCGACGACGGCCGCGGTCGCGATCGCCTTCGCCCCCGCGGGGAGCGCACCCGAGCCGGCGCGGTCGTACGCCACCCCGAGCGCGACGCCGCCGGCGAGCCCGCCTAGGTGGGCGAGGTAGTCGATCTGCGGCAGGACGAAGCCGATCAGCAGGTTGAGCACGACGAAGCCGACGAGGTCTCGCAGGTAGCCGGCGACGAACGAGGACCGCCGGCGGTTGTAGAGGTGCACGAGGAGCGCTCCCACCACGCCGAAGATCGCACCCGAGGCACCGACGCCGATCGTCCTGCAGGGACCGAGCGCGAACGACAGCGCGCCGCCCATGAAGCCCGACACCACGTAGACGGCGAGGAAGCGGACCCTGCCGAACGCTTGCTCCACGTAGGGCCCGTAGATCCACAGGACGAACATGTTGAGCCCGATGTGGAGGATGTTGGCGTGCAGGAGCATGGGCGTGAGGAGGCGGTACCACTGGCCCGCGGCGATCGCGGCCGGGATCGCCCCCAGCCTCAGCGTGATCCCTGCGTCGAGGCGCTGGGCGAGGAAGAAGGCGGCGTTGACGACGACGATCGCGAGGACGACCGGCGCGTTCGCCGCCATCGTGCTCCGGATCCGGGGCGCGCTCCTGCGCGCCTCCGCGAGGCACCAGGGGCAGTGTTGGCCGACCGTCGCCGGGATCGCGCACCGGCCGCAGATGGGCCTGTCGCAACGGGAGCAGCGCAGCTTCGTCGGCGTGTCGGGGTGCCCGTGGCAGTAGGTGACCTCCTCCTCGAGAGCGGAGGAGGCGTGCTCGGGGACGTCGCTCGCCATGGCTTCATGCTCGCACAGGCGCCGCGCAACGGACGCTGGCGGGGGCGGCCGCGGTGACGGTCGCGCGCGTTGCCACCTTCAACATCCGGCACGGCCTCGGACGCGACGACGTCATCGACCTCCACCGGACCGCGGCGACGATCCTGGAGGCGCACCCCGACTTGCTCGCGCTCCAGGAGGTCGACGTGGGCATGCGCCGCTCCGGGCGCGTCGACCAGGCCGCGGCGCTGGGCGAGCTCACCGGCCTGCGGATGTCGTTCCGCCCCACGCTGTCCCGGGGAGAGGGGCGGTTCGGGCTGGCGATCGGCGCGGCCGCCGAGCTCGAGCCCAGGCTCGAGCTCCTGCCCCGGCTCGAGGAGGACGAGGAGCGCAGGGGGGCCCTCGTGGTGACGTGGGGAGGCAGGGTCGTGATCGCCACGCACCTCTCGCTGCGCGCGCGGACGCGCGCGGAGCAGATGCGCGCCGTCGCCGATATGGCGGGTCGCCACGGGGCGGTGATCGTGACGGGAGACCTCAACCAGCAGGAGGGCGGGCTCGGCCCCCTCTTCGAGGCGGGCTTCGACCCGGGCCCGGACCGCCCCACGACCCTGCGCACACGGCTCGGCCGCCGTCGCTTCGACTTCGTGCTCGCGGGGGGCGGCGCCAGGGTGCGCGCGGCCGCGGCCGTCGACCTGGGGGCATCCGACCACAGCCTCGTGGTGGCGGAGGTGGAGCTCGCCTAGGGATCGGTGCTAGTGTCAAGTATTGTTACCAGAGTGACCCTGATGTAACTAGAGTGGCGAATGTGGTGGCCGCCACGCACCGCTGACCGTTTCGGCCGGGGGAGGCTGCAGATGAGGGGAACGAGGGGTCTCGCATCTCTGCTGCTCGCGGGACTGGCTCTCGCCGCCTGCGGAAGGGCCCAGGCCCTCGACCCGGCGGCGCAGGAAGAGATAGAGGGCGCCCGGGCCGTCGCCGACCGGGCGCTCGAGGCGGTCGAGTCGTTCGAGCCACGCGTGTCGCTGCTCGAGCGCAGGGTTGCGTCGCAGCGGCGCGTCGTGCGAAGCCTTCGGGACGACGCCTCGACCGCGTCCAAGGACCTCGGGAAGGCGCTCGCCGCGGTCGAGAAGCGCCTCGACAGGCTCGAGGCGTCGGGGGACGCCGTCGCCGAGCGCGCCGGCACCGCGCTCGCCCGGGCGGAGAAGGCGGCGCGCGACCTCGCCGTGCTGGTGAGGCGCTTCGACTACCACCTCCGTCACCACTAGCCCGCCGGAGCGTCGCGTGCGGTTGATGCAGGACATCGTCGGCGACACCCTCGCCGGGCGCTACCGCCTCCTCGCCCGGCTCGCGGGGGGAGGCATGGGCGAGGTCTACCGTGCCCACGACCACCTGCTCGACCGCGCCGTCGCGGTGAAGGTGTTGCAGCCGTCCCTGGCGTCGGACCCCGAGCTCGTCGACCGGTTCAAGGCCGAGGCGCGCGCCGCGGCGCGCCTGTCGCACCCGAACGTCGTCGCCGTCTACGACTGGGGCTCGGAGAACGAGCACACCTATTTCATGGTCATGGAGTTCGTCGCGGGCACCGACCTGCGCGACGTGCTCGTGTCGCGAGGATGTCTCGAGCCGGGCCAGGCGGCAGAGATCGTGGCGGCCCTCTGCGACGCTCTCGGCGCGGCGCACGCGCGCGGCCTCGTGCACCGGGACGTAAAGCCCGAGAACGTCCTCATCGCGCGCGACGGCCAGGTCAAGGTCGCCGACTTCGGCATCGCGGTCGTGGTCGACGCCGACCGCACGTCGCCCGGGGGAATCGTCACCGGCACGCTGCGCTACCTCGCGCCCGAGCAGGCTCGGGGCCTCGACGCGACCACGAGCTCCGACATCTGGGCGGCCGGTGCGCTGCTCGCCGAGCTCGTCACAGGACGCCCTCCGCAGCAGGGAGCGGGCGCCGACTTCCTGCACCGGCGCGCCACGGAGCCGATCGCGCCGCCCTCCCGCCACGATGGACGGGTCCCCCGCGACATCGACGCGATCGTGCTGAGGGCGTGCGCGCTCGACCCCGCCGATCGCTTCGGGGACGCGACCGACATGGCCAACGCACTCCGC
This sequence comes from Actinomycetota bacterium, assembly GCA_036258675.1. Taxonomy (GTDB): domain Bacteria; phylum Actinomycetota; class CADDZG01; order CADDZG01; family WHSQ01; genus DATADD01. Next base: position 7,942 of record DATADD010000040.1, on the reverse strand, counting down.
CGCGCCTCGGTGCGCTCGCTGCCGACGGCTCCGCCGCTGTACTCGCTCGTCGACGACCTCACCGGCGAGATCCGGCTGCCGGAGTCGACCCCCGTGACGCGGGTCGCGCGGCGACGGCGGTCGCGCCGCCGGGCTCGGGTCGCGCTCCTCGTGGCGATGCTGCTGGCGCTGGTGGCCGGGGGCGGCTACGCGGCAGTCGAGGTGGTCCGGCCCGCGCGCGTCGCGGTGCCCGACCTCGAGGGGCGGCCGCTCGCCCAGGCCCGGGCGCACGCGAGCGCCCTCGGCTTGTCGCTGCGGGTCGTGGACCGCCACCACCACTTCGGCGCCCCGCCGGGCGAGGTCGTGTCGCAGAGCCCCGCGTCGGGACGTGCCCTGGAGGGCGCCGCGATCTCGGTCGAGGTGTCGGCGGGCCTGCCGCTGCTGCAGGTCCCCGAGCTGGAGGGGATGCCGGTCGACGACGCGAGCGGACTCCTGCGGGCCCGCGGCCTCGAGCTGGGCAGGGTCGCCAACAGCTACTCGGGCAAGCCCGAGGGGGAGGTGATCGGGCAGACGCCCGCGGCGGGACAGGCGCGGTGGGGCAGCCCGATCGACATCGTCGTGAGCAAGGGGCCCGAGCCCGTCGCGGTCCCGGCGCTCGAGCGCGCGCGGGCGTCCGTGGCGCGCGCGCGGCTCCGGCGCTCCGGCTTCGAGGTCGCGGTCGAGAAGGCCTACTCCAACGACGTCCGGCGGGGCCGCGTCCTCTACACGACGCCGGGCGCCGGCACGGTGATACCCGGAGGCAGCGACGTCGTCCTCGTCGTCTCGCTCGGCCCTGAGTTCGCCGAGGTCACCGTTCCCGACGTTCGCAGCCTGAGCGTCGACAGGGCGCGCGCCGCGCTCGCGGCCAAGAACCTGCGCGCCCGCGTCGTCCAGTCGTGCGGGGGCGGGAGCACCGTCGTGGAAAGCGACCCGATCCAGGGGACGACGGTGCGCGAGAACGACCGCGTCGCTCTGTTCGTCTGCTGAGGTTCGTCGGCCGACGCCGCGCCGCGCGGCGGCCTACCCTGACCGCATGGGGCGCGCCGGGACCGAAGCCGCGGCCGCGCCGGCGCGCCCGGCGTGGGCGTCGGCGGGTCTGCTGGCCGTGGGCGTGTGCGCGGCGTCGGTGTCCGCGATCCTGGTCCGCTACGCGACGGGCGCGGAGCCGCTCGCGATGTCGTTCTGGCGGTGCGCCGCCGGCGCCGCGCTGCTGGCACCGTTCGCGCGCCGGGGCTCGTTCGGTGGCCGCGTCGAGAGGCGGCTGTCGCTGGCCGCGGGCGTCTTCCTCGCCGTCCACTTCGCATCGTGGATCACTTCGCTCGAGCTCACGACGGTCGCGTCGTCGGTCCTGCTTGTGTCCACGTCGCCGATCTTCGTGGCGCTCGCGGCCAGGGTGTGGTTGCACGAGCGGCTGCCCCCCGCCGGCTGGGGCGGGATCGCGCTCAGCTTCACCGGGGCGGCGGTCGTAGGCGGGGGCTCCCTCGGGGGGTCGTCGGCGGCGGGGGATGCGCTCGCCCTCCTCGGGGGGGCGACCGCCGGGGGCTACGTGCTGCTCGGCGGGCGCGCCCGGCGCACGCTCGAGCTCATCCCCTACGCGACGCTCACCTACGCGATCACCGCGGTCCTGTTGCTCGTTGCCTGCGTGCTGGCGCGGGCGCCGTTGTGGGGGTGGCGAGCGACCACCTGGTGGGCGATCGCCGGCATGGTGGCGGGCCCGCAGCTGCTCGGCCACACCGTCATCAACCTCGTGCTCGACGACATCGACGCCACGACGGTGTCGGTCGCGATCATGGCCGAGCCGGTCATCGCCACCGCTCTCGCGTACGCTCTCTTCGGCGAGGTGCCCTCGCTCCTCGTGTACCCGGGCGGCGCTGCGATCCTCGCCGGCATCTACCTCGTCTCGACGGCGCGCCGCCGCCCCCCCGATCTCGTCGAGTGATCATCGACCACGCCACCGGGCGCATCGAGACCGAGCGGTGTCTCGTCATGGGGATCGTGAACCGCACCCCGGACTCCTTCTACGACGGCGGGCGCATGGACCTTCGCAAGGCCGTCGAGCACGGCCTCCGTCTCGTCGAGGAGGGAGCCGATCTCGTCGACGTCGGGGGGGTCAAGGGCGGGCCCGGCGCGGATGTGTCGGAGACCGAGGAGATCGCGCGCGTGGTGCCGCTGCTCGAGCAACTCGCCGCCCGGACCGACGCGCCGCTGTCGCTCGAGACGGGTCGGCCACGGATCGCGGCGGCCGGTCTCGGCGCGGGCGCCTCGTTCGTGAACGACGTGACCGCGCTCGCCGACCCCGGCCTCGCACCCGCGGCGGCCGAGGGCGGAGCCGCGCTCGTGCTGATGCACAACGGGGGACAGCTGCGCGGCCGTCCCCGCAACCCTCGCTACGCCGACGTCGTGGCGGCCGTGGCCGAGACCTGGGATGGGCTTGCGGCGGTTGCTCGCGACGCCGGCGTGGGGGAGCACAGCCTCGTTTTCGACCCCGGGCTGGACTTCGGCAAGACGACGGGTCACTCGCTCGAGCTCGTGCGCCGGCTCGACGAGCTCGTCGCCCGGGGGGATCCCGTGCTCGTGGCGCCGTCGCGCAAGGACGTTGTCGGAGAGACCCTCGGCCTGGGCCTCCACGAGCGCCTCGAGGGGACGCTCGCCCTAGTCGCCCTCTCCGTCGCGGCGGGCGCGTCGATCGTGCGAGTGCACGACGTGCGGCCCGCGGTCCGAGTGGTGCGGATGGTGGAGGCGGTCATGGGGCGGCGGGCGCCGGCCGCACCGGTGCGCGGCCTGTGGGAGTGACCCTCAGCGGGGGAGGGAGGGCGCGTCCGCCACGGGAGCGCGGGCGCGGTCCGCGCCCGCCTCGGGTTCGTCGGCCGAGGGGAAGAAGGGCTCGGGACGTATGAGCGAGAGCATGGCCTCCGCGACCCGCTCCGCGGGAACGTGGTAGCGGCCCTGTTGCACGAGGTAGCTCAAGAGGAAGAGGTCCATTCCGATTCCTATCGTCAGGGACAGCATCTCGGTTGATAGCTTTCGCCATCATGGGGCCGCCGTGGACGCTGTCGCCGCTTGCGTCATGACGAACGAACTCGACATACGCGTCACGACCGCCCGCCTCGTGCTCGTTCCGGTCACCGCGGCCGTGGCGCGGCTTGCCCTGCGCGACAGGGGCGCGCTCGCGGCCGCGGTGGGGCGCTCGATCGGCGGCGAATGGCCCCCCGAGGACCTGCGCGACGCGCTCGCGGTGCATGCCGGCGAGCTCGAGCGCGACCGTGGCGCGCGCGGGTGGGGCGTGTGGATGGCGCTGCTCGGAGCCGGCGGGCCGTTGGTCGGATCGGCCGGGTTCAAGGGCCGGCCCGACCGGACGGGCACCGTCGAGATCGGGTACGGGATCGAGGCGCCGTTCCGGCGTCGGGGGCTCGCGACCGAGGCGGTGACCGGGCTGCTGCGGTGGGCGTGGGAGCGGGGGGCCGCGCGCGTGGTGGCGGAATGCGACCCGTCCAATGCCGCCTCCATCGGCGTCCTGCGGCGCGTGGGCATGCGGCGCATCGGCGTGCGCGCGGGCATGTGGTGGTGGGAGGTCCGCCGCCCGTGATCGTGTTTCTGGCGGGCGTCCTCGGCCTCCTGTTCGGCAGCTTGGCGAGCGTCGTCGCGCACCGGGTCCCTCGGAGGGAGGCGTTCGTGCGGGGACGCAGCAGGTGCCCGCGCTGCGGCCACCAGCTCGCGGCGCGCGAGAACGTGCCGCTGCTCAGCTACGCGCTGCAGCGAGGACGATGCAGGCACTGCGGGGACCGCATCTCGGCGCGATACCCGCTCATCGAGGGGGCGACCGGCATCTTGTTCGCGCTCGCGGCGGCGCGTTTCGGTCCGTCCGCGACCGCCGTCGTGTACGCCGCCTTCTTCTGGGTCCTCGTCGTCCTCTCGGTCATCGATCTCGAGCACCGTCTGCTCCCCAACAGGGTCGTGGCGCCCGCGTTCGTGGGAGGCTGGCTCGGCCTCTTGGTCGTCACGCTGGCGACCGGCGATCCCGGGCGGCTCGCGACCGCGGCGATCGGTTCTCTCGTCTTCGGCGGGTTCATCTTCCTCCTCGCGTTCGCGACCGCGGGCCGAGGGATGGGCTACGGCGACGTGAAGCTCGCCTTCGTCCTGGGCACGTTCCTCGGCTACCTCGACGCCCCCGGGCTTGTGCTTGTGGGGATGTTCATGTCGTTCCTCGTGGGCTCGGTGACCGGTCTCGTCGCCATGTGGGTCACGAGGCAGGGGCGCAAGATGCAGGTGCCGTTCGGACCCTCGCTCGCGCTCGGGACCGTGATCGCGATCTGCGTCGGCCGGCCGCTCCTCGACGCGTACCTCGGCATCTGAGCCTTGCGCCCAGGGCGGACTTACGATGGGACGATGGAAGACGACGCCGAAGGCCGCGAGGAGGAGCCCCTCGACGAGGAGGAGCGCGAGTTGTTGGAGCAGGACCTCGTCGACGTCCAGGTCCTCAAGGAGCTCCTCGGTCCCCGCGGGATAAAGGGAACGGAGTTCTACTGCCCGGATTGCGAGGAGGACCACTACCTCACGTGGGACCTGCTCGCCGGCAACCTGCAGGAGATCCTCCAGGCCGGCGAGTCCCCCGTGCACGAGCCCGCCTTCGAGCCGAACCCCGACGAGTACGTCAAGTGGGACTACGCGCGCGGGTTCCTCGACGGCTACGAGAGCTTCGAGCAGGAGGAGCTCATCGACGTGTCGCATCGCATCGTGGCCGAGCTCCGAGAGCGAGGTTGGCGCAACGACGAGGTCAAGGGCCTCCTTGCGTCGGCGGGCCTGGAGTGGCCCTCGGGCGACGCGGGATGAGCCCGTCGGGCGGCGCGGCGCGGGACGGTCGACCGCGGAGCAGCCATCGGCTACGCTCCCGCGAACACAACAAGGGAGGCCGAAAGGGAGGCCGAAGATGGCGCGAGCGACCAAGAGCAGCAAGGAGCGAGCCGCAGCGGGCAAGCAGATCCGCAAGGCGGCCAAGAGCCTGAACGTCGCGGGCAAGAAGGCTTCCGTTACCGCGAGCAAGACCGCGCGCGACATCAAGCGATCGCGGGAGGCGAAGAACGCGAAGAGGTCGGCCAAGGTGGCTAGCACCGCGGTGAAGGCGGCGGCGGGGGCTGCGACGGCGCTGGTCAAGACCGCGGTCGACAAGAGCCAGAAGGACGCAAAGGGTCTCGCCGCGTCCCGGCCGGTCAAGAAGGCGCGCAAGCGGAGCCTGCGGGCGGCTGACGCGACCAAGAAGGCGGCGGGAGCGACCACGCGCGCCGCGGGTCAGAAGAGCGCTACCGCCCTCAAGGGCGCCCGTGCCGCCGGCTCGTCGGGGTCGTGGAGGCCTCGCAGCCGCGCCGGGAACGGTCGCAAGAAGGTCGGCGTCTAGCCCGCCGCACCGGGGCCGCCGAAGCGCCGACTCGACGATGGCCGATACGAAGGAACAGGTCGAGAGCGGCTCCGAGGCGATCGGCGCGCCCCCGAAGGAGGCCACGAAGCCCTCCGACGACATGACGCCGTTCGAGGCGGCGACATACTTCTTCCACAGGTCTGCAGACCGCCTCGAGCTGCGCGACGAGATGCGCGAGGTCCTCGCGAGCACCTACAGGGAGCTGTCCGTCCAGGTGCCGCTGAGGAAGGACGACGGCGAGATGGTCGTGTTCAGGGGCTACCGCATCCAGCACAACGGAGCGCGGGGCCCCTACAAGGGGGGCATCCGCTATCACGAGAGCGCCGACCTCGACGAGGTGCGCGCGCTGGCGGCCCTGATGTCGTGGAAGAACGCCCTCATCGACGTCCCCTTCGGAGGGGCGAAGGGCGGCGTCCAATGCGAGCCGGGGCTGCTGTCGCAGTCCGAGTTGGAGCGCCTCACGAGGCGCTTCACACAGATGATCGCCTACATCATCGGCGTTCACCGCGACATCCCGGCCCCCGACATGGGCACCAACGCCCAGACGATGGCATGGATGATGGACACCTTCGGGCACCGTTTCGGCCACAGCCCCGGCATCGTGACCGGCAAGCCGGTCGAGCTGGGCGGCTCGCCGGGGCGGGAGGCGGCCACCGGGCGGGGCGTCGTCATCTGCACTGCGGAGACGGCCAGGCACGCCGGAGCCGAGCTCGAGGGGGCGCGCGTCGCCGTACAGGGGTTCGGCAACGTCGGCTACTGGACCGCCGTCCTGGCGGCCGAGCTGGGCGCGAAGGTCGTCGCCGTCAGCGACGTCGGGGGCGGCACCTATCGCGCCGAAGGCCTCGACCTGGGTGCCGTGGTCGAGCACGGCAAGGAGGCCATGTCCGTGACGACGTTCGAGGGCGGAGAGCAGATCTCCAACGAGGACGTCCTCGAGCTCGACTGCGACATCCTCATCCCGGCCGCGATCCAGGGCGTCATCACGAGCGGGAACGCGTCGAAGGTCAAGGCCAGGATCGTGGTCGAGGCGGCCAACGGGCCCACGACGCCGACCGCGGACGAGATCCTCAACGACCGCGGCGTGGTCGTCGTTCCCGACATCCTCGCCAATGCCGGCGGCGTGACGGTGTCGTACTTCGAGTGGGTGCAGAACATCCAGCAGTTCCGCTGGGAGGTCGACGACGTCAACGGCGAGCTCGAGAAGAAGATGACCCAGGCGACGTCCCAGGTGCTGTCGAGGGCGGACGAGACCGGATGCACGCTGCGGGACGCGGCCTTCGATCTCTCGGTCGCCCGCGTCGCGCGCGCGGCAGAGCTGCGCGGCTACGTCTGACGCGGCGGCTGCGGCCGCCGGGAGGGTCCCCGGCGTGGCGTCGCTGACCGTGCGCAACGCGGCCGCGGTCGTGTCCTTCGACCATGCCCCCGTGCGCAGCCCGGCGGAGCCGGCCGTCCTCGAGCACGCATCCGTGGTGTGCGACAACGGCGTCATCGCGGGCGTCGGCGACGACGCCGACGCGGAGGTCGTCTTGGACGCCTCGGGATGCACGGTCGTGCCGGGCTTCGTGGACTGCCACAGCCACCTTCCCTTCTACGGTTGGCGCGCCGACGAGGACGCGGCGCGCCTGTCGGGGCGCCGCTACGAGACCCTGCACCGGGGCGAGGGAGGGATCTTCCGGTCCGCGCGCATGCTCGCGGATGCAAGCGACGCCGATGCGATCGGGTTCTCCTCCGAGCTCGCGGGCGCGATGCTGCGGCGGGGCACGACGACGCTCGAGACCAAGTCGGGCTACGGGCTCTCTGTCGAGGCGGAGCTCCGCCAGCTCCGGCTCGCGGTCGCGGTCGCGGAACGCACCCCGCAGCGCGTCGTGACGACGTGCCTCGCGGCGCACGCCGTCCCGCCGGGCAAGACGCAGGGCGAGTGGGTGGGAGAGGCGGCCGACGCTCTCTTGCCCGCCGCCGCCCGCGAGGGCCTCGCGTCCGCGTGCGACGTCTACGTGGAGTCCATCGCCTTCGCCCTCGAGCACGCGGCGCGCCTCGCCGAGAGCGCGGGCGCGCTCGGTCTCCGGATGCGCATCCACGCGGACCAGCTCGAGGACGGCCAGGCGGGGGCGTTCGCTGCACGATGGGGGTTCGCGACCGCCGACCATCTCAACCACACGTCGTCCGAGGCGGCGGCCGACATCGCGGCGACGGGCACCGCCGCGGTCCTCCTGCCCGGCGCCACGTTCACCCTGCGTCAGGCGAAGAAGCCGCCCGCCCGGACATTGCTCGAGGCGGGAGCAGTGGTCGCGCTCGGAACCGACTTCAACCCCGGTACGTCGCCGATCCATTCGATGCCGCTCGCGATGGCACTCGCGTGCCGCCTCTACGGCCTCCGCCCCCACGAGGCGCTCGCGGCGGGGACAGTGAACGCCGCCTACGCGCTCGGCCTGCACGAGGAGCGCGGCCGCATCGCGGGGGAGCAGGCGGTAGAGGCGGCACGCGAGTGCCATCGCGAGCGGCATCGAATGG
>DATADD010000039.1:0-3727 GCA_036258675.1 Actinomycetota bacterium | reverse complement strand
CCGCGCCGCGCGAAACGCTTCTGGACGCCCCGGCCGAAGAGCCAGAATCCGAGCCGGAGGAGCGGATTGCGGATCGGAGCCGGCCTGGAGAAGGCGTGGATGCGGAACTCGACGGCCCCGTCGTCGAGCCACTTCCAGACCTCGTATCCGATCTCGCCCATCTCGAGATGGTCCTGGAGCGTGCGGTAGCCCCAGCCCCACACGCGCACGGGTCGGCCGTCCTCGGTGCGCTGCTCGTCGATCACGCCCGTGACGCGGCACCCGAGGCGGAAGCGGAGCCCCCAGAAGCGGCCCTCGAGGAGCATGTCGCGGCCTGCGACGAGTCGCTCCGGGTAGGAGATCACCCGGATGATCGAGGGGTCGGCGAATTCGTAGCGCTCCACCAGGCGGCGCGCCGCGTGCCAGCTCCCCCCCAGCTGGGGCGCGCCCGGCGCCTCGCGGGGCAACGGCTGGGTGTAGTCGTCGACGAGCCAGCCTCCTGCCTCCGTGTAGTCCGCGCGCCGCGAGACGTCGAAGTTCACGCTCTTGTCGCGCAGCGCCTCCAGCGCCCGGCGCGCCGTATCCGCGGAGGCCCGGCTTCCTTCACGCACTCGGCGCATCGTCCACCCGACGGGTATGGATGGTGATGCCTCCGCGCACGCGCCCGCCGGCAAGCTTGCCGACGCGCTCGCAGTAGTGCGTCCACATGTGCAGTTGCATCTCCTTCGCCAGCCGGACGCGGTCGTAGAGCAGCCGCGACAGCGAGTCGCCGCTGCGCGCCCACGACACGATGTGGAAGCAGAGGTCGTCCCCGTCGCGGGTCGCGCCGAACTCGATCTGACCGGCCTCGAGATGCCCCTTCAGCGTCGCCAACCGGAACGACGTCGGATCGCGCGCCACGACCCGCACGGGACCGTCCCACGGCCCCGGCATCCGCACGACGTACTCGTCGCCGACCCGCAGCGGGCCCTCCGGTCCCGCGGTCTTGCGGAAGAACGCGACCTCGATGGGCGCAGCTCGGTTGGGGTCGGCCGCGATGGTGTCGATCAGGTTCTCGGGGCTCATCGAGGAGCCGGCGATGCGGACGCTGTAGTGCCGCCGGAAGTACGGTCCCGCGCCGTCCTCGATCCCCTGGAGGCGGTCGTCCGCCAGCTCGGGGGGCACGTCGGGCCCCGGCTCCTCGAGCGGTCCCTCTTCGTCGATCCGGTGCAGCGGCGACGTCCGCCACAGATAGCGCCACGAGGCGAGGAGCATGCCGACCGGCCAGAGGATCACCGTCCCGAGCCGCCTCGCCAAGCCGCCCCCTCGCGTCACGGCCGGTGCTTACCCGCCGCGCGCCGACGCACACGGACGAAGAGATGACATTACGCTGCGGAGGTCGGACGGACAGGACGGTCCTCGAGAAAGGCACGAAGCATGCTTCCCAGGGCGCTGCACAGGATCGGGCTCCGCAGCGTGCAGCTGCACACCGCTTCGCTCGCGTCCACGGCTCTCTGCCTGTCGCTCTGGATAAGGGCCAAGACCGTCGACCAAGAGGAGCGGGACAACGCGGAGCGCAGGGCCATCTTCGTCGGGCTGTGGCCCGCGATGCTGTGGCTCATCGGTGATGCGATCGCACGGCAGGAGAAGCGCTAGCTTCGGTGCTCCCGCAGTTCCACCAACAGGATCGTGGCGTCGTCGTGCAGAGGGCCCGAGGAGTGCCGCATGACGGCCGAGATGATCAGGTGGACGAGCGCGCCCACGGGGCCGCCCGAGGCGATGTGGCCCTCGATCAGGTCGACGAGGCGGTCGAGTGCGAAGTGGACGCCGGCGGGATCCTTCGCCTGCACGACCCCGTCTGAGTAGAACATCAGGCAGTCGCCCGGCTGCATCGTGGTCTCGTAGGTCCGCACCTCCTCGAGGAGCTCGAGGCCCAGCGGGCAGTTGGGCGTCTTCTCGAGAGCGGTCTGGACGCGCCCCTCGCGCAGGAGCAGAGGGGCGTCGTGACCCGCGTTGACCCATCCGAACCTGCCCGTCGGGACATCGAGGCGGCCGAAGACCCCGGTTACGAACCGCTCGCCGGAGAACCGCTCGATCAAGGCCCCGTCCACGACGCGCGCGATCTCCTCGAGCGAGAAGTGGCGGCGGCGCGCGTAGCGGTACGCCGCTACGGCCTGCGTGCTCAGCAAGGCCGCTTCCCCCCCGTGCCCCATCGCGTCGAGGATGCAGACATCGAGCATCTTGTCGTTGATGCTGTAGTCGAACGCGTCGCCGCCGACCTCGTAGGCGGGCTCGAGGTCGCCGCAGATGGACACGGCGGGGCCGACGTAGTGGCGGGCGGGGAGCACGTCCCAGTGCATCTCGGCCGCGATGTTCATGTCGCGTCGCCGCCGCAACAGCTCGTATACGTCGGTGTACTTGCGAGCGGTCATCAGGAGGTGGCCGATCGCGATCCCCATCTCCGTGGCCGTCCGGCGGATGTCGTCGTCGATGTCGCCGAGTTCGAGCAGCAGGACGCCGAGCGGCTCGGCCCGCTCCAGGACCGGCACCCACATGCGATGGACGTTGCCCGCGGTGTGCTCGTAGGGCTTGCGTTCCCGGTATGCCCGCCCCGCGTTCGTCCCCTCCACGTCGACCGCGGTCGGCGACCCCTCCGTCGACACCGAGCCGGGCGCGGGCCGCAGAAGGGTCTCGTCGTAGTCGCTCAGGTAGAGAACGACGCCGCGCACGTCGAAGCGGGCGAAGACCCCGCGGACGACCTCGGGGAGCGCATCCACCGGCCCGGCGTCCGCAGCCCGAAGCAACTCCCCCAACGTGCGCTCAACGACCTGCACCGGCGCCCCCTCTCCCGGCCGAGATTCTACCGGGTGCTCCTAGAACTCCCGAAAGGGGTCTGCGGACAAGGGGATTTTGAGGCGCGTGCGTCTCCACGGGGCCGGGTGGCGACACGCTGCCTGCCGGTGATTGGGGGCGTTCAGTAGACCCAGACGGTGGAGCCGAGGGGAGCGAGGTCGCGCTCCCAGATGAGGTTCATCGCCGCGATGCTCACGCGCGCGCAACCGTGCGAGGCCGGGTACGCGGGCACGGACTCGAAGCCGTGGATCGCGATCCCGTCGGCGTGGAAGTAACGGGGCCGCCACATCTCGCCCAAGTCGCTCTCTCGCCACCCGTCGAAGGCCCAGCTCACCGTCCACCGGCCGTTGGGTGTGTCGGCCGCAAGGGTCTCGCCGCTGGGATGGGAGTAGGGCTCGTCGGTGCCCGTCGACGTGTGGAAGACCCAGCGCGCGGTCCCGTCGCGCACCACGAAGAGGGCGCCGCGGTCCTCGTCGATCTCGATGAGATCCCCCCGGGTGGAGCGGGGGGAGGGTCTCTTCGCCGAGCGGAGCGCGCCGAACGTCTCGGGGCCCGCGGCGCCGTCGCGCCCGATGCCCTCGACCCCCTGGAAGGCGAGCACCGCCTGCTCCGTGAGCAGGCCGTAGGTGCCGTCGGGACGCCCGAGCCAATACCCCAGGTCCCTCAGAGCGCGCTGGAGTGCGAGGACGCGGTCGCCCCGCGCCCCCGGGCGCAGGATCCTCTCCTCGCGGGTGCGTCGGTCGTGGTTCGCGCGCCTCGCCCCGCGACGCCCGGGGTCGTTCTTCCCGCGCCCGGAGCGGTCCTCGGCCCCGTCTCGTCGCGCCGCCCGGTCGTCCTGCTCCCCCGCCGCCCGGACCGGCTGCGCGCCCGCGCGCGCGGGTGACCCCGCCGGGGATGCCTCGCTCCCGCGCTCGCC
>DATADD010000038.1:0-4995 GCA_036258675.1 Actinomycetota bacterium | reverse complement strand
AGGGTGCCGGGGAACCCGGCGAGCGCCCCCTCGAGCTGTTCGGTCGCGGGCAGGTCGAGGTGGTTCGTGGGCTCGTCCAGCAGGAGGAGGTTGGCGCGCTCCGCGCTCAACAGCGCCAGGAGCGCGCGCGTGCGCTCACCCTGGGACATGGACGAGGCGGGACGCTCGACGTCGTCCGCGCTCAGGCCGAACTTAGCCAACAGCGCCCGGGCCTCCTCGGGGACGAGCCCTGAGGCGGAGCAGAACCCGGCGAGCAGCGCCTGTGGCCCGTCCATCCCGCCGCGCCAGCTTCACCCGCGCGGCCCTCGCCTTGCCGGCGGTCGCCTCTGCGCCCGCGACCGCCGACGCGCGCACGTGCTTGTCCCTCTCGCCGGACTCGCCGGAGCGGGCGCGCCGAGCGCCCGCAGCCGCCCATCGCCTCTGCCTGCTTGCCTGCTCCAGCAGCCTCTTGCGATCGGCGACGAAGCGATCGTGCGCGTCGCGCTGCTGGCGCAGGGCCGTGGCGCGCGCATCGGCGTAGCGGGCGTAGCCGCCCGCGTAGTGAGCGGCACGGCGCGTCCCCTCGTCTATCTCCACCACCTCGTTCACGCACCGCTCGAGGAAGGCCCGATCGTGGGAGACGACGGCGATGCCCGCGCGCGACGTCGAGACGAAGTCTTCGAGCCGATCGAGGCCCGCCAGGTCGAGGTCGTTCGTGGGCTCGTCGAGGAGCAGGATGTCTGATCGCGTGAGCATGATGGCGGCGAGCGCGGCGCGCGCCGCCTCACCTCCCGAGAGGTCGTCCATGGTGGCGTCCGGGTGCGCGCCGAGGCCGACCCGGGCGCAGGCTTCGGCCGCGCGCTCGTCCAGGTCGTCGCCCCCCAGGTACAGGAAGCGATCGAGCGCCTCGGCGTAGGCGTCGACGAGCCGCGCGTCGGCCGCAAGGGCTCGCTCGAGGTGGTCGAGACGAGCGGCGGCCGCGCCGACGCCCGTGCGCCGTGAGAGGTAGGAGCGCAGGGTCTCCCCGGCGCGAGCGTCCGGCTCCTGAGCGAGGTGCCCGACCTCGAGCGACGGGGGCGTCCTCGTGACGTCACCCTCGTCCGGGGACACGAGGCTCCCCAGGACGCGGAGCAACGTCGTCTTGCCGACCCCGTTCGGCCCCATGATCGCAACGCGGCTGGAGCGACGTACGCGCACGGTCACGTCCCGGAGCACGAGCTGTGACCCGTAGGACACGGTGACGTGCGAGGCGGTTAGCGTTGCGTGTCGAGAGGCGCGCGGTGCGCCGGAGCTGGACGACAAGGTAGACCCCCGAGGGAGAGAACGGGAACGGTGCCGCGACGCGGGCGGCGACGGACGCGGGGGGCCTGCTGCTACATCGCCTCAGTCTAGACGGGAGAGCGCATGCACACCGATGGACGGGTCTACGACGCGATCGTCGTGGGCGGTGGCCACAACGGGCTGACCTGCGCGGCGTATCTCGGGCGCGCCGGCCTCGACGTCGCCGTCCTGGAGCGCCGGGAGATGGTCGGCGGGGCCGCGGTGACCGAGGAGCTGTGGCCCGGGTTCCGGGTCTCGACCGCGTCCTACGTGGTCAGCCTCCTGGTCCCCAAGGTCGTCTCCGACCTCGATCTGGCGCGCTTCGGCTACCACGTCTATCCGCTCGACCCAGCCTTCTTCGCCCCCTTTCCCGACGGGCGCGGGCTGCTGATGTGGGACGCGCCCGAGCGCGCCGCCGAGGAGATCGCTCGCTTCTCCCGCCGCGACGCAACCTCTTTCCTCGATTACAGCGCGACGCTCTCCGAGCTCGCCGCCCTCCTCCGTCCATTGATGCTGCGCGTGCCGCCCTCGGTCGCAATGACGTCGTTCGACGACGTCAAGGAGGCCGTGTCCCTCGGCGCCTACGTCGGTCGGCGCCGTCGGCACCTCGGGCGCGTCGTCGACCTCATGGCGATGTCGGTGTCGGACTTCCTCGACGAATACTTCGAGAACGAGCAGGTGAAGGGAGCGCTCGCCTTCGGCGGGACGATCGGGGCGTGGGGAGGACCGATGAGCCCCGGCTCTGCCTACGTCCTGCTCCACCACAGGATCGGCGAGGTGGCCGGCTTCCGGGGCGCGTGGGGGTTCGTGCGCGGCGGTATGGGGGGCGTCTCCGAAGCCATAGCCGCGTCCGCGCGCGCCGCCGGCGTAGAGGTCCGAACGTCGGCGGAGGTGGCGTCGATCGACGTCGCGCAGGGGCGCGCCCGGGGGGTCACGCTGACGGACGGGACCCGGCTGCGGGCGCGCGCGGTGGTGTCCGGTGCGCATCCCGTGACGACGTTCCTGCACCTCGTCGACGCGCGCCATCTGCCGGGCGACCTGGTCGAGGAGATGCACGGCTTCCGCTCGCGCGGCTCGACGGTGAAGGTCAACATGGCGATCGACCGGCTTCCGGAACTCACGGCGATGCCGGGGAGGGAGCTCGGGCCGCAGCACCCGGAGTTCGTGATCACGCCCAGCGTCGCCTACCTCGAGCGGGCCTGGGACGACGCCAAGTACGGGCGGCCTTCGGCCGAGCCGATGGTCGACTGCGTGATCCCGACGACCAAGGACGACACCATCGCGCCCGCGGGCAGCCACCTGCTCAGCGCATTCGTGCAGTACGCGCCCTATGCGCTGGCGCAGGGCTCGTGGGAGGACGAGCGCGAGGCGTTCGGCGACCGCGTCGTCGAGACGGTGTCGCGCTACGCGCCCGGCTTCGCCGACAGCGTCGTGCACCGTCAGGTGCTGACTCCGATCGACATCGAGGAGCGCTTCGGCCTCGTCGGCGGGAACATCTTCCACGGCGAGATGTCGCTCGACCAGATGTTCGCTTTCCGCCCGGCGCCCGCGGCGAGCGACTACACCACGCCGCTGGACGGCCTGTACCTGTGCGGGTCCGGCTGCCACCCCGGCGGCGGGGTGATGGGCGCGCCGGGTCACAACGCGGCCGGCGTCGTCCTGCGCGCGCTCAAGCGCTCGGCGCGCCGGGACCGGGCCGCGGCATGGGCGCGCGCTCGTCGCCGCGCGCGCCTGACGCACTAAGCGGACAGCGCGGCCTCGTCGATCGACAGGGTGCGCGCGTCGGCGTCCAGGGTCGCCCGGACGCCGAGCGGGAGCGTGGCGAGGTAGTCGCCGTGGCCGAGCGGGAGTCCGTAGAGCACCGGGACGCCGAGCGGCTCGAGGTAGGCCTCGAGGACGTCCTCGGTCGAGAGGGTCTGGGGGAACTCGGGCCGGCCCTCGCGCCAGTCGCACCTCTCGAGCTCCCCGACGACCACGCCCACGACGTCCTCCAGCAGCCCGGCCTGGGTCATCTGGTTGAGCATGCCGTCGATGTACCAGGGCGGCGCGTCGACGTCCTCGAAGAAGAAGATCTTCCCGGCGAGGTCCACCTGCCACGGGGTCCCCAGCGTCTGGCACAGCAGCCACAGGCATCCCCCCACGAGCTCGGCGGACACCCTGCCCGGGGCGAGGGTGCGGAGGTAGGCGTCGTCCGGCTTCGCCGGCATCCGCCCGAGAGGGCAGCTCGCCTGGAGGGCGGCCAGGAGCCGCGTCTGCGTGAACCTGCGGCCCGCGGGCGGACGCTCGACGTCGTCGACGCCCGCGAGGCCCGGCCCGTAGAAGGTCGCGAGGCCGGTGTGGTGGCGGATCGCGGTGTGCAGCGCGGTGATGTCGGAGTAGCCCACGAACGCCTTGGGGTTCGAAGCGATCGCGTCGAAGTCGAGATAGGGGATCGTCTGCGCGGATCCGTAGCCGCCCTGGAGGCATTGCACGACGTCGACCTCGGGGTTGGTGAACATGGCGGTGATGTCGTCGGCGCGCTGCTTGGCGTCGCCCGCAACGTAGGCGCTGCGCTGGAAGACGCCGTCGCCGAGGAGCACACGGTAGCCACGGCGCTCCCACCACTCGACGCCGCGCAGGACCTCGGAGCGGTTGTGGTAAGGGCTCGCGGGGGCGGGGACGCCGATCGTGCCGCCCGGGCGGAGGGGTCTGCCGATCAGGGTCAATGGTGGTCCTTCCTCGCGGGGATGGACGCCGCGCGCAGCTCGTCGACGAACGAGACGATCTCTTGCACGGCGGCGTCGAACAGGACCGCACCCTTGCTCGCCGACGCCTTGGTCGCGTCGCCCTGGACGCCGGTGGAGGAGAACGACGACCACCACGGCATCACTTTCAGGGGGCCGTCCGACCAATCCATCCACAGGTTGTCGGTCGAGGGATAGCCGCGCTCGTCCACGGCCTTGGCCATGTCGACGGCCTCGGGCGAGATGTGCAGGTACAGCGAGGTCTCGAGCTCACAGGCGTGGGCGATGCCGCCTCGCTCGGAGTCGCGCGTCGCCTCGATCGCGCGCGCCGACGCCGGTCCAGAGAGGTAGAAGCACGCCGCCACGAGCGACTGCGGCTCTGCGACGATCGCGAGGCGGGCGGCCATCTCGACGAGGTTCTGGTTGGAGCCGTGGCCGTTCACGAGGAGCACGCGCCGGAACCCATGTCGGACCAACGACGTGGCCACGTCGGTGCAGTAACGACAAAACGTGTCCCATCCGATCGTGACGGTTCCGGGGAAGTCCATGTGGTGCGGCGAGTAGCCGTGGACGATCGGGGGCAGCAGGACGGCGCGGTCCCCGAGGGCGGCCACCGCGGCGCGGCAGATGGCCTCGACGAGTGTGACGTCGGTGTCGATCGGCAGATGGGGGCCGTGGTCCTCGAGCGTCCCGATGGGCACGACGGGGACCCGCTCCTCTCGGGCGGCTCGGGCGACCTCCTGCCACGTGAGGCGCCCGTACTCGAGGGGCTCACCCCACAAGGCGCGCCTCGCTGGGCGTTCCGGGCGCGGCGAACATCTCCCACCGCCCCTCGCAGGGGCGGCCGTCGGACACGATCATCGTTCCCGCGACGGTGTCGACCGCCATGCCGAAGACGGTCGCGTCGGCGTCCCATCCCTCCGCGTGGACGCAGATCGAGCGGGGGTCGGCGTCGTGGTCGGAGAGCACGCGC
>DATADD010000037.1:0-8683 GCA_036258675.1 Actinomycetota bacterium | reverse complement strand
GCGCGCCGGTCGAGCGGGCGCGCGGCGCGCACGGCCGCGACGGGGCGCCTGCGCTCTCGGATCCAACAGGATGTCTCCCCGGTCACGAGCCGGATGTGCCGCGCGCGCGAGTGGCTCGAGCAACGCCGCAAGTGGACCTACCCGCTGCTCGGGGCGATAGCGGTCGCGCTTGCCGCCATGCTTCCGTACCTGACGGAATGGTTCGACATCCCGCTGTGGCTGCAGCGGGCGACGAGCGGAGCGGCGCTCGCGCGCGCCGCCCTCTTCATCCTGTTCGCGCTCGGGCTCAACGTCGTGGTCGGCTTCGCGGGGCTCCTCGACCTCGGCTACGTGGCGTTCTGGGCGATCGGCTCCTACACCGCCGCGATCCTCACCGGGGCGCAGCGGTACTCGCGCGCGCTGCAGACCGGCGCCGAGGCCCAGGAGCCCGAGTGGCAGATGTGGATGTGGCTGATCCTGCTGGCCGCACTCGTGGTCGCGGTGATCGCAGGCGTCGTCCTCGGCCTGCCGACGCTGCGACTGCGCGGAGACTACCTTGCGATCGTGACGCTCGGCTTCGGCGAGATAGTGCGCATCACAGCCAACAACCTCGACAACATCACCGGAGGCCCCCGCGGCGTCCGCTCGATCCCGCATCCGGCGATCGACATCGGCGGCCTCCATATCGAGTGGGGGGTCCTCTTCGACGTCAAGTACTACTGGCTGTTCCTGTTCTTCGTCGTCCTATGGGTGATCGCGATCCGCCTGCTCGACAACTCGCGCATCGGCCGGGCGTGGGTCGCCATCCGAGAGGACGAGGTCGCCGCCGCCGCCATGGGCGTGCCGATAGTGCGTATGAAGCTGGCCGCGTTCGCGATCGGCGCCTGCACCGCGGGCGTGGGCGGGGTCATCTACGCCGAGCAGGTCAACTACATCAACCCGCCCACGTTCACCCTCATCCAGTCGATCCTGATCCTCAGCATGGTCGTGATCGGCGGCATGGGCTCGGTCACCGGCTCCATCATCGGCGCGATCGCCGTGGTGCTGCTGCCGGAGGTCTTCCGGGGCTTCGAGGACTACCGCTTCTTCGTGTTCGGCTTGGCTCTCGTTCTCGTCATGATCTTCAGGCCCCAGGGCATCTTCCCGTCCAAGCGGCGCAAGGCAGAGCTGCTGGGACATAAGAAGGACGAGGGCCTCTACGAAGCGGCGCAGGCGGGGTAACGGATGGCGCTTCTCGAGGCGACGGGTGTCACGAAGGAGTTCGGGGGCCTCACCGCGGTCAAGGACGTCGACCTCGGCATCGAGCAGGGGGAGGTCCGGGGCCTCATCGGGCCCAACGGCGCGGGAAAGACGACGCTGTTCAACCTCATCACGGGCATCTATCCGCCGACGCGCGGCGGGGTCGTCTTCGACGGCGAGGAGATCCTCTCCACCGCCACCATGGGGATATGGCGCAGGAGGAGGCGCCCCTTCGAGATCAACCGGCGAGGGATCGGCCGGACGTTCCAGAACATCCGTCTGTTCGAGAACATGACGGCGCTCGAGAACGTCGTCGTGGGGACGGACGCGCATCACCGTCAGAACGTGTTCGATGCCATCCTGCGCACGCCGCGCCTGCGACGCGAGGAGATGGAGGGGCAGGCGGAGGCCGAGCGCCTCCTGGACTTCGTCGGCATCCACCGCTACGCCAACGAGCTGGCCGGCAACCTCTCTTACGGGGACCAGCGCCGCGTCGAGATCGCGCGCGCGCTCGCGACCAAGCCCAAGCTCCTGCTGCTGGACGAGCCGGCCGCGGGGATGAACCCGACGGAGAAGGGGCGGCTGATGGAGCTCATAGGCAGGATCCGCGACGAGGGGACGACCGTGCTCATCATCGAGCACGACATGAAGGTTGTGATGGGGATCTGCGACCGGATCGCGGTCCTCGACTACGGGGAGAAGATCGCGGACGGCTCGCCGGCGCAGGTTCAGCGCGACCCGAAGGTGATCGAGGCCTATCTCGGTGCGGGGGCCGGCGAGGACGGCGGGGGAGGTGTCGGTGCCGCAGCTGCTCCTCGAGCTTAGGGACGTCCGCATCCGCTACGGAGGGATCGAGGCGGTCAAGGGCGTCTCACTGAAGGTCAACGAGGGCGAGCTGGTCACGCTCATCGGCGGGAACGGCGCGGGCAAGACGACGACGCTGAAGACCATCTCGGGCATCAAGAGGCCGTCGGAAGGGCAGATCCTGTTCTCCGGCCAGCCGATCGACAACCTGCCTCCGCACGAGATCGTGGAGATGGGTGTCTCGCAGGCTCCCGAGGGACGGCGCATCTTCCCCCGCATGAGCGTGCGCGAGAACCTCTCGATGGGGGCCTACGGACGGCGCGACGGCCACGGCCTCAAGGAGGACCTCGAGCGCGTCTTCAGCCTGTTCCCAGTGCTGAAGGAGCGGGAACGCCAAGCGGGCGGCACGCTCTCCGGAGGCGAGCAGCAGATGCTCGCGATCGGGCGCGCCCTCATGTCGCGGCCCCGCGTGCTCATGCTCGACGAGCCGTCGATGGGGCTCGCGCCCCTCTTCGTCGAGCGCATCTTCGAGCTCCTGCGGGAGATCCACGAGCAGGGCATGACGATCCTGCTCGTGGAGCAGAACGCGCAGGCGGCCCTCCAGGCGGCCGACCGTGGCTACGTGCTCGAGTCCGGGGAGATCGTGCTCGAGGACGATGCCGCCAGGCTCTTGGGCAACGACGAGGTGCGCAAGGCGTACCTGGGCGAAGGGTAGCCCGGCGCGTGTGACGCGCGCCGCGGGCCGCTGACTCTTAGTGCGTTGGGATGCGCGCGCCGAGGCGAACGCGTTCAGAACGCGCTCGGGGGGAGGAGGCCGGCCACCAGCGGGCCGACGACGAGCGCCGGGAGCAGGTTGACCACGCGCACTTCGGCGACGTCGAGGAGGCGGAGCGCGATGCCCGCCACGAGGAGGCTGCCGGTCGCGCCCAGCTGGGCGAGGACCTCGCCGGTCGCGAGCGGCTCGATCAGGGTGGCGGCCGCGGTCAGCAGCCCCTGGTAGATCGCGATCGTCACGAGCGACGCGAGCACCCCCCAGCCGTACACCGACGCGAACCCGACCGCCGCGATCCCGTCGAGCGTGCTCTTGATCGTGAGGAGCCGGATGGTCGTCCCGAGCCCGTCCTCGACCGCGCCCAGCACGGTCAGCGGTCCGACGCAGAAGACGGTCGAGGCGACGACGAAGCCCTCGACGAACGCGCCGCCGTCCCCGCGCCCGCGCCCCGCGCGCCGCACGCGAGCTCGCAGCAGCGCGCATACTGCGGCGTGGGGCCTGACTCGCTCGCCGCCGTGACCTCGGACGTGGTCGACTGCCGGCTGTGCCCGCGCCTCGTGTCATGGCGGGAGGAGGTCGCACGCTCGAAGAGGGCGTCGTTCTCGCGCGAGGACTACTGGGGCCGCCCCGTCCCCGGGATGGGAGACCCCTCCGCGCGCGTGCTGATCGTCGGGCTCGCTCCCGCCGCGCACGGCGGCAACAGGACGGGGCGCATATTCACGGGCGACCGCTCCGGCGACTGGCTGTTCGCGTCGTTGCACCGCTGCGGGTTCGCCAACCAACCGACGTCGGTGCGCCGGGGCGACGGGCTCCGGCTCCTCGACACCTACGTCGCGGCCGCGGTCCGGTGCGCGCCCCCCGCCAACAAGCCGACGCCTCGGGAGCGAGACACGTGCCTGCCCTACCTCGCGCGGGAGATCGCGCTGCTGGCGCGGCTGCGGGTCGTCGTCGCCCTCGGCGCGTTCGCCTGGGACGCGGTCCTGCGGGTCTCCTCCGCTCTCGGGACCGAGGCGCCGCGACCGCGGCCCCGGTTCGGCCACGGGGCCGAGGTCGAGCTCGGGCGCGTCACGCTACTGGGGTGCTTCCACCCGAGCCAGCAGAACACGTTCACCGGCAAGCTCACGGAGGGAATGCTCGACGGAGTCTTCATGCGCGCACGCGCCCTGGTGAACTGAGATCCGTCCGCCCGGCGCTCGCGGACATGGCGTTACGGTGCCTGGGCAGCGCAATGCTCGTTGAGGGCGTTGCCCTGCGAAGGTGGCCGGCGACACGCCATGCACCAAAGGATCGTGGTGCGCGAGATCACTGAACCCATCGGCCGTCAGAGCGAACAGAAGCTCATCGATCATCTCCTCGACGCCGCCCATCAGGGGCCCGTGGGCTTGGTCATCGAGGGCGAGGCCGGCATCGGCAAGACCTGCCTTTGGGGATGGGCTTGTGACCGGGCGGAGGCAAGCGGCTTCCAAGTGCTTCGCGCGCAACCCAGCGGAGCAGAATCGGCGCTCGCGTTCGCCGCGTTGGGTGATCTCCTGTCGGATGCGGCAGGCGAGGTGCTCCCGCGGCTGCCCATCCCACAGCAACGAGCGCTGGAGGTCGCGCTGCTGCTGCGCGATCCGGGAGGGGACGCCTGGAACCTCCGTGCGGTATCGGTGGCGTGTCTGTCTGCGTTGCGACACCTAGCCGAAGCGCGACCCGTTGTCATCGCGATCGACGACGAGCAGTGGCTGGATCGAAGCTCGCGCCGAGTGCTGACATTCGCAGCACGACGGCTTGGCGGCGTACCTTCGAGCTTCGTCGTTTCGGTCCGAACGCCTCCCGCAGGGCCGCAGCCCCTCGACCTGCATCGGGTCCTTCCACAAGGGCGCCTCCGCCATGTGCCGCTTGGCCCGCTGAGCTTTGCGGCGCTGCATCACGTCGTCCGCGACCGTCTCGGGACCGCGGTCTCGCGGGCCTCACTCCTTCGGATAGAGCGTGCTTCAGGGGGCAATCCCTTCTATGCCATCGAGCTGGCTCGCGTTGCTCAGGGATCCACCGAAGGGCGGCTGCTGGTCGACCCGCTCCCCATCCCCGCTTCCCTGCGAGCTGTTACAGCTGGCGTCGCGTCGTTGTCTTCGCAGGCTCGATGGGTGTGCCTTCTCGCGTCGGCTGCATCGCATCCGACCGTCGACCTCTTGGCGAAGGCGTCGAGTCCCTCCGCGGTGGACGAGGCTGTCGGATCAGACGTTCTCCAGTCGAATGATCGAGGCGTTGTCTCCTTCCGGCATCCGATCCTCGCCGCCACGATCTACCGGGACGCGTCCGTGGCCGAGCGCAGAAAGGCGCATCGCTACCTCGCCGACGCTGCTCGCGACCCCGAGGAGAGAGGTCGCCACCTCGCGCTTGCGACGCGAGGCCCCGCCGCCAGCGTTGCGACGGCCCTTGACGCAGCTGCCGATCGAGCTCGCCGGCGGGGGGCGACCGACGCCTCGGCCGAGCTTGCCGAACTGGCACGAAGTCTGACCCCCGCGACCGACAAAGGGGCCCGCGCTCGTCGTGGCGTCGCGATGGCCCGCGACCTTCTCCAGCTCGGCGACACGAGCGAAGCCCGGTCCGCGTTGGAGAAGGTGATGCGAGACGCGGATGGCGGGACCCGTAGCTACGCCCTCGTCCTGCTCGCCCGCATCGAGTGGCTGACGGGATCCAGCGTCCGCGCCCTCGAGCTCGGGGAAGCTGCGCTGTCCTCGACGACGGAACCTGTCGTTGAGGCCGAGGTCCGCATCGAGATCGCCTTCCTCTCCAAGGCGGACCGCCGAAGGGGCCTCGAGCACGCCCGCCGCGCGGTGGCGCTCTTGGAGAGCTCGAGCAACGAGGCTACAGAGCCACTTCTGGCCCGCGCTCTCGCGGCCCTCCTCTTCGTAGAGTGCGACCTCGGGCTGCCGCTCGCACCCGGCTACGCCGAGCGGGCCCTCGCGCTCGCGCCCAGAGTGGAGCCGCAACCGGTCTCCGAGCGGGTGCGTTACTACATCGGAAACGTCCTGTGGCAATACGACGACCTCGACGGCGCCCGTCCTCTCCTCGAGGCGTCGCTTCGTGCAGCGCAGATGGAGGGCGACGTGGGTTCGCTCCCGCTCGTCTTGGATCAGCTGAGCCAACTCGAGGTCCTCGCCGGCGCCTGGGGCGAGGCACGCGGCTATGCCCAAGAACAGTGCAACGAGGCCGCGCTCAGCGATCAGGAGATGGAGCGGCTCTGGGGACTCGAAACCCTCGCGTCGATAGACGCGAGGGAGGGGAGACTCGATGCCGCCCAGGCGAGGATCGAGGACGTCCTCGCGCAGTCCCGAGACGTCGGCGACCCGATGACCATTGCATTCGCGCTGCGTACGTCCGGCTTCATCGCGTTATCGGCCGGCGACCCCGGCGCTGCCTGCGACGCCTTGACCGAGGCGACGGACATCGCGGACCGGATCGGCCTCGCCTCGCCCGCGGGGCTCCGACACGAGCCAGACCATGTCGAAGCTCTCATCGAGCTCGGACGACTCGATGACGCCTCCTCTGTGCTCGACCGGTTGGAGAACCGGGGACGTCGCGCCGGGCTCCCGTGGGCCCGAGCCTCGACCTCGCGTTGTCGGGCCCTGCTGAGCGCCAGCCGAGGGGACCTCGACGGGGCCAGCTCGTGGATCGACAAGGCCGTCCGACAGCATTCCGACCTCCCCATGCCGTTCGAGCTCGGCCGGACCCTGCTGGTGCAGGGGGCCATCCACCGTCGACGGAAGGAGAAGCGAGCTGCGACCGAGGCCTTCGAACGGGCGTCGGCGTTGTTCGACGAGCTCGGTGCCACGGGATGGGGACGGCGCGCGAGAGATGAAGCCGACCGCGTCGGCTCCCGAACCCGCTCGCGCTCGGGTCTTACAGAGACGGAGCGCCGTGTCGCTCAACTCGCTGCGTCGGGGCTTTCGAACCCAGAGATCTCCGCACGTCTGTTCATGAGCCGCAAGACCGTGGAGTTCAATCTCGGGAAGGTCTACGCCAAGCTCGGCGTTCGGGGTCGCGCAGAGCTTTCCTCCCGGCTGGAAGGACCGGAGACGAGCGACACTTTCTAGGGAGCTCCCCGATTCCTCTCGCGCCGCACCGGCGTACGGTCGCAACAAATCGACCGAGGGGAGGCGGTTCATGACGTCCATCACGTCCAGGCGGGCGATCCTTCTGAGCTCCGTGGCTCTGGTCGGCGCGGTGGCGGCTGCTCCATCGGCGTCCGCGCAGCCGTTCGCCCTGTGCGAGAGGGAGCGCGCCACGATAGTCGGAACGGACACGAGCGAGGTCCTCCGCGGGACGCGGGGCCGGGACGTCATCCAGGCTCTCGGCGGGACCGACAGGGTCCTCGGAGCCGCCGGCGACGACGTCATCTGCGGCGGGTCCGGCGAGGACGAGCTGAACGGTGGGTCGGGGAGCGATCTCATCGCCGCCGGTGAGGGTGTCGACGAGGTCCACGGGGGTCCGGGCAGCGACGAGCTCTTCGGGGACGACGGCGTCGATGTGGTCCTCGGGGAGGCAGGCGACGACAGTCTCTGGGGCAATGCCGCCACCGACGAGCTCGAGGGGGGGACCGGAGCGGATCTCATCTTCGGCGAGGAGGGAGATGACGGACTCGAAGGCGGCTCGGGCAACGACGTGCTGATAGCAGGTAGCGGAGCCGACTTTGCCGAAGGACAGGACGGCGCGGACTTCTTGGTGGGCCTCGACGGCGACGATGGGCTCTGGGGAGGCGCCGGTGCCGACGAGATCGGGGCAGGCAGCGGGGACGACTTCGCAGAGGGAGGCCCGGGGAACGACTCCGTGTCAGGCGGAAGTGGGGACGACCTGCTGCTTGGAGGCGGTGGGAAAGACGATCTCGACGGAGGCAGCGACCTCGACACCTTGGCGGGAGGCCCCGGTACCGACTCCTGCTCCCACGGGGAGGACCGTTCGGGCTGTGAGGGAGGCGGACCCGGTGGCGCCGTCAAGAGGCAAGCTCTGGCGGAGCGCGGACTTGGAACTCGCCCGAACCATCGCGCCCACGACCGACGCAGTGGAGCCCATGGCTCGAACGCAACTTGAGGTGGAGGACGACAATGGAGAACGGGTCGGAGCCACCCTTCGATGGCCACCTTCCTTATCGAGAGTTACTGGGTTGGTGTCGTGCAAGAGGAGGCGGGGCACGCCGTGGACGAGCTCCGGCGCGCCGACGTCACGCCGCTGGCATCGTTCCTGGTTCCGTCGGAGGAGACCGTGTTCGTCCTCGTCGAGGCGAGCTCACCCGCTGCCGTCTTTCGGGCGGCGCGCCACGCGAGGATCCCTGCCGACAGGGTCTCGAGCGTCGTGGAGCTGGCGTCGGAGTCGGGACCCCTGCGCTGACGTTCTGCGTGGGAGTGCTGGCGATGCTCCTACTCGGCCTTCCGGCCTGTGGTGGAGGGTCGGCGCAGAGAGAAGACCAAGCGGTTCAGAACGAGAAGCGATCGGCACAGAAGCGATCGGCAGAGAAGGAAAAGCAAGAGGACAAGGTCCACCGCATCCCGGAGGACACGGAGACCTATGAAGGCGAACCCCTCCCTGCCGGGCGCTACGTCACCGAGGAGTTCAGGCCGACGATGTCCTTCAGCCTTGGCAAGGGGTGGACCCGAGGCGGTCCCGAGCTACGCGACGCGTGGGACATAAGGGAGGTGGACAACGACGGTAATTGGCTCGGGTTCCTGAATGCCGAGGAGGTCTACAAGCCGAACGGGTCGGGGGGGCTCGAAGTGGCTCCTGCCCCCCGCGACATGATCGCCTGGATACGGACGAACCCTTTCCTTGACTCCGAGGAACCGCGCCCGGTAAGCGTCGGCGGCGAGAAGGGCATGCAGGTCGATGCCATCGTCGTCAAAGCCCCGCAAG
>DATADD010000036.1:0-24805 GCA_036258675.1 Actinomycetota bacterium | reverse complement strand
GGTTCGAGTCGGAGTCATCGGCGTCGGCAACTGCGCCTCCTCGCTGCTCCAGGGCGTCTCCTATTACGCCAAGGCGCGCGAGGACGAGCGTGTGCCGGGGCTCATGCACGTCGGTCTCGGCGGCTACCACGTCTCGGACGTCGAGTTCTCCTGCGCCTTCGACGTCGACGAGAACAAGGTAGGCCTCGACCTCGCCGACGCGATCTGGGTCGAGCCGAACAACACCGTGAGATTCTTCGAGCCCCCGGCCACCGGCGTCACGGTCTTGCGCGGTCCGACGCATGACGGTCTCGGCAAGTACTACCGCCAGGTCGTGACGGAGTCCGGCGCGCCGCCCGTGGACGTCGCCGAGACGCTGCGCGAGACCGGCACCGATGTGGTCGTGAACTACCTTCCCGTGGGCTCCGAGCAGGCGGCGCGCTTCTACGCCGAGCAGGCTTTGGAAGCGGGCGTCGCGCTGATCAACTGCATGCCGGTGTTCATCGCGTCCGACCCCGAATGGGCGCGCCGGTTCGAGCAGCGAAGGGTTCCGATCGTCGGCGACGACATCAAGAGCCAGGTGGGCTCCACGATCGCCCATCGCGTCCTGTCGAAGCTCTTCGAGGACCGCGGCGTGGTGATCGACCACACCTATCAGCTCAACTTCGGCGGCAACATGGACTTCATGAACATGCTCGAGCGAGAGCGGCTGCAGTCCAAGAAGATCTCCAAGACCCAGTCGGTGACGTCGCAGATCAGTGCCGGCATCGACGCCGACGACATCCACATCGGGCCCTCGGACCACGTCCCGTGGCTCCGGGACCGCAAGTGGGCCTACATCCGCATGGAGGGGCGCGAGTTCGGCGACGTCCCGATCTCGCTCGCGCTCAAGCTCGAGGTATGGGACTCGCCCAACTCCGCGGGTGTCGTCATCGATGCGGTCCGCTGCGCCAAGGTCGCGCTCGACCGAGGCCTCGGCGGCCCCCTCCTCGGACCCAGCGCCTATTTCATGAAGTCTCCGCCGGTGCAGTACGCCGACCCGGTGGCGCGCGACCTCGTCGAGGACTTCATCGCGGGACGCCCGGCGACCCCCGCGGCCAAGGGATCCGCCGCGAGCAACGGGCACGCCCCCGCCGCCGACGGCGTCGTCCTCGGGCCGTCACCGCTGCCGAGCTGACCGGCGCGACCCGCCTCGCGGCTTCGGCGCTCCCGCGCGCCGCGACCGTGCGGCGGCTGCTCCAAGCGCGCGACTTCAGGTTGTTGCTCGGCGCTCAGCTGATCGCTCAGTGCGCCGACGGGGTCGCCCAGGCCGCCTTCGCCGACGCCGTCATCTTCGACCCCGCGTCCCAGGACACGCCGAGGCGGATACTCGCCGTCTTCGCCCTCACGCTCGTGCCCTACTCCCTCGTGGCGCCGGTTCTCGGAGTCTTCGTCGACCGGTGGGACCGCAAGCTCCTGCTCGTGGGCACGAACCTGACCCGGGCGGTCCTGCTCGTGACCCTCCCTCTGTGGTGGGACGCGCTGCCGGCTGACGCGGCCCCCTACGTCGCCATCCTCGTCCTGCTCGGGTTCGGGCGGCTGTTCTTGACCACGAAGGGGGCCGCGCTGCCCGCCGTCCTCGGTGAGCACCACCTCTTGCGAGCCAACGCTCTCTCCGGGGGCGGCGGCATGATCGCGGCGCTCCTCGGAGGCGTCATCGGCATCGGCGGCGTCGCCGTGACCACCACCCCGTGGATCTTCGTCGCGGCGGGCCTCGTCTACGCCGCCTCGGCGCTCGTTGCACGCCGCATCGGCCGCGACCTCGTCGCCTCGGTGGGGCCGCTCGAGCGGTTCGGGGACGCGGTGGGCCGGGTGGTCCGAGAGCTGGCCGCCGGGGCGCGCGAGGTGTGGAGGCGCCGGCCCGCCCGCCTCTCCTTGGCGGCGATCTTCCTGCTCCGCAGCGCGGTCATGCTCACCGGCGTCGCCGCCCTGCTCGTCATCAAGCAGGAGTTCCCCGGCGCCGAGGAGCGCTTCGGGCGCCTGTCCGCCGGCGCCCTCGCTCTCGGTGTCTCCTCCGTGGGGGCGTTCGTCGGCGCGTGGTCGGCGTCCGCGTTCGGGCGCTCTCTCGGCAACGCCCGCCTCATCCTGCTCGGGTTCGTGGTCGCGGGTGGGGGCATCGCCGCCCTGGGAGGGGTCCAGGACCTGCGCGCCGTGCTCGGGCTCACCGCGCTCGGCGGCTACGGCGCCTACGTCGCCAAGATCGCGACCGATGCGCAGATCCAGGAGACGCTCCCGGACGCCTACCGGGGGCGCGCCTTCGCGCTCTACGACATCCTCTACAACCTCGCCAGCGTCGCTGCGGCGTCGGTGATGGTCTTGTTCGCGGGCTCGACCTTCCGGGCCGTGCTCGTACCCTCAGGGCTCGTCACGCTCGCCCTCGGAGCGTTGCTGGGGCGCGCCATGCGACGCGCCGCGATGTTTCGGGCCGCACCTCCCTAGGCCGGGGTCTTGCGGGCGACGAGCATGTGCTCGGCGAGGTCGACCCCGGGCGGACGCCGGGCGTAGGCGCCCGGCTCCACACCCCACACCGCGTCCGGCACGAGCCCGACGCCGAGCGCGAGCAGCCTCAGCTCCCGCGGCGTGTACACGCCGGTCCACATGTCCATCGCGCGCTCGCGTCCGTCCTCTCCGCGCACGTTCGCGACCTCGTGGACGATGCCCGAGTCGGCGTCCAACCGCCCTCCAGGGCGCGCCCGCGCGGCCTCGAAGTAGGCGTTGAACGCCGTCACCACTACCGTTGCCCCGGGCTTGGCGGCCTCGGCCATGCGGCGCAGCACCAGGGCGTCGTCTCTGCCCATCAGCCCGAAGCCGCCCTGGCACAGCGACACGACCGCGTCGAACTCGTCCTCGAACGGCATCTGGCGGGCGTCCACCTCGAAGAAGGCCGCGCCCACCCCCGCGGCGCGCGCCGCCTCCGCCGCGAGCTCGAGGAAGCGCGCCGAGACATCGACACCGGTGACCGCCAGCCCCGCCTGCGCGAACGCGACCGCGTGGCGGCCGGGCCCGCAGCCGACGTCGAGGACGCGCGCGCCGGGCTCGAGCCCGAGCACCTCCAGCAGGAACGCAACCTCCTGTCGCGTGCCCCTCGTGAAGCTGTAGCGCAGATAGGCGCGCCCGAGGTGCGCGGCAAGAGCCTCGAAATAGGGGCCGCCGGGATGAGGTCGGGGCTCAGGCGCCGTCACGTGGCTCGATGCCGCGCTCGCGCGCCCACGCGTCCACGCGCTTGTACGCCTCGTCGCGTCCGATGAGGCCCTCCTCGAGCCGGATCTCGAGCAGGAAGGCAAGCGCCTCGCCCACGACCGGCCCGGGAGGGATCCCCAGGTAGGCCATCACGTCGTTGCCGTCGAGCTCCGGCCGGAGGCTGGCGAGCTCCTCCCGTTCCGCGAGCTCTGCGATGCGCGCCTCGAGCTCCTCCATGCGGGCGCGCAGCTGGCGCGCCCGGTCGCGGTTGCGCGTCGTGCAGTCGGCCGCAACGAGGGCGTTGAGCCGGGGCAGGAGCGAGCCCGCGTCGCGCACGTAACGGCGGACGGCCGAATCGCTCCACCCCTGTCCGTAGGTGTGGAAGCGGTGGTGCAGACGGATCAACTCGGCGACCGCGTCCACGACCTCGTTGGGATACCTGAGCGCTCGCAGACGGGCGCGCGCCATGTCGGCTCCCACCACCTCATGGTGGTGGAACGAGACGCCTTCGGGACCGATGCGTCGGGTCCTCGGCTTGCCGATGTCGTGGAGCAGTGCGGCGAGGCGGACGACGAGGTCGCGCTCCGAGCGATCGAGCACGGCCAGCGTGTGCGCGAAGACGTCCTTGTGGCGGTGCAGGGGGTCCTGCTGCAGCTTCAGCCGCGTCAGCTCGGGGAGGAAGAGGTCGAGGAGCCCCGTTCCGTCGGCGAGGCGAAGGGCACGGCCCGGTTCGTCGCCGAGCAGGAGGCGGGAGAGCTCGTCGCGGATCCGCTCCTGGGAGACGGTCCCGATCCGGTCCCTCAACGCCTCGATCGAGGAGAGAACGTCGGGCGCGACCGAGAAACCGAGCTGCGACGCGAAGCGGAACGCGCGCAGCATCCGAAGGGGGTCGTCGCCGAACGAGGCTCCGGGATCGGCGGGAGTCCGGATCACCTTCCGGCCGAGGTCCTCGAGGCCGCCGTGGGGATCGAGGGCGCGCCGCTCGGGAAGCTCGATCGCGAGCGCGTTGATCGTGAAGTCCCGGCGGGCGAGATCGATCTCGATGCTGTCTTCGAACGAGACCTCGGGATGGCGCGACGCGGGCGCATAGCGTTCGGTGCGGAAGGTGGTGATCTCCATGCGGACGCCCTCTATCTCTGCGCCCACGGTGCCGAAGCGAATGCCCTGCAGCCACACGCTCGAGGCCCGCGGCGCGACGAGCGCGCGCGACCGTTCGGGTGCGGCGTCGGTCGCGAAGTCGAGGTCGCCGTCCGGCCGCCCGAGAAACGCATCCCGTACGCGTCCGCCGACGAGGTAGAGCCTGTGGCCGCGCGCCCTGAACACCCGGGCGAGGTCCATCACCACGGACCCGTCCGCGAGCAGCTCCGAGAGCGCCGGAGGCGCGCGGCGCGAGGTCGAGGCGTCGGCAACCATGCCGCCCAGCGTAGTGGCCCCGCCCGGCCGCGACGCCCCTCGGCCGCTGCCCGGCCGAGCCGTCAGGAGACGGGCTGCAGGCCCTCTTGGCGCAGGGCGACCTGGAAGTCGTGCGAGTTGGTCGTCGCCCCGAGAGCGTCGTCGAGCGTGACCCTGCCGGACCGGTACAGCGAGAGGAGCGCCTGGTCGAAGGTCTGCATCCCGTAGAACCCGGACTCGGCCACGATGTCGGGGATCATGTGGGTCTTCTCCGGATCGAGGACGAGGTCCCGTATACGCCCGTTCATCACGAGGACCTCGACCGCCGGGAGCAGGCCCCGCCCATCGGCCCGCCGCAGGAGCCGCTGGGATACGACCCCCTTGAGCGAGGAGGCGAGCGACACGCGTGTCTGGCTCTGCTGGTACGGCGGGAAGAAGTCGATGATGCGGTTGACGGTCTCGGCCACGTCGGTGGTGTGCAGGGTCGAGATCACGAGGTGGCCGGTGTCCGCCGCCTGGAGGCACGCCCGCACGGTCTCCTCGTCGCGGATCTCGCCCACGAAGATGACGTCGGGGTCCTGTCTCATGGCAGCGCGCAGCGCGGCCGCGAAGCTGACGGTGTCGTGTCCTATCTCGCGCTGGTTGACGACCGCGGCCCGGTCGGAGTGAAGGATCTCGATCGGGTCTTCGATCGTGAGGACGTGACACGACCTCGTCGCGTTGATGTGGTTGATCATCGCGGCCGTCGTCGTCGTCTTGCCCGACGAGGTCGGTCCCGTGACGAGCACGAGACCGCGCTGCTCGTCGGCGAGGGCGCTCACCGCGGGCGGTAGGCCGAGGGTCTCGAACGACGGGCTCCCCGGCAGCACCCGTCGCAGCGCCAACGACACGCTGCCCCTCTGCCGGAACACGTTGCAGCGGAACCGCCCCAGACCCGGCTCGGAGTGAGCGAAGTCGACCTCGCCCTTGGTCTTGAAGGTCTGCGCCTGCTCCACGTTCATGAGGTCCATCGCGACACGCTCGCAGTCGGCTGCGCTCATCGCCGGGAACGGGGTCCGCGCGAGTTTGCCGGCCATGCGAGCGCAGGGAGGCCCTCCTGCCTTGAGGTGCAGGTCCGAGGCCTTGTTGTCGACGACGTAGCGCAGGAACTCGGAGACGTTCGCCATGTGCGTGGGCGCTCCCGATCGAGGGGTCTGGCCAACCTCCTCATCGGCACGAGACCGGGCGCGATTGAGCGGCTGCGGCTCGTCCAGGAGCCAGTTTCGCCCGAGGGGACGGGGGTAACGAACCCCCGTCAGCGGGGGGTCTTTACACGGAGGAGCGATGTCCGAGAACGACAAGATGAGCCGGGCGGAGGCGGGCCGGAAGGGCGGCCGGACGACCAAGGCCCGCTACGGCGAAGAGCACTTCGGGCGGATCGGGCGGATCGGCGGAAAGAAGGGCGGGGAGACGACCAAGGCCCGCTACGGGACCGGCTTCTACCAGCGCATAGGCCGCATCGGCGGCTCCCGCTAGCCCCTCGCCCCCTCCCGGGGGAGAAGGTCGATCCTCTCTATGCTGGCGGCGATGGCCGCCGCTACGCGTCTGACCGGAGAGAGGCCGTGCAGGGGGCGGCCCGGCTCCAGAACGCCTGAGCCGACTGCCGGGTCACGGTCCGTGGCTCTGTCGCTCCTCGCGATGTCGTTGTTGTTGGGCACCGCAGGCCTTCCTGCGAAGGCGGCCGCTCAGGACGACGGCGTTCAGCTCACGCTTCTGCGGCAGCGCTCCGTGGCGCGCGCGGCGGAGGAGCCGTTGGCGATCGTTCTCGGTGTGACCAACGGCGGGGCGACCGAGGTCGAAGGGCTCCAGGTCACCGTTTCGGCGGGCGAGCGGGTCGAGAGCCGCTCCGCGCTTCACGAGAGCCTCGACGACCCCGATGCCACGTTCGCGGTATCGAGCTTCACCCCCTACCGCAACCTCGACGCGCGCGTCGCGCCGGGCGCCACCCGCCGGATCGCCATCCGCTCCCGGACGCTGCGCCTCGATTCCCTCGCCCGGACGCAGGAGGGAGGCGTCTACCCGCTCGTGATCCGCGTGCACGACGGCGCCGGCGCGCCGCTCGACGAGCTGGTGACTCCGTTCATCTACTACCCGAGCAAGGTCGACGAGGACGCGGGCCAGCTCAACCTCGTGCTCGCATGGGCGGTGGGAGGGCCGCCGTCACGGGGGCCCGACGGCGTTTTCACCGTCGATCCGGCCACGGGGAGGTCGCCGCTCGAGGCGGCGGTGGAGCTCAACGGATGGCTGCGGCGCGCCCTCGACGCGATCAGCCGCGAGGGTCGCGCCGACGTCGCCCTCGGTTTGGCCCCCGTGCCCCGCCTCGTCGAGGAGCTCGCCGACATGGCGAACGGCTACGCGCGCGCGGGCCCGGAGGGCTCGGTGCGGGTCCCGCCCGGTGACCGAAGCGCTCGCCTCGCAGCCGAGTCCCTCGACGCACTCCGAACCGCCCTCGTCAACCGGCCCGGCATCCAGCACCTCTTCGTGCCCTACGGCGCGCCGGACCTCCCCACGATCACCCGTCATCTTCTCGATCCCACGAACCTCGCCGATCACTTCGACGAGGGCGAGAAGGTTCTCCGGGACTGGCTCGGCTCGCGCGTGGACACATCGTGGCTCATGCCGCCCGCCGGACGTCTCGACGCAGGCAGCCTGCGCGCCCTGCAGGGCGTCGAGCCCACGGGGCCCGCCTTCAAGACGTTCTTCTCCCCCGGGTCACTCGAGGCGCTCCCCACGCGACGGGCTGGCTGTCCTCGTCCGTTCGGGTCCTTCACCTGCCCGGTCGTCGTCGAGGCCGACGAGCGCGCGCGCGGCTTCGTCGCCGACGAGGCGGTCCAGCAGCGTATGGGGGCCCTGGCCCGCCCGGGCGACGACGCCCTCGACCTCCAGCGGCTTCTCGCCGAGACCGCCGTCATCCGCGAGGAGCTGCCGGGCGTAGGGGGCCGCGTGCTCCACGTGAGCATCTCGGCCCTGTGGCACCCTCCTTCGGGCGTCATCGAGCGGCTGCTGCAGGCCCTCGCGCGCGCGCCCTGGCTCGAGACGATGACGCCCGAACAGGGGCTGCGCATCGGAGGACCGGAGCGGGAGCGGGTCCTGGTGCATGCAGCGCCGCCGCTCCAAACCGCCCCCGATGCCGGCTTCTTCGCCGCGATCAGGGATGCACGCTCGGTCCTGGAGACCTTCCGCGACGTGGAGCCGCCTGTAGAGCGCCACGATGCGCTGCTGCGCGACGTCCTCACCGCCCAGGCGCGCGCGTGGATGGAGGACGTCACGGGGCTTGCCCGGGCCGCAGAGTACGCGGAGGCCGCCGCTCGCAGCGCCCAGGGCCAGCTCCGCAACATCAGCATCGGAGGACGGACGCGCCTCACGCTCACGTCGCGCAATCAGCCCATCCCGCTGGTGCTGTTCAACAACAACGACTATCCGGTCACGGTCGACGTTCACCTCGAGGCCACCGAGCTCGACTTCTCCCAAGCCGTGTTCCAGGGGATGCGGCTGCATCCGGGCAACAACCCCATCACCGCGGAGGCCAGGGCCCGCTCGAGCGGGAGCTTCCCCCTGACCGTGTGCATCACCGGCCCGGGTGAGCGATGCGAAGGGACCACTCTCATCGCACGCACGAACATCTCCGTCAGCTCGACCCAGTTCAACAAGATCGCGCTCGGCCTCACGATCGGCGCCCTACTCTTCCTCGTCCTGTTCTACGCGGTGCGGGCCGTTCGCCGCCGGCGGCGGGCGGATACCGAGATCTCGGACCCCACCCCCGCTTGAGCTCGCTGCGGCGCGCGACCGCAGTCATGTCCTTGGGGACCGTGCTGTCGCGCGCAACGGGGGTGGGGCGGCTCGCGGCCGTGGCCGCGGCTCTCGGCATCGTGGAGTCTGGGCGCCTCGCAGACACCTACCACCTCGGCAACACCGCCCCCAACATCATCTACGAGCTCGTCCTGGGGGGCGTGCTCACGTCGGTGTTCGTCCCCGTGTTCGTCGAGCTGCTCGAGAAGGAGGGCAGAGAGCGGGCGTGGGAGGTCGCCAGCGCCATCATGAACGTCTCCATCGTCGTCCTGACCGCGGTGACGACGATCGGAGTGCTTGCGGCTCCGTGGATAGCGCGTCTCTATGCGACTCGGGCGGGCGACGAACAAGCGTTGCAGGAAGATGTCCTCACGTTCTTGCTGCGCCTGTTCGTCCCGCAGATCATCTTCTACGGGCTGTACGCCCTCACGGCGGGCTTCCTCAACGCGCACAAGCGCTTCGGCCCGCCTATGTACACGCCGATCCTGAACAACCTCGCCGTGATCGCGATCTTCGTTGCCTTCCACCAAGCCTATGGAGGGATCGAGCGCGGCCTTGCCGGGGTCACCACGACGCAGCTTTGGATCATCGGCGGCGGCACGACCGCGGGCGTCGCGCTGCAAGCGCTCGCCAATCTCCCGTGGCTCCGAGGCCTCGGGCGGTACAGGCTCACTTTCTCCCTCGCACACCCGGCGACAAGGAAGCTGGCGCGCCTCTCCGTGTTCGTCATCGGCTACGTCGTCTCCAACCAGATCGGCTACCTCATCGTCCAGTGGCTCGCGAACGGCCAGACAGGGGGCTACGCGGCCTACGTCGCCGCCTTCACGTTCTTCATGCTGCCCCACGGCCTGTTCGCCGTGTCGGTCATCACCGCGCTGCTGCCCGGGATGAGCGAGCTCGCGCTGGACAGGCAGTGGGACACGTTCCGGTCGCGGCTCGGAACCGGCATCCGGGCGACGTTCCTCCTCATACTCCCTGCGGCCGTCGGCTACCTGCTGCTCGCCGAGCCGATCGTGCGCCTCTTCCTCGAGCACGGCGTGATGCAGGCGTCCTCGGTGGAGCTCGTGGCGGGCGTGCTGCGCTTCTTCGTGCTCGGGCTCGTGCCCTTCTCGATGTTCCAGCTGTTGCTGCGCGCCTTCTACGCGATGCAGAACACGAAGACGCCCTTCCTCGTCAACTGCGGCGCCGTCGCGCTCAACACCGCGGTCAACGTCCCGATGTTCGCCCTCCTGCGCGTGGAGGGCCTCGCTGCCGGACACGCGCTCGCCTACGTCTTCGGCGTGGCGGTCCTGAGCCGGGCCCTGTCGCGCCGGATCGGTGGACTCGGAGGGCGCGCCCTGGTCGCGAGCGCGGCCCGCATCGGCCTCGCCGCGGGCGGCATGGGTGTGGCGGTCTGGGCGGCTCTCACGGCGGTCAGCGCGGCGGTCGACGACTCCACGCTGGCCGGGCAGGTCGCGGTCGTCGCGGTCCCCGTCGGCGCCGGGCTCGTCGCCTACTTCGCGCTCGGGACCTGGCTGAGGCTCCCCGAGCTCGACTTCGTCCGTCGGGCCCTCGCCCGCCGCCTCGCTCGCCGGCCCTGAGCCCGGGTCCCGCGCGGCGGGCGTCGGCGCCTGCCCGCGGCCTCGGGTCCCTGACCGGTCGTTCCGGGACGAGGAGATGCCCTCGCCTAAGCCGGCGCTCGCTCTCGCCGATACAGAGGGGCGTGAGACGGTTCGCGACCGATCAACGTGGCGTCGTCGTCGAGTGGCTGCTCAGGCTGGCGGTCGGGCTCGCCCTCCTCGCCGTCGTCGTGTTCGACGCAGGCGCTGTCACGATCAACTACATCACCCTGGACTCGACGGCGAACGACATCGCTATCGATCTGTCCACCGACGTGTCATCCGCCGACCTGGCCGCATCCGACCCGCGCCTCGAGGCAAGGGCGCGCGAGCTCGCGCGCGACGCGGGGGCCCGCCTCCTCGACGTGTCGCTCGACGAGGAGGGCGTCGTGCGCGTGCGTGTCGCCCGCCAGGCCAAGACGCTGGTGATCGCGCGCGTCCCCGCGCTGAGGGCGTGGGGGCGGGCTGTGGCGGGGGCCCGGTCGGGAACGGTCTAGCGACCGCCGGGCGGGCGGGGCGGCGCGCCGACGCATAGCATCGCCGGGTGTCGGCAGAAAACGTTCAGCTCGCAGGCCGCTACACGCTCCGCGGTGAGATCGCGCGCGGCGGCATGGCCACGGTGTGGCGTGCGCGCGACGAGGTCCTCGCCCGCGCCGTCGCGGTCAAGATCCTCCACGCCCACCTGGCGGCAGACGAGTCCTTCGTAACCCGGTTCCGGCGCGAGGCGCTGGCGGCCGCTCGCCTGGCGCATCCGAGCATCGTCGCCATCTACGACACCGGCGACGAGGCCGGCCCCGACGGGCTGCTGCGCCGGTACATCGTGATGGAGCACTGCGGCGGCGGAAGCCTCGCCGACGCACTGAGGAGCTCGGGCCCACTGGGCCCGGGGGAGGCCGCACACGTCGGCATCACGATCTGCGACGCCCTCGCCTACGCGCACGGAGCCGGCATCGTCCACCGCGACATCAAGCCGGCCAACGTGCTGGCCTGCGACGACGGTGCTCTCAAGGTGGCCGACTTCGGGATCGCCAAGGCGGCGTTCGCCGGCGGCGACCTGACCACGACGGGTTCGATCCTCGGCACCGTGACCTACCTCGCGCCGGAGCAGCTCGAGGGCCTCGAGCCGGACGCGCGCTCCGACGTCTACTCGCTCGGCGTCCTGCTCTACGAGCTGGTCGCGGGCCGCCCGCCGTTCTCCGCGGACAGCCCCCTCGGAGTCGCGTTGAAGCACCGACAGGAGACACCTCCGGCGCTGCGGAGCCTCAAGGTCGGCGTCCCGCGCCGGTTCGAGGCCGTCGTCATGAAAGCCCTGGCCAAGGACCCGGATGACCGGTTCTCCTCCGCGCACGACATGCGCGCCGCGCTCGAGGGCGCGCCGAGCGCGGCGTCGACCACGGCGGTCATGCGCCGGGCGGCGGCCCCGGCCGACGCCCGGCGCGCCGCACCCCCGGCACGCGGCGCGTCCACGTCCCCTGCCCGCCTGCTGCCCCTTCTGATCGGGGTCGCGGTCGCCGTCGCCCTTGCCGTCCTCGTCCCCACGCTGCTGTTCCGTGACGACACCCCCGCCGGCGACGGCGCCGGACGGCCTCGAGGGGGCGACCGGCCGGCCGCGACCCAGGAGCTCGAGATCGGCGCGGTGGCGGACTTCGATCCCTACGGGGGCGACGGGGAGCACCCCGAGGAGGCGCCCCTCGCCGTCGACGGCGACCCGGCCACGTTCTGGCGCACGTCGAGCTACAGCGACTCGCTCCAGGCGGTCAAGCCCGGGGTCGGGCTTCTGATCGACCTGGGTCGCCCCCGCTCGGTGGGCCGAGTGGTGGTCGACTCGCCCTCCCCCGGGTACTCCTTCGAGCTCCGCGCCGGCACGGCGCGCCCGCAGGACGAGAGCGGCCTGCGCGTCGTGGGCGACGTCGCGGACGCGCCCGGCTCCAGCCGGGTGCCGCTCGAGGCCGTGCGGGCCCGCTACTGGCTGCTGTGGATCACCTCGCTTCCGGGAGGGGGGGCGGGCAGCGCCGAGGTCGCCGAGGTCCGCTTCTTTGGCGCGTGAGGAGCTCGACGACCACGCCCTCCTGCGTCGCTTCGTGGCCGGGGACGAGGATGCCTTCGTCGCTCTCGTGCGCCGCCACGAGGACCGCATCTTCGCCCTCGCCTTTCGGGTCACGGGGGATCGAGAGGACGCCCTCGAGGCGACCCAGGAGACGTTCGTCTCGCTGTTCCGGCGCGCCGCCTCCTTCAAGGGGGAGGCCGAAGTCGGGACGTGGCTCTTCCGCATCGGTATCAACGCGTCGCGCGACGTGCTCCGCCGACGGCGCCGGCACCCGCCCGCGGAGGAGGCCCCCGAGGAGGGCGTCGAGGATCCTCGCTTCCCCGCCCGGGTGGAGGAGAACGCGGTGCGGCGGCTCGACATCGCCCGCGCGCTGGAGAAGGTGCCGCCCGAGTACCGGGAGGCGGTCGTCATGCACGACCTCGGCGGCGTGCCCTACGAGGAGATCGCCCGGCTCACCGGCGTCGCGCTGGGAACGGTGAAGTCGCGCATCAGCCGCGGGCGCCGTCTCCTCGCGCAGCTGCTGGAACCCCCGTCGCCCGGGGCTCCGTCGAAGAGGACGAGATGACCGAGAAGATGGACCACCCCACCTGCTCGGAGCTCCTCGGGCGCCACGTGCGCGGCGAGCTCGACGAGCCCACGGACCGCGCCGTGCGCGCCCACCTCGCGGGCTGCCCCGAGTGCGAACAGGAGAGGCGCGGCCTCGCCGCGCTCGTGGCCGGAGCGCCGCCGCGCCTCTCGCCCGACGAGCGCGACGCCCTGCTGGAGGGGGTGTGGGATGCGGTCGGCCGTCGTCCCGAGCCGATGCCGGCGTCCCCGCCCCAGCCCGGCCGGACGCGTCGCTGGTTCGAACGTCTCTCGCCCGCCCTCGCCGCGGCCGCTCTCGTCCTCGTCGTCGTCGGCGTGAGCTCCCTCGTGGGCGGTGGAGGCGACGAGGGCGGGGGAGGAAGTGCGGCGCGGGAGAAGGGAACCCGGCTCGATCGTCGTCTCGATGCAGGTGTGGGCTCCACGGACGGGCCCCGGTTCAAGCGGGCGGAGACAGCCTTCAGCGCGGTCGACCTCGTCCGGTTGGGCCGTAGGGAGCCCGCGGTCGCGGGCGTGGCCGAGGCGAACCCGTCCACGGCCGCCGCTCGGGAGACGGCTGCGGGCCTCCTCGCCGCTCTCGTCTCCCAGGCGCCCCCCGAGGTGGCCGACCAGGTAAGGGACTGCGGAAGGGCGACGCTCGAGGCCGCGACCGGTCCGACCCTGCCCGCGCTCGCTCAGAGGGGCACGTTCGAGGACCGGCGCGTCCTCGTGATGGTGTTCGTCACGGACGGCGAGCCCGGGGGTCGACTCGACGGGTACGCGGTCCGGGTGTGGGCCGAGGGCACCTGCGACGTGCCCCTCCACACCGCCTCGGGCCTCCTCCCCTCCCCGTGACAGGAATCGGACCCCCCTCGCAGCCGTTGGATAGGCTGAGATGGCGATGCAGGAGGAGTCCCGCAGAGTAGTGATCGTGGGAGCCGGCCCCGCCGGCCTCACCGCGGCCGTGTACGCGGCGCGCGCCAACCTTCATCCCCTCGTGCTCGAGGGTGTGCGCGCGGGCGGCCAGCTCATGCTCACGACCGAGGTCGAGAACTACCCCGGCTTCGTCGACGGGATCCTCGGCCCCGAGCTCATGGGGCGTATGCGCAAGCAGGCGGCTCGTTTCGAGGCCGAGTTCGTGTCGGAGGACGCGGTGTCGGTCGATCTCTCCGCGGAGCCGTTCGAAGTCCGCACGGCCGATCGTCTGCTCCGGACGGACGCGGTCATCGTCGCCACGGGGGCCGTCGCTCGCATGCTCGAGGTGCCGGGCGAGGACAGGCTCTTGGGCCACGGCGTGTCCACGTGCGCCACCTGCGACGGCTTCTTCTTCCGCGGGAAGGAGCTTCTCGTCGTGGGCGGAGGAGACTCCGCGCTCGAGGAGGCCATCTTCCTCACGAAGTTCGCCACCAAGGTCACGGTGGTGCACCGCCGCCGCACCCTGCGCGCCTCCAAGATCATGCAGGACCGCGCGTTCGCGAACCCCAAGATCGAGTGGATGTGGGACACCGGCGTCGACGAGATCCTCGGGGACGGCTCGGTGTCGGGGGCCCGGCTGCGCAACGTCGTCTCGGGAGAGGTCGGCGAGGCGCACGCGGACGGGGTCTTCGTGGCGATCGGCCACGAGCCCCAGACCGCGCTGTTCAAGGGTCAGCTCGAGATGGACGACCTCGGCTACATCAAGGTCCAGGGCGACACCACGGAGACCTCCGTGCCCGGCGTCTTCGCCGCCGGCGACGTCGTCGACCATCGCTACCGGCAGGCGATCACCGCTGCGGGGCTGGGCAGCATGGCCGCGATCGACGCGGAGCGCTACCTCGAAGGCAGGCCGATAACAGAGCACGCCTGGTAGCGAGACCCCTGTCGTGGAGGCCTCCCTGGGCGAACGCCGCCACCTCCTGTTGCGCCCCGGCGACAGATCGCCGGAGGTGGCCGACGTACAGGCCCGCCTGCGCGCGCTCGGGCTCGGGATCGACGACCCCGACGGCGCCTACGGCCTCCCCACGGAACAGGCCGTGCGCGCCTTCCAGCAGCGGCGCGGCCTCCTCGTTGACGGGGTCGTGGGTCCCGACACGTGGAGCGAGCTTGTCGAGGCGGGATGGCGCCTCGGGGACCGGTCGCTGTACCTGAGGCAGCCGCCGCTGAGGGGAGACGACGTGAGAACGCTCCAGGCGCGTCTCAACGCCCTCGGGCTCGACGCCGGCCGCGAGGACGGCATCTTCGGGCGGGACACCGACCGGGCGGTGCGGGCGTTCCAGCGCGAGTACGACGTCGCCGAGGACGGGATCTTCGGCCCCCGCTCACTCGCGGCCCTCAACGGGCTGCGCGTCGACCGCGCCGGAACGGCCGCGGGCCTGCGCGAGGACCTCCGGCGGGTCGAGAGCCCGGGGATGCGCGGCTCCCTCGTCGTCGTGGACCCCGGCCACGGAGGCGACGACCCCGGCGAGCGGGGATGCGCGGCGACCCACGAGTCCGATCTCTGTTGGGACGTCGCGGCGCGGGTCGCGGAGCGCCTCTCCCTCGCCGGGGCGCGCGTCCGCTTCACCCGCACGGAAGCCGAGAACCCCGACGTCGCGGAGCGCGCCCGGCGCGCCAACGAGCTCGACGCCCACGTGTTCATCTCCCTGCACCTCAACTTCCACCCGGAGGGGCACGCGGAGGGGACGTCGACCTACTACTTCGGCAGCTCGCGCGCGGCCGAGCTGCTCGCGGAGTGCGTCCAGTCCCGCCTCGTCGAGCTCGGGTTGAGGGACTGCCGGGCGCACGCCCGGTCGTACCCGATCCTGCGGGAGACGCGCATGCCCGCGGTCCTGGTCGAGCCCGCCTACATCAGCAGCCCCACGGACGCCGGCAGGCTCGGCGACCCCCGCTTCCGGACCGCGATCTCGTGGGCGATCGTGCGCGGGGTGCAGTGCTACTTCGACGCGGGCCGGGCCTGAGGCCCCACGGGATCAGTCCAGGCGGACGACGGACGGCTCGGCGGGCGGGCGCTCCCCGAGCATGATCGCGGTGAGGCGCTCGAGCTCCTCGAGCGAGGAGAAGTCGACCACGACGCGGCCCTTGCGCTTCCCGACCTCGACCCGGACGCGCGTCTGGAGCCCGTCGGCGAGGCGCCGCTGCGCTTCGGCAGCCTCCGGGGGGCGCGCCCGGGGCCGCGCGCCGGTCCCCGAACCCACCATCTCCCGATAGCGGCGCACGAGGTCCTCGGTCGCCCGCACCGAGAGCGCCTCCTCCGCCACCCGGCGCGCCAGCCGCTCGAGGAAGGGGCTGCCGTCGAGGCCCATGAGCGCCTTGCCGTGAGCGCCCGAGAGGCGCCCCGCCGCGATCAGCTCCTGGACCGACACGGGCAGCTCGAGGAGGCGCAGCGAGTTCGCCACGGTCGCCCGGGCGCGCCCGAGCCGCACCGCGAGCGCCTCCTGCGTCAGCCCGCCGTCCTCGAGCAGGGCGCGGTAGGCGGCCGCCTCCTCGATCGGGTTGAGGTCCTCGCGGTGGAGGTTCTCGACCAGCGCCCGCTCGAGGGAGCCCCGATCGTCGGTCTCCACGACCAGGACCGGCACGCGCTCGACGCCCGCGCGGCGCGCCGCTCGCAGGCGGCGCTCGCCCGCGACCAGCTCATAGCGGCCTCCGCCGGCCGGGCGCACGAGGAGGGGCTGGAGCACCCCGAGCGCGGAGATGGAGCGGGCGAGCTCCTCGAGCGAGGCGTCGTCGAAGGACGCCCTCGGCTGGCGCCGGTTGGCATCGATCAGGTCGACCCCGACCTCGGACTGCTGTCCCGCGACGGGGGCGGCTTGCGGCGCCGTCTCGGGGCCGAGGAGGGCGTCGAGGCCGCGGCCGAGGCCGCCCCGGCGGGTCACGCCTCGGCCGTCCACGGGACCGGCCGAGGCCACGCGTCGTCGAGCCCCTCGGGGGGACGGGACACGGTGCCGAAGCCCCGTCCGTGCGGGCCCCGGGGACCCGGATGCGCGCGCAGGTCCCCCGCCGGCGCGTCGGCCCCCCGCCGGCGCAGGCCGTAACGCTCCTCGGCCTCCGCCGCGAGCAGCTTGTAGGAGATCGAGCCGCGCGCCGAGGGGTCGAGCGTGAGCACGGGCTCGCCGAAGGAGGGGGCCTCCGAGAGCCGCACGCTGCGCGGCACCACGGTCCGGAAGACGAGGTCGCCGAAGTGCTCGCGGACCTCCTGCGCCACCTGACCGGCGAGCTTCGTGCGGGCGTCGTACATCGTGAGAAGGAAGCCGGTGATGCGAAGGTCGGGGTTGAGGTGGGCGCAGACCCTCTC
This sequence comes from Actinomycetota bacterium, assembly GCA_036258675.1. GTDB lineage: Bacteria > Actinomycetota > CADDZG01 > CADDZG01 > WHSQ01 > DATADD01. The sequence goes on along the minus strand of DATADD010000036.1, from coordinate 7,911 downwards.
CGCGGTCCCGAGCAGCTGCCCGAGGCCCTCGAGCGCGTAGTATTAGCACTGCACGGGCACGAGGAGGTCCGTCGCCCCCACGAGGGCGTTCAGCGTCAACAGCCCGAGTGACGGGGGACAGTCGACGAGGACGAGGTCGTAGGCCGGGGACGTCCCCGACAGCGCCTCCGCGAGCCGTCGCTCGCGCTGCTCCAGGGCCACGAGCTCAACCTCCGCCCCGGCGAGGGGCGGGCACGCGGGGACGAGCTCGAGACCCTCGACCGCGGTCCGCACGACGACGTCTTCGAGGGAGGCCCCCCCGAGCAGGAGATCGTAGGTGGACCCCCTCAGGCGGCGATGGTCGACGCCGAGTCCGGTGGTGGCGTTGGCCTGGGGGTCGGCGTCGACGACGAGGACACGGTGGCCCCGCAGGGCGAGGGCGGCGCCGAGGTTGACCGCGGTCGTGGTCTTGCCGACCCCGCCCTTCTGGTTGGCGAGGCAGACCCGCGGTCCGACGACGTCTCCGGGTCTGCGTGCCAGAACTTTCCAGTGTTCCGCTACGGTCAGGCGCCGCCTCCCGGGTCGCCTTCGCCCTCGGAGCGCATGATAGCAACGCCCCTCTGCCATTCCTCGGCTCCGCGCGGGACCCGGGCCCGGCCGAGGAACACGGCCGCCACGCCCGTGGGGGCCACAAGCGGGGCGAGGAGGCGGAAGGCCCGCGCGGGAGGGGCGACCGCTCGAGCGACCGCGAAGGCGTGGGTCGCGCGCAGGTGCGCCTCGCCCGCGGCCCGCTCGGCGGGGAGCGCGATCACCTCGCAGTCCAGCGACAGGGCGCGCACGACCTCCTCGAGGAAGGCCGCCCTCCTCCTCCTCGGCTCCAGCAGTCGCCACAGCCGCGACGGCTCCGCGATGGCGAGGGGGATGCCCGGAAGCCCGGCACCGGATCCGACGTCGACCGCCGGCCCCGCGGGCACGGAGCGCACCAGGGGGAGAAGCCGGAGGGAGTCCGCCACGTGCCGGAGCTCGAGCCGCTCGAGGTCCCCCGGAGCAACGAGGTCGAGACGAGGCGCCCACCGCCGCACGAGACCGGCGTAGGCAGCTAGGAGGGCGCGTGCCTGAGGCGGGAGATGTTCCTCGTGGAACGTCCCTTGACCTGGGCTTCCGTCACGGCCCCGCCGGCCCCGGCGGCCTGTCCCCATCGCGTTCTTCCCCCGAGCGATGTGTTCCCCGTGGAACAGGCTGCGAGACCGGCTGTAGCTCGGGCACAGCCCTACTCCCCGCGGACGATGACCTTCCGGTAGGGCTCGTCGCCCTCGCTGAAGCTGGTCGCCCCGTCGACCTCGGCGATCGCGTCGTGCACGATCTTGCGCTCGTAGGGGTTCATCGGCTCGAGCTCGATCTCGGTCCCCCGCTCCCGGGCGCGCTGCGCCATCGCCCGCGCGTAGTCCTCGAGCGACGCTCTCCGGCGCGCCCGGTAGCCCTCGACGTCGACGAGTAGCCGGACCCGGTTGCGCAGCCGGCGCTGGACCGCGGTGCGGGTGATCTCCTGAAGGGCCTCCAGGGTCTGGCCGCGGCGCCCGATGAGGAGCCCGAGATCGTCACCCCCGACGTCGACGATGGCCCTGCCCTCCTCCACCTTCGTGGACACGCGCCCCTCGATGCCCATCGCCTCGAGCAGTCCGCCCACGAACTCCGCTGCGGTCGCGGCGATCTCCTCCGGCGGGGAGGGTTCGGTGCGCCCTTCCTCGTCGCCAACCTCGGCCCGCCCGCCCGTTGCTTCGGGCACCGGCGTCGGCTCGGTCGGCCCCGTGTCGCTCATCGCCTCCGCTTGCGCTTGGACGGCGACGAGGTCGCCGGCGCGCGCTGTCCGTCCGAGCGGCCCTTGCTCGGCGCTCCCTTGGGCTTCGCCCCCACGGATCTCGCTCCGGACGCGCCGGACTTGGTCGCCTTGGTCGAGCTTCCCTTGGTCGGGGGCGCCGGGCTCTCCTTGTCTGCCCCGGGGAGGACGGGTGGGAACCCCTTGAGCATCAGTCGCTGCTGCCCGATCGTCCACAGGTTCGTGATCGTCCAGTAGAGGACGAGACCCGCGGGGAAGCTGTAGCCGATGACCACGAGGAAGATCGGCATGATCCTCGTGAGCATCTGCATCTGCTGCGCCTGCGGGCCGGCGGCTCCCTGGGCCGCCTGCATCTGGCGCTGCTGGTAGTAGGTCGTGAAGCCCATGACCCCGAGCAGCAGCAGGTGCGGAACGATGGCGGCCACCCCCGAGCCGCAGCCGGCGACCTCGAGCGCGCCCGCGCTCGGCTGGAAGCTCCGGATCCAGTCGGGGACGGTGTCGGACCGGGCCAGCGACGCCGAGCAATCGAGGCGGAACGGAGACCCGAACCACCGGTAGACGTCCACGACGCGCCCGATGACCTCGGCGGAGGTCGAGTCGTTGATGAAGGCGATCCCGAGCCGCCGGGGGAGGACCCAGTCGCTGATGTGCTGCATGTAGGCGAGGGGCTGCCTGATCACCCAATAGAGAGCGATGAGAACGGGGAACTGCAGCAGGAGGGGCGCGCACCCTCCCAGCGGGTTCACGCCGTGCTCCTTGTACAGGGCCATGAGCTCGGTGTTCATCTTCTGGCGGTCGCCCTTGTACTTCTGTTGGAGGCGCTTGACGTCGGGCTGGATCCGCTGCATCTCGCGCATCGACTTCGTCTGCTTGATGGAGAGCGGCAGCAGGATGAGGCGGACGGCGATCGTGAGGACGATGATCGCGAGGCCGTAGTCCCGCACCACGGAGAAGATCGCCGCGAGCGCGGTCGAGAAGATCTCGAAGAAGCCGATCGCCATCTAGCGGCCTCTTCTCTCCGGGACCGGGTCGAAGCCGCCCGGCGCCCACGGATGGCACCGAGCCACCCGGGCAAGTCCCGCGGCGGCGCCCCGCAGGGCCCCGAAGCGCGCGATCGCCTCGGCGGTGTAGGCGGAGCACGTCGGCTCGTAGCGGCAGTGGCGGCCGAGCACCGGCGACACGATCGCCCGGTACGCGGTCAGCAAGCCGAGGAGCCCCCACGCCAGCGGGCTCCGGCCCCCGATCAACGTTCCGCCTCGGCGGCCCGGGCAAAGGTGGCTGTCAATTTCTGGAACGAGACGGACTCGATGCCGCGCCCGGCCGACGCCACCATATCGAGGCCCGGAGGCGGGGAGACGCTGCGCCACGCAGCTCGCAGGCGCCTGCGCGCCCGGTTGCGCACCACCGCGGGGCCGATCCCGGCGCCGACCGCGAGCCCGAGGCGGCTGGGACCGGCCGGATCCGGCTGGGGCGCGACCCACACCCTCAGCCGCGGCCCGCTCACGCGCGTGCCCTCCGTTCGCACCCGCTCGAAATCGCGGCGCGCCCGCAGCGACCCGCGCGGGGACACGGGACGCTCCGGTGCAGGGGTTTCAAGCCGAGAGACGAGCCCGGCCCTTCTCCCGGCGGCTCTTGAGGATGGCCCGTCCCGAGCGCGTCCTCATGCGGGCGCGAAACCCATGCTTGCGCTTGCGGCGCCGGTTGTTCGGCTGGAAGGTTCGCTTGGTCACCGGAGATCCCTCAATCCCGTTGCGCCACCCGCTCGCCCCGTCGCGCCTGCGGTCGCGAAGAAGGCGGGGACTATCGAAGTGCGGCGGAAGTATAGACGGTCACCGTTTTTGCACGTCAACGCGCTCGCGCGGCCCCCGCGCACGACGGTCTCGTCCGTCTCCCTTGACTTCCCTCGCGTCCGCCTGCTTACGATAGCCACCGCCTCGCACCGACCCGGTGGTCGGAGCGGAGGCTTGCGGACGCTTCCCCACGACGGCACCGGTCTCAGCTTCCCCCTGCCGCTGCCATGACAAGGTTTGGCAGTTGTCCACATCTGTGGACAGCCCTGTGGAGAGACCCGCCGGCGCGCCGCCCTGCGACCTCGGGTGCGCTCGGCCGAGGTCCTTGTAGGCGGTCCTCCGGGACCGCCGGGGGGGACCCGGGCGCTTGTGGAAAACCGCAAGCTGCACGACGAAGGGGGATCTGGTGCAGACCTACTCGGACCCGCGCGCCGACGCGCCCGCAGACATCTGGGCGGGAGCCTCCGCCAACCTCAAGCAGGAGGTGTCGGAGGGCAACTTCCACGCTTGGTTCGGACGCACGCGCGCCCTCGCGCTCGACGGCGACACGCTCGTGCTCGCGGTCCCGAGCTCCTTCGCCAAGCAGTGGATCGAAGCTCGCTACCTCGACCCTCTCCGGCGCGCCGTGGCCGGCGCCGCAGGCCGGTCCCTCGACGTCGCTCTGCTGCCCGCGGACGACGACGGCGCCCCGGACCCCATCCCCGACATCGCGCTCGATGCACAGAAGGCGGACGGCGCCGCGGACGAAGAGACCCCGGCGCCGCGCTCTCCTTTCCACCCCAAGTACTCGTTCGACTCCTTCGTCATCGGCTCCTCGAACCGCTTCGCGCACGCAGCCGCCCTCGCCGCCGCGGAGGCGCCCGCCCACGCCTACAACCCGCTCTTCGTCTACGGCGGCGCGGGCCTCGGCAAGACCCACCTGCTCCACGCGGTGGGGCGCTACGTGCAGGAGTTCCACCCGCATCTCACGGTTCGGTACGTCTCCACAGAACAGTTCATGAACGACTTCATCCTCGCGGTGCAGCGGCGCACGATGCCGGGGTTCCACGCGCGCTACCGGCAGGCGGACCTGCTTCTGATCGACGACATCCAGTTCCTCGAAGGCAAGGAGCGCACGCAGGAGGAGTTCTTCCACACCTTCAACGCGCTCCACCCCGGCAGCCAGATCGTCATCACCTCGGACCGCCCGCCGAAGAAGATCCCGACCCTCGAAGAACGCCTCCGCACACGCTTCGAATGGGGCCTCATCACCGACATCCAGCCCCCGGACCTGGAGACCCGGCTCGCGATCCTGCAGAAAAAGAGCGAGACCGAGCGGCTCCACGTGCCCGCCGAGGTCATGGACTTCATCGCGGCCCGCATCCAGACCAACATCCGAGAGCTCGAGGGAGCGCTGATCCGCGTCGCTGCCTATGCCTCGCTCACGCGCTCCGAGATGACGCTCGCGCTGACCCAGGACGTTCTGCAGTCCCTGCTTCCCGACGCCACCGAGGCCCGGGTCACCCCAGACCTCGCCATCTCGGTGGCGGCCGAGTACTTCGACGTCACACCCGACGAGATCCGGTCGGCAAGCCGCTCGCGCCCGCTGGTAACCGCCCGACAGACCGCCATGTACCTCTGCCGGGAGCTCACCGACCTCTCGCTGCCCGAGATCGGTCGGCGCTTCGGGGGGCGAGACCACTCCACGGTGATCTACGCCACGAACAAGGTCCGGGAGCAGCTCCAGCAGTCGGAGAACGTCTACGAGCAGGTGCGGGAGCTCACCACCCGCATCCGCCAGCGGGCGGCCCGTGGATAAGACGGCGGGATCCCGGCACGACGGTGGACAAGCAAGAGACGGCCACCTCTACCGTCGCGATCGCTACCGGGTAGCGCGTCCCCACCACCAGGATCCGCGCGCCCGGGCACATGCCGTGACCTGCCCCGAGACCGTTTCATCCCCAACTACACAGCCACTACTACGACCACTATCTGTTTCTCAGATAACTCCTCATAGAAGTGTGCTCCGGGTCACTGTCATGTCTCACGGCGCCCGTAGGCTGGTGCCGCAAGGAACCAACGGGAGGAGCAGATGAAGTTCCGGTGTGAGCGCGACGACCTCGTCGAGGCGGTTCAGTTCGCCTCTCGGGCGATCTCGAACCGAGCGACGCTGCCCGTGCTGTCCGGGCTGAAGATCGAGGCGTCCGAGGAGGGCTTCGTGGCGGTCGGGGCCACCGATCTCGAGCTGTCGATGGGGACTTCGTTCGAGGCGGGCGTGGACGAGCCCGGCACCGTGATCGTGCCGGGACGGCTGCTCGGAGAGATGTCGCGCAGCCTGGCGCCGGGCCGTGTCAGCTTCGCCCGCGGTGACGGCGAGGTCGAGATCGGGTCGGGGCGGGGGCAGTTCCGGGTCAAGGCGCTGGCGGCCGAGGACTATCCGGCGCTCCCGATCGAGGACAAGGCCGAGGGCGATGGCGTGACGATCACGCTCGAAGGGCCTTCGCTCGCAACCGCGCTCTCCCAGGTCGTGCGCAGCGCGTCGGGAGACGAGAGCAGGCAGGTGCTCACAGGGGTGCTGTGGGAGATCGAGCAGGGCCGCTTGACGCTGGCTGCGACGGACTCGTACCGCCTCGCGGTCAAGACGCTGGAGGTCTCGGGCGGGCCGCCGGAGGAGAGACGCGTGGTGCTGCCGGCCCGGACGGTGGGCGAGCTGGCCCGCGCCTTGCAAGGGGCTGGGCGCGCGGTGGATGCGGAGGTGAGGGACAACCTCGTGGTCTTCTCGCTCAGCGGAGGCGAGGGCGGCGCGCCCGCGCGCACGGTGATCGGATCTCGTTACATCGAAGGGGAGTTCCCCAAGTACAGGCAGCTGATCCCCGAGGGTTATCCCAACCGACTCATCGTCGCGCGGGAGACGCTGCTCGAGGTGGTGAAGCGGGTGGGGTTGCTGGCGCAGAACAACATGCCGGTCAAGCTGAACCTTGCGTCCGAGCTGGAGATCTCCGCGCATACCCCGGACGTCGGCGAGGGCCAAGAGCTCATCGACGCGGACTACGAGGGGGAACCGCTCGTGATCGCGTTCAACCCCGGCTTCCTCTACGAGGGGGGCACCGCGATCCAGGGCGAGCGCCTCTTGCTGCAGGCGGGGGATGGGCTCAAGCCCGCCATCCTGCGAGGCGAGGGCGACGAGAGCTTTACCTATCTGCTGATGCCCGTGCGGCTGTCGTAGGGCCTGGTTGCGGGTAGACGAGCTTGCCCTCGAGGACTTTCGCAACTACGAGAGGGCGCATCTCGCGCTGGCGCCGGGCCTCAACCTCGTCATCGGCCGCAACGCCCAAGGCAAGACCAACCTCCTCGAGTCGATCCACTGCCTCAGCGGGCTCGGGTCGCCGCGCTCATCCGACGCGGCCCTGGTACGCAAGGGTAGCGAGCGCGCTCTGCTGCACGCCCGCGTGAGCCGGGGGACGCGGACGGTGCGGGTGGACCTCGAGATCCGGCCGGGGCGCGGCGCGCGGGCGCTGGTGAACAAGACCCCCGTGGCCGGGGTCCGCCGGCTCGCCGAGACCGTCACGACGGTGTTCTTCGGCCCCGACGAGCTGTCGCTCATCAAGGGCTCTCCGGAGGGCCGACGCCGGTTCCTCGACGATCTCGTGGTGAAGCTTCGCCCCGCGCGCGAGGGCCTGCGGCGGGAGTGGGAGCGCGTCCTGCGCCAGCGCAACGCGCTCCTGCGGTCGATGCCCCGCCACGGCGGCGGGGCGCGCGCGGCGGGTCCCACGCTCGAGGTGTGGGACGAGGCGCTGTGCCGGGCGGGGGCGGCGCTGGCCGCGGCGCGTCTCGAGGCCCTCGGCCGGCTCGGCCCCCCGGCGGACAGGCGCTACGGATCCGTCGCCGGCGGCGGCCGGCTCCTGCTGACCTACGAGAGCGAGTGGGTGCCAGGAGCCGGCGACCTGTCTCTCGACGAGCTCGGGTCGGCGGGCGAGGACAGGTTGCGCGGCGCGCTCGAGGCCGCGCTCGAGGCGTCGCGGGCGAAGGAGATCGAGCGGGGTGTGTCTCTCGTGGGGCCGCAGCGCGACGACGTCGTCGTGGGCGTGGGCGAGGACGGGCGCCTGGACGCCCGCGCGTTCGCATCGCAGGGCGACCAGAGGACCGCCGCGCTGGCCCTCAAGCTGGCCGAGTACGACCTCCTCTGCGACGCACTCGGGGAGGCTCCCGTGGTGCTGCTCGACGACGTGCTCTCGGAGCTGGACCCCGCCCGGCGCGCCTGGCTCGTGGGTGCGGTAGAGGAGCTGGGACAGGTGCTGGTGTCGTCGGCCGAGGCGGGTGCCGCCG
>DATADD010000035.1:0-23613 GCA_036258675.1 Actinomycetota bacterium | reverse complement strand
CGCGACCTCGATCAGCACGTCGACGTAGTCGGTGATGATCCCGTCCACGCCGAGGTCGATCAGGCGCTGCATCGTCTCCTCGTCGTTGATCGTGTAGGGCACGACCTCGAGGCCCATCGCCTGGAGCTCGGGGATAGCCGGCCCGTGATAGATGTCGGGATCTTCCTTCAGGTAGTAGTCGTCGGACGCAACCACCGCCTGGTAGGGGTCGTGCACCTGCCAATTGGACGACACGACTTCCGCGCCCGCCGCCTTTACGAGGGTCCCCACGTTGCGGAAGTCCCACCAGTCGAGGTGTGCAGTCCACGGGCTCTGCACGCTGGGATCGCCCACGACCGCCTCGAGCGAGCATTCGTCCGCGAGCTCGTCGCAGTCCTCTCCTGCGAACTGCCAGATCAGAGCGACCGTTTCGATGCGCGGGTTGAGCCTGTTGGCGAGCACGATCGTGCGCCAGTCGAAGGACTGGATCATCGCCCTGCTAACGAGATGATTGCGCTCGATCGCGCGCACAAGCTTGCGCGTGAACACCCGGTACGGCGCCGTGTCGTCGACGAGCGGACTGAGCTTCGTCTCGATGTTGAAGCGAATGTCGTCGTCGAGAGCAGTCGCGAGATCGAAGACCTGCTGCAGTGTCGGGATGCGCGCGCCCCGGCGCGGTTCCTGTAGCGGGAACCCGGGATCGGTGTGGCCGCAGTCGAGCGTCTTTATCTGCTCCAGGGTGAGGTCCCTGACGAGGTCGCCCACATAGGGGAACTCGGCATCGCCGGGGAAGGCGGGCTCGGTGTCCGAACAGTGCACGCCGTTGATCGCCCGGTCGTGGAGCACCACGAGACGGCCGTCCTGAGTGACGCCGGTGTCGAGCTCGAGCGTGGTGACGTTCCTGGCCAACGCGTAGCGGAAGGCGGGCAACGTGTTCTCGGGCCGGTAGGCGCGCGCCCCGCGATGGCCCTCGATGTCGAAGGGAGGGGGATCGAAGGCCTCCGGGAGAGCGAGGCCCTCTTCGTCCATCACCTCCCGCAATCTGTTCGGGTAGTCCGTGATGATCCCGTCCACATCGCGGTCGATCAGGGCGCGCATGACGGGCTTGGTGTTGACCGTCCACGGCACGACGCGCATGTTGCGACGGTGCGCCGAGGACACCATCTCGTCCGTGAGGAACAGGTAGTCGGGCGACAGCACGCTCGCTCCGATCGACCGAGCCGCCCAGGCGACGTCGCCGTTGAAAGGCGGCGCGTCGACGTCCACCCCGGCGGTCCACGGTGAAGGCCCGGGCTCCCCGAGCTCGATCGTCGACGCATCGGCGAGCGCGACGAGCGTCACGCGAGGTCTCATCGAGCGCGCCGCGACCAGCGTCCGCCAGTCGAAGCTCTGCAGCATCGTGTCGCCTGCCGCGTGGTTCTCCCTCACCACCTGGAGGATGCGCCGCGCGAAGGCGCGGGGACCCACGGTCTCCTCGGGGGCGGTCGGGTCGATCTTCGTTTCGATGTTGAGGTCGACGTCCGCCTGGTAGCGCTCGAGGAGATCGAACACCTCCTGCAGCGTCGGGATCCTCGACCCGGGCATCGCGGTCTGGGTTGCGGAGAAGGGCTCATCGGGGTGACGCAGACCGCAGTCGACCGTCTTGACCTGTCGCAGAGTGAGCTCCTTGATGAGATCGCCCACGTAGGGGTACTCGTCGTCGCCGGGGAAGGCTGGGTGGGTGTCGGCGCAGACAAGCGGCGAGATGCGGCGGTCGTGGCTCACGACGACGGCGCCGTCCGCCGTGACTCCCGTGTCGAGCTCGAGGGTGGTTACGCCGAGTTGGAGCGCTTTGGAGAAAGCCGACAAGGTGTTCTCCGGCCGCAGCCCGCGTGCGCCGCGATGGCCCTGCAGGTCGAAGGGCGACGATGTCGAGGCCCACCCCGGCGGGACCATGGCGGCGAGCCCGAGGACCGTCGCGGCGAAAAGGCGCAGCTTGCGCTTCATCTCATCCCCCTTCGCGAGCAGTGACCTCCGCCCGAGTCTTCACCGAAGGTTAGCGCCTAAACCCGCGCTGCGGTTCGCTCCACGGCGAATTCGCGCTCTGCCTCGAGAACATTCCCGCTCGCCCCCGGTCCGAGGGAACGGCCGCCCGTATCTTCTCAGGCACCTGCTGTCGCGTGCCGGAGGTGAACGTGAACGAAACGACGCGTCGGTTCCTGCGGGACCACAGCCTCTCGATCATCCTGTTGAGCGTCCTACTGTTGCAGACGATCGTCTACTTGACCACGGTACAGCCCTTCTTGCCCCAGCACGACGAGACCCGCTTCGTCATCTCGGAGTTCGTTCTCTCCATCCTTGCAGACACGTACGGGATGCTGTTGATCGTGCTGCTGTCGAAATGGTTCTTCGAGAAGGGCTCGCGCGAGGTCGACAGGGATGCCCATGACTGAGTGATGTATCCATCCCGCGCCCGGCCTGGTTGCCGTGATCGCGCCGGTTGATCCGAACGCGTACGAGCGGCTCGCGAGCGGTAGAGTGGCGGCCTCGATCAAGAGCGTCGTCTGGAGGCATGCCATGGAGGACAGCCAGCGCCCCTCCGATCCCGCCGTCCCCGAGGCGGACGCACTCGAGCAGAAGCGCGCATGGGCCGAGGAGGACGATCTCGACGAGGTGCGCCTCCCCCCGGACGTCCCCGACAACGACGCGCTCGATCAGGCGCGTCCCGTGCCGCTCGAGGACGAGGACCGCTAGAGCCTCACCACTGCGTCAGCTTCCATATCTCGGGCTCGAGCTCGTCGCCTCCGATGTCCGAGAACAGCGCCACCGCCTGCTTCAGATGCGTCATCGCGTCTTCCGCGCGCCCGAGGTCGTGAAGGATATCGGCGACGTTGTTATGCAGCGCGGCGCGGTGGTGGCGGTCCCCCGTCTGCTCCGACAGGGTCAGGGCACGCTCCGTCAGCTCCAGTGCCTGCGTCGCGTCGCCGGTCCTGCGCAGTACGAGACCCAGGTTGTTGAGCGCGGCGACCTGGGCGCCCCGGTCCCCCGAGGACTCGCCCAGCTCGAGGCTTCGTTCGAGGTGGCGGCGCGCCGCATCGGCGTCGCCGAGGTGCGCTGCGATGGACCCCAGCACGTTGTGCGCCTGAGCGAGGGCACGGTCGTCGCCGGTTGCCTCCGCCACCGCCAGTGCGGCGCGCGCGTGAGCGTGGGCCGTGGGTGTGTCCCTGCGGCGGTGCGCGGTGAGGCTTCGGTCGGCGAGGACGCGCGCCCGCAGGACGTCGTCCGCCCCCGCTTTCTCCAGGGCGGCTTCGTAGTGGCTGTCGGCGGCGAGCCAGTTCCCTCGGCGGTGGTGCACGTTGCCGAGCTTGTGCTCGAGGCGCGCCAACGTCTTCTCGTCGGCGCGCGCCGCGGCGGTCTCGAAGCTCGTCAGCGCAGGGCCGTAGTCGCCCTGCAACGTGTGCACATCGCCGATCGCCTCGTGCAGGTCCCCCGCGTCCCCGCCCTCGAGAGCGAGCGCGGCCTCGAAGTGGGCGAGCGCCTCGGCGTGGGCGAGCACGGATGCGGCGTCCTGTCCCGCGTGGCGATGGCGCGCCGCAGCTCCCGCCGTGTCGCCGGCGAGCTCGAGATGGCGGGCGACGAGCGCGTGCAGCGACCTCTCGGAGGCGGCGGCGCGGCCGGGGCGAGCGAGGGCCGCCGCCGCGCGCCGGTGGAGAAGCCGCCGGCGCGGCGCGCCCATGTCCTCGTAGACGAACGAGCGGATCTTGTCGTGGGTGAAGTCGAAGCCGACCTCGTCCCGCTCGCCGTCTCGCGCCGCCTGACGGACGAGCCCCCGCGCGACGAGCGTCTCGAGGGAGCCAACCGTCTCGTCGTCGTCCCGGCCCGCCGTCTCCCTGAGCGTCTCGTAGTCGAACGATCGGCCCAGGACAGCGGCCGCTCCGAGGAGCTGACGGGCGCCCTCGTCCACGGCGCGCACGCGGCTCTCCACCAGGGCCCGAAGGCCTCCGGGGAGTCCTCCGACCCGCTCTCCGGCGCCGAGGGCGGCGAGGTACTCGACGAGGAACAACGGCGACCCCTCGGACTCGGTGAAGAGCCGGTCGGCGAGGACGTCGGCGTCGCGCTCGCCGGGCGCCGCGCTGCGGGCGAGAGCCGCCACGTCCGCGCGCGACAGCCGTGCCGGAGCCAGCACGAGGGCCTCGCCTCGGCGCGCCGCATCGGCCGCGAGGCCGGCCAGGGGGTGGTTCGGGGCCACCTCCTCGGAGCGCCACAGGGCGACGACGCACAGGGGCCGGCCCGCCAGGCGCCGGACGAGGTATCCGACCGCCTCCACCGAGGACGGATCGGCCCACTGGAGGTCGTCCACCACGACGACTCCCGGGGCGTCGCCCGCCACCGACGCGCGGATCACCTCCGAGAGCCCCTCGAGCATGCGCGCCTGCGCCCCGGGGCCCTCGATCTCGGGCGGCGCCTGCCCGTGGATCCGGGCGAGCTCCGGCAGGAGCCGGGCGGCCTCGGCGACGCGGGAGGGACCGACGTCGGCGAGGGCGGCCTGGGCTCGCTCGGAGGTGGTGCAGGACCGCAGCAGCTCGGCCACGACGCCGAAGGCAAGGTGGCTCTCGCCCTCGCGCCCGGAGGCCCAGGCGACGACGGCGCCTCGCCTCGCGACGGCTGCGCAGAACTCCTGCGCCAGCCTCGTCTTCCCGATGCCGGCCTCGCCCTCGACGACGAGGAGGACCCCGGCCCGGGCGCGCTCGTCGTACGCCTTCACGGCGGCCGACAGCTCCGCGTCCCGCCCCACGAGGGGGACGCTCGGCACGGGCGGGGCCCGGCGGGCCGCCCCCTCCCATGCGGTCTCCTTCGGCGCCGGCGGCACCGGCGGCTCGAGCCGGTCCGTTCGGATCGCGTCGTAGAGCTCCGCGGTCTCGGCGAGGGGAGCGACCCCCAGCTCGCGATCGAGGATCGAGACGCAGTCCCGGTACTGGGCGAGGGCGGCGCCGCGCTCCCCGCTCCACGCGAACAGGCGCATCAGCTCCCGATGGGTCGGCTCACTGAGCGGATCGAGCAGGAGGCGGCGCCGGGCCACCCGGATCGCCTCCTCGAGCCGGCCGCCGGCCCCGTGCGCCCGCACGAGGTCGTCGAGCACTGACGCCAGCTCGCGCCGCAGAGTCTCGGTCTGCCACGACTGCCAGTCGTCGAACTCGGGGCTGTCCCGCAGGGCGAAGCCGGCGAGGAAATCGTCCCTCTGGAGCGCTGCGGCGCGCCGCAGCGCCTCCACGCACCCGGCGCACAGATCGCCCCGCTCGTGGCCGTGCAGCGCGGGCCGCTCCCGGAGGTCCCTGAACTCCGCCACGTCCAACCACAGTCGCGCCCGCTCGAGGCCCACCGTCGTCCGGTCGATCGCGAGCCAGCTCCCACCGAGCGCCTTGTTCAGCACGGAGAGCGTCCGGCGCAGCGCGGCGCGTGCGTGCGTCTCGTCGTACTCGGGCCACAGGAGGCCGGCGAGGCGGTCCCGGCGGTGGGAGCCGTCGGACAGAGCGAGGTAGGCGAGCAGCGCGACCGCCTTGCGCGTGTCGACCTCGATCGGGCGTCCGTCGCGCTCCGCCCGCGGAGGCCCGAAGAGCGTTACGACGAGGCCCGCCCGCTCGCTCTCGACCGCCACAGGGCCCTTCCTCGGCAACGGGACGTATGTGCTCTGTGCGAACCGTAACGATATCCGGCTCGTTCCCGCCCGCCCGGCCCCGGCGAGTGCACCGACTTGTGCAATGCGCGGCCGCGGGCGCAAGCTCGTAACGTTTCCGGGACGGAGGCCGCATAGAAAGGAGGCAGATGAACGCCTTCTCGGGAGCTCTGCGGCGGGTCCGGTTGCGGGAGCGCGGCCGCACCCCGCGTCCGTCCGAGCCGGCGCCGACGTCGTCGCTCGTGGACGCGCCTCCGGTCGACATCGCGCCCAACGACCCCATCATCGCCTTCTTCCAGAGCGCCTCGGGGCCCGTCGACGTCGACACGCTGACGCTCGACTCGCCCGCGGTCGAAGCCCTTCGAGCGGCCGGGGTCAAGCTCGTCGTCCCCCTCGTGGCCCAGGGCGAGCTCATCGGGCTGCTCAACCTGGGCGCCCGCCTCAGCGAGCAGGACTACTCCGCCGACGACCGCAAGCTGCTCGCCAATCTGGCCGCCCAGGCCGCCCCCGCCGTGCGCGTGGGCCAGCTCGTGCGCCAGCAGGAGGCCGAGGTCCGCTCGCGGGAGCGCATCGAGCAGGAGCTCAGGGTCGCGCAGCTGATCCAGCAGCAGTTCCTGCCCAAGGAGCTCCCCGAGCTGGGCGGGTGGCAGGTCTCCGCGCACTACCGGCCCGCGCGCGAGGTCGGCGGCGACTTCTACGACTTCATCGAGCTGCCCGACGGGCGCGTCGGCATCGTCGTGGGAGACGTGACCGACAAGGGGGTCCCCGCCGCGCTCGTGATGGCGACGACGCGCAGCATCCTGCGCAGCGACGCGCCGCGCCTGCTGTCGCCGGGGAAGGTCCTGGAGCGCGCCAACGACCTCCTCGTTCCCGACATCCCCGCGCAGATGTTCGTCACGTGCCTCTACGGCGTGCTCGACCCCGCGACGGGCCGCCTCCAGTACGCGAACGCGGGGCACAACGTCCCCTATGTCGCGCGCGGCGACGACGTGAAGGAGCTGCGGGCGCGCGGCATGCCGCTCGGTCTCATGCCGGGGATGACGTACGAGGAGAAGGAGGCCCAGCTCGCTCCGGGCGAGACGATCCTCCTCCACAGCGACGGGCTCGCCGAGGCGCACAACCCGAGCGGGGAGATGTTCGGGTTCCCCCGTCTCATGGAGCTCATCCAGGGGCGCGCGGGCGAGGCGGTCATCGACGCTGCGCTCACGCAGCTCGACCGCTTCACAGGCCCCGGGTGGGAGCAGGAAGACGACATCACCCTGGTCGCCCTCAGCCGCTCCGCGGCTGCACCGCTCGGGGCGTCGGATGGATCGGCGCACGCGCTCGAGGAGCGCGTGCTGGCAGAGTTCCGCGTCCCGAGCGAGCCGGGCAACGAACGCATCGTGATGGATCGCGTGACGGAGTCGGTGGCCGAAGTGCCGCTCTCGGAGCGCCGCCTGCAGCGACTTCAGACCGCGGTCGCGGAGGCGACCATGAACGCGATCGAGCACGGCAACCGGGAGCAGGCGGAGATACCGGTGGGTGTCCAGGTGGCGCTCTGCGCCGGCAAGCTACTGGTGCGCATCGTCGACGAAGGCGGCGAGCGAGCGATCCCCGATCCGGAGACACCCGACCTCGAGGCCAAGCTCGCGGGCCTTCAGAAGCCGCGCGGGTGGGGTCTCTTTCTCATCAGGAACATGGTGGACGACATGCGGGTGACGAGCGACGAGCGCCACCACACGATCGAGTTGGTCCTCGAGCTGAAAGGAGGGCAGGATGACGACCAGGGAGCTTGAGGCCAGCACCCGTGTGGATGCCGGCGTCGCGGTCATCGACCTGCACGGCGAGATCAACAGGAGCTCGGAGGCGGTCCTCGGCGCCGCGTACGCCGACGCAGCCGCCGGCGACGCCGGCACCGTCCTGCTCAACTTCGCCGACGTTGCCTACATCAACAGCACGGGCATCGCCGTCATCGTGGGCTTCCTCGGGCGGGCGCGGAGCGACGGACGCAGGGTGATCGCATGCGCTCTCAGCGACCACTACCGGGAGATCTTCGAGATCACGCGGCTGTCGGACTTCATGCCCATCTACGACGACGAAGCGAACGCAGTGGCGGAGCGGACGGGGTGATCACGGCGATCGAAGGGGGAGGCAACATGGCTCAGTCGGCACTGTCGATGGACGTTCGCCGCGTGGGCGAGCGGGTCAGCATCGTCGACATCCGGGGCGACGTGACGGGCGCTTCGGAGGAGGCGTTGACCGACGCGTACAACCGCGCGACATCGTCCGAGACGCGCGCGGTCTTGTTCAACTTCGAGCAGCTCGAGTACATGAACAGTGGCGGCATCGGCCTCCTCGTGACGCTCCTGGTGAGGGCGAACCGTCAGCGTCAGGCGATGATGGCCTTCGGCTTGAGCGACCACTACCGGCAGATCTTCGAGCTGACCAGGCTGGACGACGCGATCGGGATCTACGACGACGAGCAGGCGGCCCTTGCGGCCGCGGGCGTGTCGTGATGGAAGGCGGTGGCTCTATGACCTCTTCATCGCAGAAGCCGGCGAGCTCCGCGCAGCCCGAGGTCATCGACGAGAGCGAGATCCCCGAGGAGGTGGTCCCGAAGGAGGTCGGCGCCCGCGACGCCGCCAACTGGGCCAAGCAGATCACGGAGTTGAGCGTCACGGACGCACCGCCCGAGGCCGTCAACCTCAACGTCACGGGCCGCCGCGTCGTGTCCCCCATCCAGGGCTTCGGCAGGATGTGGCAGAAGACCTACCGCGTGCGCATCGAGGGCGGCCCCTCACCCGCCGAGCTGATCGCGGAGTGGAAGACGAACTTCCCCGCCTTCTGGCCCGAACGGAACAACTTCTACGGGCCTCTCACGGGGATAGCGCCCGGCGAGGTGGCGCTTCTCAACCTCGCGATGCCGGGACGGCTGCGGCTGTCGACCGGGGTCCTCGTGCTCTACGCCGACGAGGAGTCGTTCACGCTCATGACGCCGGAGGGGCACATGTTCGCGGGCTGGATCACGTTCAGCGCGTTCGAGGCGGATGGTGCGACGGTCGCGCAGGCGCAGGTCCTGCTGCGTGCGAACGACCCCGTCTACGAGGTCGGCATGATGCTCGGGGGCTTCCGCAAGGAAGACGTCTTCTGGATCCACACGCTGCGCAAGCTCGCGGCCCACTTCGGCGTCGAGGCCGAGCCGGAGAAGCAGGTCGTGTGCGTCGACAAGAAGAGACAGTGGAAGCGAGCCGGAAACGTGCGGCACAACGCCGCGATCCGCTCGGGGATCTACGCGCTCGGCGCCCCCGTGCGCGCGGTCGCGGCGCCCTTCCGGCGCGCCGGGGGCTGACCTCGCCCCGCCGCCTAGGTGGCGGCCCTCCTCCGGGCGTCGGCGAGAGCCTGGATCGCGATGTCGGTCAGCTCGTAGAAGACCTGGCGCACGGTGCGCCCGTCCCGGAGGGTGTGGTCTTCGATCAGGTGCCTCTCGAGCACCTCGCGCGCGCTCCCGAGGCTCTGTTCGATGTCGCCCTCGGTCAGTGTCGGGTCGACGCCCGTGAGGTCGATGTGCGATCGCAGTGCATCGGTCTCCACGTTGCGTTCGACCCTGTTGTCGGAGGGCATGCGCTCCCACCTCGCTCCCGGTTTGCCACTAATTCCTTGCCCTGATTGTCGGCAGCGTCCGGTACGTGCGTCACTCCCCCGTTCGGGGGGTCTCTTCCCACGAGGGAAGCGCGCGCGGGGCGCGGAGTCGCCCCACTACGATGCGTCCAGTGGAGCCGCCGGGGGACCTGTCGACGCGCCCACGCCTTCCGCTTCGAGGACGCGATCGGTGAGGGCGCGCTCCACCGACGCGGTCGTGGTCGGAGCGGGGCCGAACGGCCTTGCAGCGGCGGTGACGCTCGCCCGCGAGGGGCGTTCGGTGCTCGTCGTGGAGGCTTCCGAGACGCCGGGCGGCGGGGCCCGGACCGCGGAGTTGACCCTGCCGGGGTTCCACCACGACGTCTGCTCCGCGATCCACCCCCTCGCCCTGGGCTCTCCTTTCTTCCGCTCCGTCCCGCTGGAGTCGCACGGGCTGCGCTTCGTGCAACCTCCGGTCCCCGTAGCCCATCCCCTCGACGGAGGACGCGTCGGGGTGCTCGAGCGCTCCGTCACCGCGACCGCGGCCGGGCTGGACGAGGACGGGCGCGCGTGGGAGTCGCTCATGGGCCCCCTCGTCGCGACCGTCGGGCCGCTCGTGGAGCAGGTGCTCGGACCTCTGCGGCCGCCCCGCCATCCCCTCGTGTTCGCCCGCTTCGCGACCTGGGCGGCCCTGTCGGCCTCGTGGCTGGCTCGCCTCCGCTTCCGGCGCGCCGAGAGCCGCGGCCTCCTCGCCGGCATCGCGGCGCATTCCATGCTCCCGCTCACACACGTGCACAGCGCGGGGTACTCGCTGCTGCTCGCGATGCTGGCCCACTGGGTCGGGTGGCCGATCGCGGTGGGCGGCTCCGGGGCGATAACCGACGCGCTCGTGTCCGTCCTGCGCTCGTTCGGCGGGGACATCGTGACGGGTGCGCGGGTGACCTCGATGGACGACCTCCCGGGCGCCCGGGCCTACCTCTTCGACACGTCGCCGCGCGCCATGGCCGATATCGCGGGCCCCAAGCTGCCCCGGGGCTATCTCCGCGCCCTGCGGCGGTTCCGCCACGGGATGGGCGTCTTCAAGGTCGACTGGGCGCTCGACGGCCCCATCCCCTGGGCCGCCCCGGCGTGCGCCCGCGCCGGGACCCTCCACCTCGGCGGGTCCCTCGAAGAGATCGAGGCCTCGGAGAAGGCGGCGACAGGGGGCCGCGCCCCCGAGCGCCCCTTCGTGCTGCTGGCGCAGCAGAGCCTCTTCGACGGTTCCAGAGCGCCCGCCGGAAAGCACACGGCGTGGGGCTACTGCCACGTTCCCAACGGGTGCCCGGAGGACATGACGGAGCGGATCGAAGCCCAGGTGGAGCGGTTCGCGCCCGGGTTCCGGTCCCGGATCCTGGGGCGCTCGTCGATGTCGCCGGCCGACATGGAGGCCTACAACCCCAACTACATCGGGGGCGACATCAACGGGGGGATCCAGGACCTCCGTCAGCTCTACACGCGCCCCACCCTCAGGCCGGTTCCCTACACGACCCCCGCAGAGGATCTCTACATCTGCTCTTCTTCGACACCGCCCGGGGGTGGGGTCCACGGCATGTGCGGGTTCTGGGCCGCCCGCTGCGCCCTCCGACGTCTCTGACGCCGACGCGGCTCACCCTCGACTCCTCGGCGTGGAGCCCGGCCGGAGCGGGTAGCCTCGGGGTCTCGTCGACCGCCAGACGGGCCCGCCGCCCGGGTCCGGTTCCGAGGAGACCCATGCGCCCAGAGGGAGCACAAGAGCCCGCCATCGTCGTCCCCGCATCCGAGGCGCCCCCCGCACCGGAGGGAGAGGCCCGCGAGGCGATCCAGCACCCTGCCAAAGTCATGCGCATCGCATCCATGGCGCGCCAGCTGCTCGAGGAGGTGCGGCAGGCGGAGCTCGATCCCGCCAGCCGCAGCCGCATGCGGGACATCTACGAGACCTCCGTGAGGGAGCTGGCCGAGGTGCTGTCGCCCGATCTCCAGGAGGAGCTGGCGCGGCTCAGCCTGCCGTTCGACCAGGAGTCGCCCAGCGACGCCGAGCTGCGCGTCGCCCACGCCCAGCTGGTGGGCTGGCTCGAGGGGTTGTTCCACGGCATCCAGGCGATGCTGTTCGCGCAGCAGATGGAGAGCCGTCAGCGGCTCGAGGAGGTGCGCCGTCGCAGCCTGCCGGCGCCGACCGAGCCTCCCGTGGAGCGGGGCCCCGGCACCTACCTCTGAAGCCGGGGATTGACGACCCGCCTGATCCCCGTGGGCGTGAGGAAGTAGAGCCACCGGCGTGGCCCCACCGAGACGTCGAGGATCCCGGCGCCGCCGTCGTAGATGACCCGATCCCGGAGGACACGGCCCCGCCGCCCGATCACGATCCGGTGCAGCCGGCCGCCGAGGTAGTCGCCCACGTAGAGGTCGTTGCGAAGCGCCCGCAGCCGACCCCCGTACCAGGTCGGGTCCGTCGGCACGATCACCGACCTCCACCGGATCCCGGGCCCCTTCGGATCGGGCCCGACGCCGGCGGTCCCGCACGAGTACCCGGGGCCCCACCCGTAGTTGCGGCCCCGGAGGATGCGGTTGACCTCGTCGTCGCACGAGGGGCCGTTCTCCGTCTCGTACAGCAGCCGGGTCCCGGGCCGGTGCGCGAGCCCGAAGGGGTTGCGATGCCCGTAGCTCCATACCGGGCTCCGCCGCCCGCGGCGGGAGAAGGGGTTGCCCCGCGGGATGGTCCCGTTGGGCTCGAGCCGAAGGATCTTGCCGAGGCGGCCTCTCAGCCTCTGGGCCTCGGCGGGATCGTGGGCCTCGCCGGTGGACACGAACAGCTTGCCCTTGACGAACTCGAGCTGGCCTCCGTTGTGGTAGCCGCTCGGCGCCGGGAGCCCCGACACGACGATCCTGCGCCGGCGGCAGCGGTTGCCCCTCACCTCGAAGCGGGCGACCCGGTTCTCGAGGGGCGACGCGTTCGTGTAATAGACGTACAGGTAGCGAGTGCGCCGGAAGCGGGGGTGGAGGGCGATGCCGAGCGCCCCCCGCTCCCCGGACGAGCTCACGTCGAGGTTGACGCAGGCGCGGCGGAGCAGGCGGCGTCCCACGAGGACACGCACCTTGCCCGTGTTCTTCTCGGTGAAGAAGACCTTCCTCGTCCCCCTCACCCAGTCCATGTCCACGGGGAAGGCGAGGCCGCGCTTGTAGGTCTCCACGCGGGCCCTCCGGGGGAGGCCCAGGGCGGGGGCTTCGAGGACGGCGCCGGCGCAGGCGAGCGCGACGACCAGGGTTGCCGCTCGCAGCGCACCTCGCCGGCCCATGGCGGCCATGCTCGCACGGCCGGTTCCATATCGGGCGCGCCGGGCCCGCCCCGAGGGGCGGCCGCGGGCCCCGCTTATCATGTCGCCCGGAGGCGTGCCCGAGCGGCCGAAGGGAGCGCACTGCTAATGCGTTAAGGGGCGTTGAGCCCCTTCCAGGGTTCAAATCCCTGCGCCTCCGCGTCGCCGCCCTTCCCTTGCAGGGCCCGGCGGGCGACCAGGTACGGAGGGGGTCACGCTAGTCTTTGCCCTGAGGCGCCCGTAGCTCAGTGGATCAGAGCGTCCGGCTACGGACCGGAAGGTCGGGGGTTCGAATCCCTCCGGGCGTACTTCTCGCCGGCCGGATCGACGAACGCTCGGAGGCTGCTCCTCGGTGGGACTGGCGGACCTCATAGCCGAACAGCGGGACAAGCAGGTTCTCGAGCGGGCGCGCCCCCACCTCGAAGAGGACGAGGACGTCATCCATTGGGTCCGGGCGCGCCACCCCGACGAGCGCCGCGACGGCATCGCCTTCATCACCGACCGCAGGCTGCTCCTGGTGTGGTCGGGAGGGCCCGATGGCCACGGTGCCGTGGAGTGGGACGACATCCGGGCGTGGGGCGTCGACGAGGGTACGGGCAGCGGCCCCATGCTCGGCCTCGAATCCGACCGCGGGAGCTTCTTTCTCTGCCTCCCCGTCCGCAGCCAGGGCACCGCCGTCCGGGTCACGGGCTTCATCCACGACTTCGCGCACCACGCGCCGAAGCCGCGGTGGCGGCTGCTCCAGGAGGCGCAGGGACGCTCGTTCGCCGCGAAGCCGATGGAGGTCTCCGTCCCTCCCCGGTCGGCCACGGCCCACACCAAGCGGGTCGTCGCCACGGTCATCGGCCTGGTCCTGATCGCGGTCGGCCTGGCGATCACGCCCGTGCCGGGCCCGTGGTCGCTGCCGATCGTGCTCGCGGGGCTCGCCATCCTTGCGTCGGAGTACGACTGGGCGAAGGACGTCCTCGACTGGGTCAAGCACAGGTCGCGCGCCGCGCGCGACAAGCTCAGAGCCCGGCGCGCCTCCAGCTGAACGACGACGTCGCGCTCATGCGGCGCGCCCTCGCCGAGGCCGAGACGGCGCGCGCCCACGACGACGTCCCGGTGGGGGCGGTGGTCGCGGTCGGCGGCCGCGTGGTCGGGGCCGCCGGCAACGAGCGCGAGCTGCGCCGCGATCCCACCGCCCACGCCGAGGTCCTCGCCCTCCAGGCGGCGGCCCGCGCCCTGGGGGGCTGGCGCCTCGACGGCGCCTCCGTCTACGTGACGCTCGAGCCCTGCCCGATGTGTGCGGGGGCGCTCGTGGCCGCGCGCGTGGCGCGCCTCGTCTACGGGCCGCAGGACCCCAAGGCCGGCGCCGCGCTGTCGCTCTACAACATCGTTCAGGACCCTCGCCTCAACCACACGATGGAGGTCGTCACGGGCGTGCTCGAGGGGGAGTGCGCGGCCCTGCTGCAGGGCTTCTTCCGGGGCCGGAGGGGCGCCGCGGGGGCCGCCGAGCACCCCTAGGCGCCAGAGGAGCCGCTCGTATACTCGCCGGTCGGTGGGGTACCGAAGCGGCCATAACGGGATCGCCTCGAAAGCGATTGGGGGTTCACGCCCCCCGCGGGTTCGAATCCCGCCCCCACCGCCCCCGACCGGCGCGTCGCCCCGCCCCGGCGGCGTCGAGAGGCCGGCAGCGGGCGCGCGTGCGGCGCAAACGTAGACTTTCCGCCCGGAGACGTGCGGGAGTGGACTAACCGGCACGCCTGGAGAGCGTGTGACCCTGCAAAGGGTCCAAGGGTTCGAATCCCTTCGTCTCCGCGATCCCCGGACGGATATCCTGTCGCCGGGCCGTGCTAGGTGGGGGGTTCGGGGTCCCCTGTACCGGAAACCCTCGACACGCCGGGCTTATCGCCCGCCTGCGGCCTCTGGGGGACCGGGCAGCCCCCGGCAAGCAGCGTCGATGGTCGGGTCCCGCGCGACCCGGAGCCGTGAACCCGGTCAGGCCCGGAAGGGAGCAGCCGTAAGCGGTGTACCGGGTGTGCCGCGGGGTTGCCGGGCCGGAGCCGGCTACCGGGGATAGCGACGGTCGTCGAGGGGTCCAGGGCGGGCTGCACGGCCCCTTGCGCGGGCCGCGCGCGCGGGGCGTCGCACTAGGATGACCGGCGGTGGCGTACCTCTCCCTCTATCGCAAGTACCGGCCCGAGACCTTCGACGACATCGTTGGCCAAGAGGCCGTGGCGAACACGCTCACGAACGCGATCGCGGAGGACCGGGTCGCCCACGCCTACCTCTTCACCGGGCCGCGCGGCACGGGCAAGACGAGCACCGCCCGCATCCTCGCCAAGGCGCTCAACTGCGTGGAGGGCCCCACGCCCAAGCCGTGCGGCAGGTGTCCCTCGTGCATCGCGATCGCGGAGGGGTCGTCGCTCGACGTCATCGAGATGGACGCGGCCTCGCACTCCAAGGTCGACGAGACGAGGGAGATCCTTTCCGGCGTCGCCCTCGCCACCGCGGGCGGCCGCCGCAAGGTCTACGTGATCGACGAGGTCCACATGCTCTCGACCCCGTCGTTCAACGCGCTCCTCAAGACGCTCGAGGAGCCGCCCGCGCACGTGCTGTTCGTGCTCGCCACCACCGAGGCGCACAAGGTGCTGCCCACGATCGTGTCGCGCACACAGCGGTTCGACTTCAGGCGCCTGCCCGCCGACCTCCTCCAGGAGCACCTCGCCCGGATCGCCGCCCTCGAGGGGATCGAGATCGCGCCCGACGCCCTCGCGCTCGTTGCACGTCACGCCGACGGGAGCGCGCGCGACGCGCTCTCGGTGCTCGACCAGCTCTCGAGCTTCGGCGGCCGCGTCGAGGAACGCGACGTTGCGCAGCTGCTCGGGGGCCGGCGGCAGGACGCGCTGCTCGAGCTCTTCGACGCGATCGCGCGCGGCGACGTCGGGGGTGTGTTCGCGACCGTCCACGGGCTCGTGGCGGAGGGGGCAGACGCCCGCCAGCTCGCCGTCGGCGCGCTCGGCCACGCCCGCTCGCTCCTGCTCCTCAAGACCGCGCCCGACGCGGAGCGGCTCCTAGACGTGACGGTCGAGGACATTCCGCTGCTCGTCGAGCAGGCGGGGCGCCTCTCCTCGGGTGCGCTTCTGCGCACGATGGATCTCCTCGGCAAGTCCCTCACCGAGATGCGCAACGTCCCGAACCACCGCCTGCTGCTCGAGCTCGCGCTCGTGCGGGCCGCGGCGCCCGAGACCGACCCCTCCGCCAACGGGCTCCTCGGCCGCATCGAGCGGCTCGAGCGCCGCATGGGCATCGAGCAATCGCCCGCGCCCGAGCCGGCCGCCGAGACCGTGGCCCCGCCGGGGCCCGCGCGCGCGGAGACGCCGCCGCCCTCCTCCGCGCCCACTCCCGCCGAGGCCGTCGCCGCTCCGGAGCCGGCCCCCGTCGCGGCGCCGGCGGCCGTCGCGGCCGACCACGTCGGGCTCAACCACGTCAAGGACGCGTGGGGGGCGATCCTCAAGGAGGTCAAGGGCCGCAGCAAGAAGGTGTGGGGGCTGCTGAGCCCGTCGCGCCCGCTGCAGCTCGAAGACGACGTCCTCGTCGTCGAGGTTCAGTCCGACTTCCACGTGTCGACGATGGGCATCGACCGCAACCGGGAGCTGCTCGCCGACTCCGTGCACGCGGCCCTCGGCATCAAGCCGGGCCTCGGGTTCTCGGCGCGCCCCGCGGCGGGCGCCGCTCCCCCGCAGGACGACGCGGTCGACCTCGCCGAGGCCGTGCCCGTGGCGGATGCGCACGACCCGGTCGAGCTGGTCAAGAAGGGGTTCGGCGCCGAGGTCGTCGAGGAGAGGGAGGCATGAAGGACATCCAGCGCATGATGAAGGAAGCCCAGAAGATGGCGGCCGAGATGCAGAAGGCGCAGGCCGAGCTCGCCGAGGTCGAGTTCGAGGGCTCGGCCGGCGGCGGCGCGGTCACGGCGGTTGCCACGGGCGACCTGCGCGTCGTGCGCGTGACCGTGGACCCCGGCATGTTCGAGGGCGCCCCCGATGCCGACGACATCGAGCTCCTCGGCGACACCGTGACCGCGGCCGTGAACGATGCGCTCGACAAGGCGCGCGACGCGCAGTCGGAGGCGATGGGGCCGCTCGCCGGCATGGGAGGCGGGCTCGGCCTCCCCGGCATGTAGTTGTACGCCGAGCCCGTCCAGCGGCTGATCGACGAGCTGGCGCGCCTCCCCGGCATCGGCCCCAAGAGCGCGCAGCGGGTCGCGTTCCACCTCCTCAAGGTGACTCCGTCCCAGGCGAAGGAGCTCGCCGCCGCGATCGTCGAGGTCAAGGAGAAGGTGAGCCTGTGCCGGCAGTGCTTCAACGTCTCCGACGGGGACGTGTGCGAGTTCTGTCGCGATCCCCGGCGTGACCCCGCGCTCATCTGCGTCGTTCAGGAGCCCCCCGACATCGTCGCCATCGAGAGGACGCGCGAGTTCGGCGGCCTCTACCACGTCCTCCAGGGCGCGATCTCCCCGATCGAGGGGATCGGACCCGAGGAGCTGCGCATCGCCGAGCTGCTCGCGCGCATACGCGACAACCCCCCCGACCGGCCGCGGGTGCGCGAGGTGATCGTGGCGACCAACCCCAACATCGAGGGCGAGGCGACCGCGATGTACCTCGGGCGCCTGCTGACGCCCCTCGGCATCGAGGTGACACGTCTTGCCAGCGGCCTGCCGGTGGGAGGAGACCTGGAGTACGCGGACGAGGTCACGCTCGGCCGGGCGCTTGAAGGGAGGCGGCCCTTAGGGGCCTGACCTCAGCACGATGAGGCTTCGCTGCGGGCGGGCACGCCGGCGTTCGCTCAGACAGTCCTCGCTCGCTCCGCTCGCTGCGGGAACTCGCTCGGCGCTCGGCGTGCCCGTCCTCGCTCGCGCGCCCTGTCCCCGCCGTCGCCGCTTACCGGCGACTGCGCGACGCCGGCCGGCGCGCCTCATCCGGGTTAGCGTCGAGTGATGGCTCTGGTGGTGCAGAAGTACGGCGGGACGTCCGTCGGCGACGCACAGCGCATCCGGGACGTGGCGCGCCGCGTCGTCTCCACCGTGGACTCCGGCCAGAGGGTCTGCGTCGTCGTCTCCGCCATGGGCGACTCCACCGACGAGCTCCTCGAGCTCGCGGCGCAGATCTCGCCCGCGCCGCGCGGGCGCGAGCTCGACATGCTGCTGACGGCGGGCGAGCGCAT
The DNA here is from genome assembly GCA_036258675.1 of Actinomycetota bacterium. GTDB lineage: Bacteria > Actinomycetota > CADDZG01 > CADDZG01 > WHSQ01 > DATADD01. The sequence goes on along the minus strand of DATADD010000035.1, from coordinate 5,853 downwards.
CTCCATGGCGCTGCTGTCGATGGCGATCATCGAGCTCGGGCGCGAGGCGATCTCGCTGACGGGGTCGCAGGCGGGCATCGTCACCGACACCTCGCACGGCCGCGCGCGCATCGTCGACGTGCGGGCGCGCCGCGTGCTCGAGGCTCTTGACGCGGGCAAGGTCGTGATCGTGGCCGGGATCCAGCGCGTGTCGACAGACCTCGACGTGACGACCTTGGGTCGGGGCGGATCGGATACGACGGCGGTCGCGCTGGCGGCCGCGCTCGGGGCCGACGTGTGCGAGATCTACACCGACGTGAAGGGCGTCTACACCGCCGATCCCCGTCTCGTTCCCGCCGCTCGCCTCCTGCACGCGGTCTCCTACGAGGAGATGCTCGAGCTGTCGGCGAGCGGCGCGAAGGTCCTCATGCTGCGCTCCGTCGAATACGCTCGCAACCACGACGTTCTGCTCCATGTGCGCTCGACGTTCTCCGACGACGAGGGCACATGGATAAGAGAGGAAGACGTTCGCATGGAGCAAGCGATCATCTCGGGCATCGCGCAGGACACGTCCGAGGCGAAGGTCACGTTGGTGCGCGTGCCCGACCGGCCCGGCGTCGCGGCGCGCGTCTTCCGCCCCCTGGCCGAGGAGGGCATCAGCGTGGACATGATCGTGCAGAGCGCGTCGGAGGGCGGCCGCACGGACATCTCCTTCACTCTGCCCAAGAACGAGCTGCGGCGCGCCGAGGGTGTGCTGCGCGCCACCGCCGCCGAGGTCGGCGCCGCGAGCGTCGAAACGGATGCGGATGTGGCGAAGGTGTCGCTCGTCGGCGCGGGGATGAAGAGCCATCCCGGCGTTGCGGCTGACATGTTCGACGCCCTCGCCGAGGCGAACATCAACATCGACATCATCTCGACGTCGTCGATCCGCATCTCCTGTGTCGTGCACGAGTCGGAGATGGCGCGCGCGGTCGCGGCGATCCACGATCGCTTCCGCCTCTCCGAGGGCGCGGTGCTGAGGGAACAGCATCCCGAGACCGCGACGGGCCAGCTGCGCGCGCTGCGGCCCGACGCCGACAGGGGGCTCCGGTGAAGCTCGTCGTCGTGGGGGCGACCGGCGCGGTCGGGGGCGCCATCCTCGGCATCCTCGAGGAGCGCGCGTTCCCCGTGTCCGAGCTCGTCCCGGTCGCGTCGGCGCGCTCGGCGGGGCGCCGGCTCGCATTCGGCGGCGACACGGTGACCGTCGCCGAGCTCGACGCGAGCGTGTTCGAGGGCGCGGACGTCGCCCTCTTCGACGTTCCCGACGACGTCGCGCGCGCGTGGGCTCCCGTGGCGGCGAAGGCGGGAGCCGTCGTCGTGGACAACTCGGCCGCGTGGCGTCTCGACCCCGACGTGCCGCTGGTCGTGCCCGAGATCAACCCGGAGGCCGTACAGCACCGGGCCCGAGGGATCGTGGCGAGCCCCAACTGCACGACGCTGGCGATGGTGGTGCCGGTTGCGGCGCTGCACGCGCGCGCCTCTCTCGAGCGCCTCGTGCTGTCCTCGTACCAGGCGGTCTCCGGCGCGGGCAGGCAGGGCGTGGACGAGCTGTGGGAGCAGACCGAGATCGCGGTCAAGGACCCCGAGGCGGTGCGCCGGGGGACGGCGCGCGATCTCCTCGAGGGCGGGGAGGTGTTCGGGCACCCGATCGCGCTGAACGTCGTGCCGCGGTGCGGCTCGGTCAAGGAGGCCGGTTACACGAGCGAGGAGCTCAAACTCTGCTACGAGACGCGCAAGATCCTCGACCTCCCCGAGCTCCCCGTCAGCGCGACGTGCGTGCGCGTCCCCGTGGTGACCGGCCACGGCGTCGCGGTCCACGCCTCGTTCGGGCGCGACATCTCCCCGGAGGAGGCGGTGACGATCCTGCGCGGCGCGCCGGGCGTGGCCGTCACGGACGACCCCGCCGCCGGCGACCTGCCGACCCCCCTGGAGGCGGCCGGCCGCGATCCATGCTTCGTCGGGCGCGTCCGGGCCGACCTCTTCGACCCTCGTGCGCTGCAGATGTTCTGCGTCGCGGACAACCTGCGCAAGGGCGCCGCCCTCAACACCGTGCAGATCGCGGAGCTGCTTCTCTAGCCGTCCCCATGCCCCTCGCGCACGATCCCTCCCCGACCGTCGGTCCTCCCCTGCTGTGGGTGGGGCTGCTCGCGCTCGTCACGATCGGGGTGCTCGCGTGGCTGCGCGCCCGGCGGTCGCCGCGGACTTCGGACGCGCCGGAGCGGGAGGCGTTGTTCGCGGTCGCCGCGCTGACGCTGGGAGCGGCCGCGGTGCACGCCCTCCTGATCCCGGCATCCGCGCGCGAAGACGCTCTCTTCGGCGCCGCCTTCGTCGTGTTCGCCGCCGCGCAGGGCGCGTGGGGGCTGAGCCTTCTCACACGTCCGTCCGCGCGGGTCCTGCGCGCGGCCGTGTGGGGCAACGCGGCGATCGCGGGGATATGGCTGCTGTCTCGGACCGCGGGGCTGCCCGTCGGCCCCGAGCCGTGGGTCCCCGAGGCGGTTGCCGCCTCCGACCTCGTCACCGCCTTCTTCGAGCTCGCCGCGTCGGTGCTCGGCGCCGCCCTCGCGGGCGCCTCGCCGCACCTGAGGCGGGTGGGCTGGCGAGGCGTGTCCCCGCGATCCCAGGCGATGGCCGTTCTGCTGGGTGCGGCCGCGCTCGCCGCAGTCCTCGGAGGAGGCTGAGCTGCGCGCGGGGGCGCGCGCCGGGACGTGGCTGGTCGCGGCCCTGGTCGTGCTCGCCGGGCCGGTCGCGTGCTCCGACGAGCGCGAGGGCCCTCCGCGGGTCGTCACCGGGGTCGTGACCGAGATCGATGGCCGTTCGCTGACCGAGATCGAGAGCTTCACCCTCAAGGACGGCAGCAACGCCTACGAAGTGTTCGTCGATGCGACGATCGACTACGGCTTTCCCATCGGCCACCTCCAGAGCCACAGGGTCAGCGCCGCCCCCGTGCGCGTCGAGCTGGAGCAGAGGGGGACGAAGCTTTACGCGCTCTCGATCAGAGACGCGTGACGCTCACGGCCCTCCCACAGCTCGCCCATGGTCTCGGGGGCAGGTCGGACCTGCCGGTCCCCCTGCCTCTGGCCCTCCTCGCCGCGGCGACGGCCGTGATCGCGTCGTTCCTCGCGCTGTCGGCCTCGTCGTTCGAGCCCGAGGCGCGGGGGCCCGCCGGACGACCCCTGCCCCCGTGGCTCCAGCGCGTGCTCGAGGCGACCCCCGCGCGTGCGCTGCTGCGGGGCGCGGTCCTCCTGCTGTTCGCGGTCGCCGTCGTGGCGGCGGCGTTCGGGGGGCGCACCGCGGGCACGAACCCGGTCCCGACGTGGTTGTTCGTGTGGCTGTGGGTCGGGCTGCTCGTGTCGTCGCTGTTGCTCGGCCCGGTATGGCGGGTTCTCAACCCGCTGCGCACGATCTCGCGCGCGATCGGGGCCGCCTCGGGAGCGGATCCCGACGCGCCGCCCCGCGCCTATCCGCGCGCGCTCGGGTACTGGCCCGCGGCCGCATCTCTGGCGGTCTTCGTCTGGGTCGAGCTCGTGCTTCCCAACCCGGGCGATCCACTGGTCGTGATCGCGTTCATCGGCGCCTACACGATCGTGCACATCGGAGGCGCGAACGTCTTCGGCCTTCGCTGGTACGAGCGCGCCGACGGCTTCGAGGTCTACTCGAGCCTCGTGGCGCGCCTGGCCCCGCTCGGGCGGCGCGCCGACGGCGTACTCGTTCTGCGCTCGCCGCTGCGTGGGCTGGCGCGCCGCGGCGAGGACCCGGGGCTCCTCGCCGTCGTCTGCGTGCTGCTCGGCTCGACCGCGTTCGACGGGATAGCGCGCACGACGTGGTGGACGAGGGCGTCGGACGCAGTCTCGGGCGCGGCCGACCTCGCGCTCGGGACCGCGGGGCTGTGCGCGTGCGTCGCGTTCGTAGCGATCACGTTCGCGGCCGCGCTGAGCGTCGCGGAGCGGCTCGGGGCGCGACCCACCGGCGGCGCGCCCCTGCGGACGCTCTTTCTGCCCTCGCTCGTGCCGATCGCGGTCGGCTACACCGTGGCGCACTACTTCTCGCTGCTCTTGTTCCAGGGCCAGCTCGGCTACATCCTGGCGTCCGACCCTCTGGCGCTCGGCTGGAACCTGTTCGGGACCGCGGAGTGGGCGATCGACTACTTCGTGCTGTCTCCGGGAGCCGTGGCTCTCGTGCAGGTGGGGGCGATCGTCGCCGGCCACATCGCAGGGGTCGTCGCGGCTCACGACCGCGCCGTGGAGGTGTTCCCTTCGGGGTTGCAGCGGCGCGGGGAGTATCCCTTGCTCGCCGTGATGGTCCTCTACACGGTCGGCGGCATCGCGCTGCTGGTGGGAACATGAGCTGGAGCGGCGCGCCGCGGCGGGCGGCGCCGCCTCCGAGGACGACATGAGCGACCACCGCCACGACACGACCCTGGGCATCCGGCGCCGGCGCGCCCTGTCCCTCGCGCTCGCCGCCAACGGCGCGCTGCTCGTGGTCGAGGTCGGGGGTGGCCTCGCGTTCGGCTCGTTGGCCCTCCTGGCCGACGCGGCCCACCTCGCCTCCGACGTCCTCGCGCTCGGCATCGCCCTCGCGGCGCAGTCCCTCATGGAGCGTCCGGCTTCGGTGCGCCACACCTACGGGCTCATGCGCGTCGAGATCCTCGGCGCGCTCGCGAACGGCACGCTGCTCGCGGCCCTCGCGCTGTTCATCGGGTGGGAGGCCGTCCGCCGCATCGGCGCGCCGGAGGAGGTGCGCGGCGCCGGGGTCGTGCTCGTCGGCGTGGTCGGCCTCGGGGTCAACGCGGCGAGCGCGTGGCTCCTCGCGCGCACCGCCGGGGCGAGCCTCAACATGCGGGGCGCGGTCGCGCACATGTCCGCCGACGCGGCCGGCTCGCTCGGCGCGATCGTCGCGGGCGTCGCGGTCGTGCTGTGGGGTGCGGAGTGGGCCGACCCCGTGGTGTCGCTCGGCATCGGCGCGCTCATCCTGTGGTCGGCATGGAGGCTCCTGCGCGACACCGTGCACATCCTGCTCGAGGGCGCGCCCCGCGATCTGGACGCGCGCGAGCTCGAGGACGCGTTGCGCTCCGACCCGTCGGTGGAGGACGTGCACCATCTCCACGTGTGGAACATCGCGTCGGAGACGCCGGCGTTGTCCGCCCACGTGGTCCTCGGGGGCGACACGACCCTGCACGAGGCCCAGGAGCACGGCGACAGGCTCAAGGCGGAGCTGGCGCGCCGCTACGGCATCCGGCACGCGACCCTCGAGCTCGAGTGCCACGCGTGCGAGCCCGCCTCCTGATCCGTCGTGCCCCCGGTGAACGTCATGCGGCCGCCTCGAGACGAGCGGGAGAGCCTCTCGACGTGAACGAGGGAGAGATCCGGGCGGCAGGCGGTCTGCTGTATCGGCGCGCCGCCCGGGACGGCTCCGGGGGAGTCGAGGTCGCCATCGTCCACCGGCCCCGCTACGACGACTGGAGCCTGCCCAAGGGCAAGCTCGCGTCGGGCGAGACGGACCTCGAGGCCGCCCTGCGCGAGGTCGAGGAGGAGACGGGGCACACAGGACGTCCGGGGCGCTCCCTCGGGGCCGTGCGATACCTCAGGACCTCCGGCGGGACGACGAGGCCCAAGGTCGTGAGTTTCTGGGCGATGGAGGTCGACGGCGGCAGCTTCGCCCCCGGCGACGAGGTCGACGACCTGCGCTGGGTCTCCCTCGACGAGGCCGGCAGCTGCCTGACGCACGCGACCGACCGTGAAGTCCTCGATCGCTTCGCGAACCCACCTCGAGAAGACCCGCCGGCCCGGACCGCCAGCTAGAGCGCCATCGTTGACGAGGCCCCCGCCCGGGCGGTGC
>DATADD010000034.1:0-20816 GCA_036258675.1 Actinomycetota bacterium | reverse complement strand
CGTCGTAGAACTCGAGCAGCGGCTTCGTGTTCCTCTCGAACACCTCGAACCTGTGTCGGACGACCTCCTCGCTGTCGTCCTCACGTTGGAACAACGGCTCCCCGTCGACGTCGCACACACCGGGGGTCCGAGGCGGGTTCGTCACCACGTGGTAGACGTGTCCGCTGCGGCACATCCGGCGGCCGCCGATGCGCTCGACGATCTCATGGAGACTCACCTCCAGGGCGAGCGCCAGCTCGACCCGGGACCCGACACCCTGCCTCTCCAACGCCTCGGCCTGCTCGCGGTCGCGCGGGAAGCCGTCGAGGATCCAGCCGCGCGCGGCGTCGGGCCGCCCGAGGCGCGACAGGACCATCTCCTCCACGACCTCGTCGGGTACGAGCTCGCCCGCATCCATGCGTCCCTTGGCCGTGCGACCGAGCGACGTGCCCTCCGCCACCTCGCGCCGCAGCATGTCGCCGATCGCGATGTGAGGGACCCCGAGGTCGGCCGCGAGCCTCTTCGCGTGGGTTCCCTTGCCGCCGGCCGGAGGGCCGAGGATGACGATGCGCCTGGCCTTCGTCGCCATGAGGTTCTCCTTCATGCGGCGCGGGTCCCGTCCACGCCCGTTGGTTTCCGAGCGCGCGCCGGCTACCCCGTTTGCCTTCGTTGCTCGGCGCGCGCCCGCGTGGCGGCCTCGACGCTCGCCTTAAGCGCCTCCATGAGGTCGATGGCGGGCGGCGGCTCCTCTTCGGCCGGCTCGGGGAGAGTGCCCATCTCTCCCACCTTGGTCCGCAGCAGCTCGAGGAGCCGCTCTCGGTGCTCGTCGCGGAGCCGGGTGGGGTCCCAGGGCCCCGCGAGCGCCTCGATGAGCTGCTGCGCGATCCGCAGCTCCCTCTCCGGAGGCTCCTCGACCGGGGGGATCCAGAAGGCCTTCGGGTCCCGAACCTCGTCGGCGTAGAAGAGCGTCTCGAGCATGAGCACGTGCTCCGCGGGTCTGACCGCGGCCAGGTACTCCCGCGTGCGCATCACGAACCTGCCCACGGCGACCTTCTGCGCCGCCTCCATGGCGCGGTACAGCAGCCAGTAGGGTCGCTCGGCGCCGGCGCCGGGTTGGGGCACGACGCAGTAGCTCTTCTCGAAATGAACGGGGTCGACGTCGTGGAGGTCGACGAACTGCTCCACCTCCAGGACGCGCGAACGCTCCGGTGCGACCGACACGAGCTCCTCGGGCGTCACGGTGACCACGCGGCCCGGCTCGATCTCGTACCCCTTCACGATCTCCTCCCACGGCACCTCCTGCTCGTCCCGCCGGGCGCCCGACCGTTCGACGCCAGCAGCCGCGGGAGGCAGCCGGCGATCCGGGACCGCGCCGGCTTCGTCGGGCGCGGCGGGCGCCTCCGCCTCGGGCCCGGGGACGGCCTGGGGCTCGGGCTCGGGGGCGGCCTGGGGCTCGGGCGGGGCGTCGGGCGCCGATGGAGGCGGCGGCTCTTCGAGCGCGGGCCCGGCGGCCACGCGCCGGTACCGGATCCTGCGTCCGGTCTGCGAGTCGTACTGGTGGAAACGGACCTTCTTGGGAGAGGTCGCGCTGTAGAGCCTGACCGGGATACTCACCAAGCCGAAGCTGAGCTGACCCGTCCACACCGTCTGGGGCATGCAGCCACCTCCCACGACGAGATTACGGCAACGCCCCCGCTCCACCGTCGAGCCCACGGCCGCGCCATCTCGTGGTGCGCGCGCTCCGTATTACAGGTGTGCCCACGTCGAGGAGGTATCCATGCGACGCACACTGGCCCTGATCACCGTGTCCGCGTTCCTCGCGGCCGCCTGCGGCGGAGGCGGCGGGAGCGAGAACGGCGCGACCGCCGGCGGGTCGAGCGACTCCGGCCCGGCCACGGTCGAGGTGAGGAGCACCGAGCTGGGAGAAGTCCTCGTCAACGGGGACGGCATGACGCTGTACATGTTCGTCCCGGATCAGAAGAAGAACGGACGCCCCACCTGCTACGACGAGTGCGCCGAGGCATGGCCGGCACTCGAGGCCCCGGCGGAGCTGACGGCGGGCGATGGGCTCGACGGGTCGCTGCTGGGCACGGTGAAGCGCGACGACGGCACGACCCAGGTGACCTACGGCGACCTGCCCCTCTACCTCTTCTCCGGCGACCAGGCCGCCGGGGACGTCGAGGGACAGGGGCTGAACGATGTCTGGTACGTGCTGTCGCCGGACGGGAAGCCGGTCAAGGAGACGACGTCGGGGGCATCCAAAGGCTACTGATCGGCCCTCGCTTCGGGCCGCGCGCCCTCACGTGCTGAGGTCGTCCGCCTTGTCCGTCAGGGCCTGCGTCAGCTCGTCGAACGACTTGCTGAAGGCCGCGCCGCCCTCCTCCTCGAGGGTCCGGGCGACATCGGCGATGTCGATCCCGAGCTGCGCCAGCCGCTCGAGCGTCGCGTGCGCGTCCTCGACGCCCTCGTCGACGGTGCGAGCCACGGTCCCGTGGTCGAGGAACGCCTCGATCGTCTTGTCCGGCATCGTGTTCACCGTGTCGGGACCGATCAGCGTGTCGACGTAGAGCAGGTCGGGGTAGGCCGGGTTCTTCGTCGAGGTCGAGGCCCACAGCGGTCGCTGCACACGCGCGCCGCGCGCCTCGAGCGCAGCCCACCGCTCGCCGGCGAACCGGGAACGAAACGTCTCGTAGGCGATCTTCGCCTGCGCCACGGCAGCCTTGCCCCGTAGCGCAAGCGCCTCTTCTCCGCCGATCGCCTCCAGCCGTCTGTCGACCTCGGTGTCAACGCGACTGACGAAGAAAGAGGCAACACTGGCGACGCGCGCGAGGTCGCCGTCGAAGGCCTCCAGGCCCGAGAGGTACGCCTCGACGACCTCCTCGTAACGGGACAGGCTGAAGATGAGCGTGATGTTGATGTTGCGTCCCTCGGACACCATCGCCTGGATCGCCGGGATGCCCTCGCTCGTGGCCGGGATCTTGACGAAGAGATTGGGTTCGGCGATGCGCTCGTGGAAGTAGCGGGCGGCTTCGATCGTGGCCTGCGTGTCGTACGCGATCGCCGGCGCGACCTCGAGAGACACGAAGCCGTCGCGCCCCCCGCTCGCGTCGTAGGTGGGCCGCAGCACGCGCAGCGCGTCCTGGACGTCCTGGATCACCATCTCCCAGTAGGAGTCCTCCACCGACCCCGATCGGGCAATCAAGGCCCGGAACTGCTCGTCGTAATAGCTTCCCCCCGAGATCGCCTTCTGGAAGATCGTCGGGTTGGACGTCACTCCCCGGATCCCCTGCTCCACGTGGCGCGCGAGCGTCCCCGAGAGCAGCATCCGGCGCGTGAGGTTGTCGATCCAGGGGCTCTGCCCCTGGATGTCGTGGAGCTCGTGGAGCCTTGTCATGTCGCGCCCGCCTCCTTGCGGTTGCGTTCCGGCGGGGCCCTGGGTGGCGCGCCCCCTATTCCTAACCCAAGGCGGGGGTCGCCCGTTCCCTTGAGCTAGGCGCGGGCCTCCCCGCGGGCGCGCCGGCGGCCCTCGAGCGCGGCGCCCAAACGCCTCATCGCCCCGAGGAGCCCGAACCGGTGCGCGGTCTCGAACACGGCCGGGTCGAGGGGCCCCACCGGACGCCTTAGGTCCGCGGGCGGCAGCGGAAGGTCCGTCGCGATCGTCGTCACCTTCACGGCGCGCCGTATGTAGTCCCCGTCCCTTCTCACGCGGCCGAGAGCTAGGCCCTCTCCGGTGGCCGCAGCGGCGACGATCGCCGCGAGGTTCCCGTACTTGCGCACGAGGGATGCCGCCGTCTTCTCCCCTATCCCTCGCACGCCCGGGAGCCCGTCCGACGTGTCTCCGCGCAGCACCGCGTAGTCCCGGTAGGCCCTTCCGGGGATGCCGAAGCGCTCCTCGATGTAACCCTCGTCGACGCGGTCGACGACGCTGACGCCCTTGCGCGGGAACAGCACGACGACGTCTGGGTCGCGCACGAGCTGGAAGAGATCGCGATCTCCCGAGACGATCGCGACCCGTCCCGACGCGCGCGCTGTCAGGCTGCCGATGACGTCCTCTGCCTCGTAGTCCGGCCACCCGACCACCTGGATGCCGCAGAGCTGCAGCAGCCTGTATGCGATGGGCACCTGGACGGCGAGCTGGTCATCGGCCTTCTGCTGCACGCTCGTGGGTTCGGTCCGATGGGTCTTGTAGGAGTCGATCAACCGAACCCGCCACTCCGGGCGCCAGTCCGCGTCGGCGGCGCAGCACAGGCGCGCGGGGTCGTGTATCTCGACGAGGCGAGCGAGCATCCCGAGGAAGCCATGCGCCGCGTTGACGACGGTTCCATCCGGCGCGCGCACCGTATCCGGGGTCGAGAAGAAGGCGCGGTAGAGCAGGCTCGGCGCGTCGACAAGCAGCGTGAGATCGTTCACGCGAGGTCCACCCTCACGCCGACGAGCCGCACGGGACGGTCGAGCTCGAAGCGGGCGAGCGCGGTGGCGGCGGCCGCCGCAACGGCCTCGGCGTCGACCGAGGGCTCGCTCAAGCGCCGGCTGCGGGCGCGCGTGAAGAAGGGTGCGAAGCGGATCTTGACCGCGACGCCGGACACGAGCCGGTCCGCGGCGGCGACGTGCCCGCAGAGCTCCCGGGCCATGCGCTGCACCTCCGCGGCGACGATCGCCGGATCGTCGACGTCCTCGTCGAAGGTCCTCTCGAAGCTGCGCGACCGCGGCGTGCGCGGAGCCGAGCTCACGGGGGAGTCGTACTCGCCGTGCGCGAGCGCGACGAGCCACGGGCCCGTGCGGGGGCCGAAGGCGGCGGAGACCTGGTCGGCGTCGCTCTCCGCCAGCTCGCGCACCGTACGGATCCCCAGGTCCGCGAGCCGGCGCGCCGTCTTGCTTCCGATGCCCCACAGGTCGCGCGTCGGGCGATCCCCCATCACCGACCACCACTCGCGCCCGGTCAACCGGTAGACGCCCGCGGGCTTGGCGAAGGCTGACGCGAGCTTGGCGCGCAGCTTGTTGTCCCCGATGCCGATCGAGCACGCCAGACCGGTTTCTTGCCACACCGCCTCCTGGACCGCGCGCGCCACGGCCTCTGCGTCCCCTTCGACCTGAAGGAAGGCCTCGTCCCAGCCCCATACCTCGAGGACGTCGGCGAAGCGCTCGAGGACTTTCATGACGCGTTGGGAGGCTTCGTCGTAGGCGTCTCTGTCGGCCGGAAGGAACACGGCATCGGGACACCGGCGCGCCGCGATGCGCAGCGCCATGCCCGAGTGGATCCCGAAGCGGCGCGCCGCGTAGCTCGCGGTCGCCACGGCTCCGCGCGTGGACGGATCGCCGCGCCCGCCGACCACGACCGGCCGCCCCGCGAGCTCGGGGCGGCGGAGGATCTCGACCGCGGCGATGAACTCGTCGAGGTCGACGTGGAGTACCGAGGACATCGTGATAGGGATACATCATTCCCAGGACGGTTCACGAGAGGGGTGATCGCATGGCACTGTTCAAGAAGCTGACCGACCTCGCACGCAGCCCTCAGGGGCGCGAGCTGATCGAGAAGGGCAAGAAGGCGGCGCAAGACCCCGAGAACCAGCGCAAGCTGCGGGAGCTGAAGGCCCGCCTCGCGAAGAAGCGCTGACGCCCCGGGCCGGAGCTGTTTGCCGGGCCGCCGGGCCCGTGGTTGACTCGGGGCCTCGCGAGAGGAAGGGGAGCGGCGATGGCACGCACTCGCTGGGGCAGGGCGCTCGTTGGGGTCCTCGTGGCCGTAGCGACCATGGGGGCCACCGGTCTGGCACGCGCCGACGGCGGGGGCTCGGACGGCCCTCGGGTCACCGTCATCGCCGAGGGCCTGAGCAGCCCACGCGGACTCGCCTTCGGACGTCGCCATGCGCTCTACGTCGCGGAGGCGGGCAAGGGGGGGTCGGGTCCCTGTGCCGAGCACCCCATCCTGGGGACCGCCTGCGTCGGCCTCACCGGGGCCGTGACTCGCATCTGGAACGGTGACCAGGAGCGCGTCGTGCGCGGGCTCCCCTCCATCGCGGGGGAGTCGGAGGCTCTCGGGCCGCACGACGTCGCCCCCGTCGGCAGGCGGGATCTCTACGTCGCGGTCGGGTTGGCCGGCACGCCGGAGCTGCGCGCCGAGTTCGGGCCCAAGGGCAGGCGCCTCGGCTACCTCGTGCACGCGAGCACCGACAACCGGAAGCAGGCCGTCGCCGACCTCGTCGCGTACGAGGCGGAGGCGAACCCGGACCGTGGACCGGTGGACAGCAACCCCTTCGGCATCCTCGCCGACGATGACACCGTCTACGTCACCGACGCGGGGGCCAACGACCTCCTCGCCGTGGACGAGCGCGGTGACGTGAGCACGGTCGCGGTCTTCCGCAACCGGCTCGTGGACTTCCAGGGCGAGCAGATCCCCATGAACGCGGTCCCCACCACGGTCGTGCGCGGCCCGGACGGCGCTCTGTACGTGGGAGAGCTGACCGGCTTCCCGTTCCCGATCGGAGGGGCGCGCGTCTACCGCGTCGAGCCGGGCGAGCGGCCCAAGATCTACGCGGGCGGGTTCACCAACATCATCGACATCGCGTTCGCGCCCGATGGGACGCTGTACGTGCTCGAGATCGCCCACAACAGCCTCCTGGCGGAGAGCCCCGAGGGCGCGCTGATCGCGGTGACGCCCGACGGCGAGCGGTCCGTGGTGATCGACGGGCTCTTCTTCCCCGGCGGCGTCGAGATCGGCGGAGCGGGGAAGCTCTACGTCACGAACTGCGGCGTCTGCTTCGACGAGGGCGAGGTCCTGCGCATAAGCCCGTAGGGGGGCGCCCGACCTTCTAGGAGGTCGCGAGCCCTAGGTGGCGAGCCGGTCCTCGCCCGCCGCCCGGGCGCGGTCCTCGACCTCGCGCCACAGGCGCATCCCGAGGGGCCTGTCGGCCTCCTCCGCGAGGTGGCCGACGAGGCCGGCGGTGCGGGCGAGGAGGGCGAAGCCGCGCCCGAGCGAGGGCGGGAAGCCCATGTCGGCGAGCGCGGCTCCGGCCGCGCCCGCGCCGTTGATGGGAAGGCCCCGTCCCGTCTCGCGCGCGTGCGCGGTCGCGACAAGCTCCAGCAGACGCAGGTGGGGCCCCTCGAGCGCGGCGGCGCGCGCCAGCTCGTACAGGCGCGGCACGCGCGGGTCGGTTTCCCTGTGCACCGGGTGGCCGAGCCCCGGCACCTTGCGGCCCGTGCGCGCCGCCGCGCGTGCGGCATCGGCGGCCGCCGCCGCAAGGTCGTCGTCTCCGGGCTCCGACGGCAGGCCGTCCAGGATGTCCGCGAGGAACCGCGCGGTGTCCTCGACGGGGCCGAGGAACACGCTGCCGCCGCCCAGGAGGCCGGCCGCCACCGCGCCCTGCAACGCCTCGGGCGCACCCGTATAGGTCAACCGCGCCGCGAGCGCGGTCGGCGTGAGGCCGTGGTCGGCGAGCGACACGAGCACCGCGTTGAACAGCTTGGACTCGCCCGCCGAAGGCTCTCGACCCGCTGCGAGAAGGAACGCGACGTCGGCGAACGACATCGTCCCCATGAGCTCCCCCGCGAGGTCGCGCCCGCGCACGGTGATCGAGTCCGCGCTCGAGCGGCCCAGCGACGTGCGCAACCACTCCCGTTCCTCGCCCGCTGACGGGGCCGTCACGGCGATGCCCCCGAGGGCTGCGGGTCGAGGTCGGCCTCGGCGGCCGTGCGGTCGCGCGGGAGGAGATGCTTCGCTATCCGCCCCGTGGGCGTGTGGGGGAGCTCGTCCACGACCTCGATGTAGCGAGGGGCCTTGAAGGCGGAGATGCGCTCGGCGACGAAGGCGCGCACGTCGAGAAGCGAGATGTCGGCCCCGTCGGCGACGACGACGAAGGCCTTGACGTCCTCCTCGGACAGCTCGGAGGGCACGCCCACGACGGCGGCCTCGACGACCGCGGGGTGTGCCTCCAGCGCGGCCTCGACCTCGAGGGGAGAGAGGTTCTCGCCGCGGCGGCGGATGACCTCCTTCCGGCGCCCGACGAAGGTGTAGGTCCCGTCGTCGTTGACGCGCACGAGGTCGCCCGTGCGCAGCCACCCGTCGCTCAGCACCCTCTCGGTCTCCTCCGGCATGTCGAAGTAACCGACCATGACCGCGGGATTGCTCAGCTGGAGCTCCCCCACCTCGCCGGCGCCCACGGGTCCTCGCTCGTCAACGACGCGCGCCCGGTTGATCTCTCCGAGCGTGGGGTGCTGACGGGGGCTGCCGAGGGTCCCGTAGGGGCGGGTCCCCCGCCGCCAGATCAGGCCGTATGGGCTCTCCGAGAGCGCGTAGCCGCACACGATCTCGAAGCCGAAGCGCGCCTCGATCTCGAGCTGGCGCTCCCGCGGCGGGGACGGCCCCGTGTAGCAGAGCCGCAAGGGGTTGTCGGCGTCGTCGGGACGCTCCGGTTGGCGCATGAGGATCTCGAGCATGGCTCCTATCGCATTGAACTCGGTGGCGCCGTGGCGGCGCGCCTCGTCGATGAATCGCCGGGCCGAGAAACGGGGCAGGAGCACGAGCCCGGCGCCGGCCACGACAGAGCCCAGCACCGAGTAGGCGGGGGCGTTGATATGGAACAGGGGGAGAGAGGTCATGAGGCGGTCGCCGGGAGTCAGGCCGAGCCAGAAGGGGAAGCCCTCGCCGGCGAGCGCGTACGCCCTGTGCGTCTGCATCACGAGCTTGGAACGGCCGGTCGTGCCCGAGGTCGGGATCATGACCGCTACGTCGTCCGGACGGGCGGCGAGCCGAACGCTCTTCCCGGGTCTCTCCGTCGCGATGTCGTCGACGAGCGCGACTCGCGCGCGCGATCCGGCGCGCGGCAGGCACGAACGCACCCGGTCGAGCAGGTCGCGATCGGTGATCACGAGCGGGGGGTCCAGTTGCTCGAGGTACCCCACGAGCTCGGCTGCGCTCGAGTCGGGATCGACGGGAAGCAGGACCGCGCCGAGCCGCATCAGCGCGAGCCATAGGAACAGGTGCTCGGGCGAGTTGCGCATCGTCGCGAGCACCCGGGTGGAGCGCGCCGCTCCCAGCTCTTCCAGGCCGGACGCGATCGCTCCGATGCGGCGCTCTGCCTCGGCGAAGGTGTAGGTGGCGTCCTCGAACGCGAGCCACTCCTTGGACGGCCACCGCTCGACCGCCGTATCGAAGAGCTCCGGGATCGTGCGGAAGCTGATGACCCCTCCTTCGGTGGTCGCGACGGCGAGGCGGCGCGCCTACCCTATGCGGCCGCGGGCGCGCCCTCGGGTCCGGACCGCGATGTCACAATCCCCCCGTGCGGCTCGCCATCCATCGCCCTCCCGGCCTCGTGCTCACCGAGCACGAGTTCGAGGTGCCGCTCGACCACTCCCGCCCCGACGCCACCAAGCTGACGCTGTTCGCGCGCGAGGTCGTCGGCACCGAGCGGGCCGGCGAGGCCCTTCCCTGGCTCTTGTTCCTCCAGGGAGGCCCCGGCTTCGAGGCGGCACGCCCTCTGTCGCGGCGCGACCCGACGTGGCTCGAGCCGGCCCTGCGCAGGTACCGCGTCCTGATGCTCGACCAGCGCGGCACCGGGCGCTCCTCCCCCGTCGGGGACATGGCCGGGCTGACCGCGCGGGAGCAAGCGGACCGTCTCGCGTTCTTCCGCGCGGACGCGATCGTCCGGGACGCCGAGGCCGTCCGCGGGGCGCTCGGGATCGACCGCTGGACCGTGCTGGGACAGAGCTTCGGTGGGTTCTGCGTCGTCAGCTACCTCTCGCTCGCGCCGCACGGCCTCGACGCCGCGCTCGTCACGGGCGGCCTGCCGCCGCTCGAGCGCCACGTGGACGACGTCTACAGCGCGACCTACCGCCGGGTCGTCGACAGGAACCGCGCCTACTACGCGCGCTATCCCGAAGACCGCGATCGCGTAAGAGCGATCGTCGAGCGGCTCGATGCCGGCGACGTGCGCCTCCCGACGGGCGAACGGCTCAGCGCGCGCCGGTTCCGGCAGCTGGGCATGCTTCTTGGCACAAGCACCGGCGCCGAGAGGCTTCACTACATCGTCGAGCTCCCCGTCGACTCCCCCGCGTTCCGCCACGACGTCGCGGCCGAGAGCCCGTTCGCGAGGAACCCCCTCTACGCGGTCGTCCACGAGGCCTGCTACGCGTCGGGGTGTGTCACGCGCTGGTCGGCCGAGCGGGTCATGCCCGACGAGCTCCGCGCCGACGAGACCATGTTCACGGGCGAGCACGTCTTTCCGTGGATGTTCGAGGAGATCGATGCGCTCGCGCCGCTGCGCGAGGCCGCCCACCTCCTCGCCGAGCGCCCCTGGCCGCCTCTGTACGACCCCGAGACCCTGCTCCAAAACCGGGTGCCGGCGGCCGCGCTCGTCTACGCAGACGACATGTATGTCGAGCGAAGCTTCTCGGAGGAGACCGCCGCTCGGGTCCGCGGGCTGCGCGCATGGGTCACGAACGAGTACGAGCACGACGGGCTGCGGGCCGACGGGGGCCGCGTGCTCGGCCGCCTCCTCGAGCTTCTCGACGGGACCGCGTGACCCTCTAGTGGACTACCTGCCCATCTCGGATCACGGGATCATCGGCGACCTCCACACCGCCGCGCTCGTCGGCGTCGACGGGAACGTCGACTGGTACTGCTGCCCGCGCTTCGACTCGCCCAGCGTCTTCGGATCGATCCTCGACGCGCGCAAGGGTGGCTCTTACCGCATCTCGCCTGCGGGCGAATGTGTGAGCAAGCAGCTCTACTTCCCGGAGACCAACGTGCTCCTCACGCGCTTCCTGTCCGAGGACGGGATCGGGGAGCTCCAGAGCTTCATGCCGGTGAACAGCGCGCAGAGGCTCGTGCGCCGCGTCGGGTGCATCCGAGGCGAGATGGGCTTCTCGATCGAGGTCGAGCCCCGCTTCGACTACGGGCGCGCGGCCCACGAGACCCACCTAACGGATCGGGGTGCCGTGTTCCGCTCCCCCTCCCTCACGCTCACGCTGCACAGCCCCGTCCCGCTGGAGCGCACCGAGGCAGGCGTGCGAGGCCGCCTCTCACTGCGGGGCGGCGAGCGCGCGAGCTTCGTGCTTGCGACCGGCGCGCCGGACGGCGGCGCCTTCACGGAGGAGCGCGCGGCGCGCGACTTCGACGACACCGTCGCCTACTGGAGGCGGTGGCTGTCCCGGTCGCGCTATCGCGGGCGCTGGCGGGAGATGGTCAACCGCTCGGCGCTGGCGCTCAAGCTCCTCACCTACGAGCCCACCGGCGCGCTCGTCGCGGCCCCGACGACGAGCTTGCCCGAGCAGCTGGGCGGACCCCGCAACTGGGATTACCGCTTCACCTGGGTCAGGGACGCGTCGCTGTCGCTCGACGCGCTCATGCGCCTGGGGTTCTCCGACGAGGCGGCGGCCTTCCTCGGCTGGATCCGAGCCCGTCTCGCGGAGGTGCGCTCCGGGGACTCCGGGCCGCTGCAGATCATGTACGGTGTCGACGGCAGACACGACCTCCCCGAGGAGGAGCTGGACCACCTCGAGGGCTACCGGGGCTCCGCGCCCGTGCGGATCGGCAACGGCGCCGCCCCGCAGCGCCAGCTCGACATCTACGGGGAGCTCGTCGACTCGATCTACATCTCTCAGCGGCACGGAGAGCGCATCGGCTACGACGCCTGGAGCGACCTCCTCCGCGCGCTCGACTGGCTCGCCGAGCACTGGGACGAGCCCGACGAGGGCATCTGGGAGACGAGGGCGGGCCGCGAGAACTTCACCTACTCGCGCACGATGTCGTGGACCGCGTTCGATCGCGCCGTTCGGATGTCGCTCGAGCGGGGACTGCCCGGCGACCTTGCACGGTGGACGAGCACCCGCGACGCGATCTACAGGCAGGTGATGGAGCGGGGATGGGACGCCGAGCGCGGGGCGTTCGTGCAGCACTACGGCTCCAAGGTCCTCGACGCCTCGGTCCTCACGATGCCGCTCGTCGGCTTCGTCGCCCCCAGGGACCCCCGGTGGTTGTCGACGCTCGACGCGATCGGCGACGAGCTCGTCTCGGACAGCCTCGTCCGGCGCTACAACGTGGAGGCCGCGCCCGACGGCCTTCGGGGCTCGGAGGGCACCTTCTCGATCTGCTCCTTCTGGTACGTCGAGGCCCTGGCGCTCGCGGGCCGTGTCGACGATGCCCTGTACGCCTTCGAGAAGATGCTCACCTACGCCAACCATCTCGGGCTGTATTCCGAGGAGATCGGACCCACGGGCGAGGCGCTCGGGAACTTCCCACAGGCCTTCACCCACCTCGCCCTGATCTACGCCGCGACCGCGCTCGATCGTGCCCTGGGCTAGTCGCGTGCCTCGCCGTGCTCCTCCGCGACGGCGCCCCGCGCGCGGGCGAGACGCGTGGGGTGCACGAGGAAGCTCGCGACCCACATGAGCTCGGCCGCGAGCGGGCTGAGGAGCGCGACGGGGATGGAGGCTGCGTACGCCGCGGGCAACAGCAGCGCCTCCGCCGTCCCGTAGAGGCGGCTCTTCGCGCGCGCGGCGGGCGCGACGAGCCCGCGGCGGCGCGCAAGGGCGATCATCACCCAGCTCGTAAGGCTCGCCACCGTGAGCAGGCTCGCGTACGCCATCGCGGCGATCGGCTCGTCTCCGTAGCGGGCGAGCAGCTCGCTTGCGAACGGCATGAGGGCCGCGGCTCCCAGGAACACGAGGTTGAGTGCCATCGTCGTGCCGTCGACGGAGTGCAGCGACTCGAAGACGCGATGATGCACCACCCAGAACCTCCCCACCACCGCAAAGCTGAGGACGTACGAGACGAAGTCGGGCCACAGATCGAGCATCGCCGACGGCAGACGCGAGGGTTCAGACAGCTGCGGCACGTCGATGTTCAGGACGAGCAGGGTGATGGAGATGGCGAGCACGCCGTCGCTGAACGACCCGATGCGCCCGAGATCGCGCTCGCGCACGCGGACCGCCGGCATCGACAGGGCCCCCTAGCTCACGTCGCCGAGCGCCCCTGCAAGCGCCTCGGCAAGGAGCGCGACGTGACCCTCCTCCAAGACAAGTGGAGGACGCACCTTCAAGACGTTGCCGTGTGGGCCCGTCGTTCCGACGAGCACGCCTCGCTCCCGCATCGCGTTGGCGACGCGAGCGGCGGCGCGTCCATCGGGCGCGCGCGACTCCGGGTGCTCCACGAAAGCGATCCCGAGCAGCAGACCCCGGCCGCGCACCTCGCCCACCGAGGGGTGGCCGCCGCACACGGACTCCACCGCGGCGCGCAGCGCGGACCCCATTCGGGCGGCGCGCGCCACGAGCGCCTCGTCCTCGATCACGTCGAGGACCGCGCCGGCGGCTGCGCACGCGACCGGGTTGCCCCCGAAGGTGCTGAAGAACCCCGCGGTGCGGGCGAACCCGTCGACGATGTCCGCCCTCGTGACGACCGCGGCCACGGGGTGGCCGTTGCCCATCGGCTTTCCCAGCGTCACCACGTCCGGCTCGATGCCGAGCGCTTCGAAGCCCCACATGCGCCCCCCGATCCTGCCGAAGCCGGTCTGCACCTCGTCCGCGACGAACAGCGCGCCCGCCGCATGCGTCCTGCGGACGAGCTCCTCGCCGTATCCCGGGGGCGGCGCGAGGATGCCGTCGCTCGTTAAGCCCGCGTCGAGGAACACCGCTGCCGGCGACATGCCGCGGGCGGCGAGCTCGGCGACCGCGTCGTCGAGGGACGCGGCGTAGCGCCGCGGCCAGTCGGCCCCCCGATGCGGGCCCGCGAACGGATCGGGAGCGGGGATCGTGGCGACGTGGGACGGGCGCTGGCCGCCCACCCATTCCTCCGGCGAGAGCGCCGCGATCGCCGTCGTCACCCCGTGGTAGGCGTGCGCGGTGACGATGCCGCCGGTCGCCCCGGCCGCCGTCGCCAGCCGCCACGCGAGGTCGTTCGCCTCGCTGCCCGAGTTCACGAACATGCAGGTGTCGAGGGCCCCCGGCATCGAGGCGCAGAGGCGTTCGGCGAGCGCGATCGCGTTCTCGTGGAGGTAGCGCAGGTTCGTGTTGAGGGTGCGGGCCTGTGCTGCGATCGCTTCCACCACGCGGGGATGGCTGTGCCCCACGACCGGGACGTTGTTGTAGGCGTCGAGGTAGGCGCGCCCGTCCACGTCGAACAGCCACACGCCCTCTCCTCGCACGAGGTGGAGGGGGCGATCGTAGGTCAGCGGCGACAGGGCCGACCCCAGCACCCGGGCCCGGCGCGCGACCAGCTGCGCCGTGGACGCCGCGCTCGCGGGGGGCGCGGGCCGGGCGAGGCCGGCGGCCGAGTGGAGGTGGGACGCGACGGCGTCGAAGCCCTCCTCGACGAGCCATCGCAACGCGTCGCGCGCGCTCGCGACCGAGGCCACGATGTAGGGCTCGTTGTCGGGGAACCGCCTGACCCTCCACGCCGCGATCGCGATCAGCGCGACGAGTCGCGCCCCGAGGAGGTCCGGAAGAACCTCCACCTCCTCGGCCTCGAGCGGCACGACCGAGCTGTAGCCCTCCACGAGCGCGGCCGCGGCCCGGAGCCTCTCGCCCCGGTCGCTGACGAGCGAAGCCATCGCGGTCGACACGTCGCACACGAGCGCGGTGTGGGCGAGGTCGCCGAAGTCCACGATCCCGCCGACACGGCGGCGGTCGTCGAGCAGGACGTTGTCGAGCGTGAAGTCGTTGTGGATCGACTGCGTCCTGAGGGAGGGGAGGACCGGAAGCGCGTGGTCCTCGAAGCGATCGAGCGCGCGGGTCGCGAGGGCGTGTGCGGTGCGTTCGTCGACGTGGTCGAGGAGGGGACGGAGACGGGCCGCGTGCCTCCCGTCCCACAGCAGACGACGTCCCCCGCCCGGGTGCCAGAAGCCCCTCAGCGCGCGCCCCAGGCGGGCCAGCGTCGCGCCGAACGCGCGCACATCGGCGTCCTCGAGCTCGCCCGGCTCGAAGTGCCGCCCCTCCATGAACGTGAAGAGGCGGACATAGTGGGTCGCACCGCCCGCGCCCGCGACGGTCGTCCAGTGGCCGCCCGCGAGCGCCGGGCACGGCTCGGCCACGGGCAGGCCCGGGTCGGTCGCCAGCACGTGGAGGAGCGCCTCGGTCTCGTACGCCACGCCGTCGAGCGTCTCGGCCGCGTTGGACAGCTTGAGGAGGAAGCGTCCGCCGTCCGCGTCGATGCGGAAGTTCTGATCGCGCTCGCTGTCGAGGGCCGCGGCGGAGCCGCGCACGCCGAAGACCCGCTGCGCGAGGTCGCTCGCCTCGTCGAGGGTGAACCGGGGCGGCTCGGCCGCGAGGACGTCGGGCTCCGCCGCCCCTGCGACGGGCGGGCCGGGCGACGGAGCCCGGCCCTCGGTCACGTCCCTCCCGCTCAGGGCGCGGCCGCCAGCGTCTTCTCGAAGACGGTCGCCTCCCATTCCACCGTCATGCCGGCGCGCTGGGCCACGCCCGCGATCGAGTCGCCGTCGAGGGCCGTGAACACGAGACTCGGGTCCCCTCCCTCGCGCCGCTTGCGGCTCATCCAGTCCGCGAAGGTCTCGGGTGTGCGGCTCCACTCCCGCGCGAACGCCTCCTCGATCGCGCCGTGGACGTCCCTCACCCGGCGGGGATCGACCGCGCGCACGACGATGCCTCGCTCGTAGAGCGCGCCGTAGGCGGCGAGAGTGCCGCCGGCCTCGGCCACCACCCAGTGGTCGCGCTCGGGATCGATGCCCCCCCAATCCGCGGCGACGTCCTCCGGCGTGGTCTCGGGCGCGACGTCGGGACCGGCCGCCGCCTCGGTCGCGGCCATGAGCTCGGCGACAGCGGCGGCCTCGTCCGCGCGCGGCGCGCGCAGCCCGTACCCGGACGGAGGCTTCGGTGGAGCGGTCTCGTCCTGGGTCAGCATGCGGCTCAGGATAAGCGTCGCCCTCGGGCCGGCCCTCCCAGACGCGCGAGACGCCTCCCGAGGCGGCGTATCTACGCGCAGCTCAGGATTTCGTGACCTGTCACAGCACGGTCGCGCGCCGGCGGCGCGCTCGAACGCGACCGTCATCGAGGGCCTGCTCTCAGGCGATCACGCGGGGTCGCCGTGTGGAAGCGTGCCCGCGCCGCGCTGCTCGATAGCGACGCGCGTGGCTTCGTGTTCGAGCTTCCCGTGCGGCCAAGCCCGTCTGTGGACGTCCTCTCCCTTCTCTAGTATGTCAAGCAGCGTCGACCGACTCGCGTCTTCAAGGAGCCACATGTCACCGCACCCCCCGCTTGCGATCGAGGCGACCGGCCTGGTCAAGACGTTCGGCGACACCCGGGCGGTCGACGGCGTCGACCTCTCGGTCCGAACCG
This sequence comes from Actinomycetota bacterium, assembly GCA_036258675.1. Lineage (GTDB taxonomy): Bacteria > Actinomycetota > CADDZG01 > CADDZG01 > WHSQ01 > DATADD01. Next base: position 4,559 of record DATADD010000034.1, on the reverse strand, counting down.
GTTCCGTCTACGGGATGCTCGGCCCCAACGGCGCCGGCAAGACGACGACCATCCGGCTGCTGGCGACCTTGATCCGCCCCGATGCGGGGACCGCCAGGGTCCTCGGACACGACATCGTGGCGGAGGCTGACGCCGTGCGGGGTGCCGTCACTCTCACGGGCCAACTCGCCTCCTTGGACGAGGACCTGACGGGTCGGGAGAACCTGATCCTGCTCGGGCGCCTCTTGGGTCTCAAGCGATCGGCGGCGAGAGAGCGCGCGTCCGAGCTGCTCGAAGCCTTCGGACTCGCGGAGGCGGCCGGCCGCCTCGTGAAGCACTACTCGGGCGGTATGCGGCGCAGGCTCGACGTCGCCGCGAGCATCGTCGTCACGCCCGCCCTCATGTTCCTCGACGAGCCCACGACGGGCCTCGATCCCCGCTCCCGCAACCAGGTCTGGGAGATCGTCCGCGCCCTCGTGGCGGAGGGGACAACCATCCTGCTCTGCACCCAGTACCTCGAGGAGGCCGACCAGCTCGCCGACGGGATCGCCGTGATCGACAGAGGCAAGGTGATCGCCGAGGGGACGCCGAGCCAGCTCAAGGCCTCGGTCAGCCTCGGCGCCCTGCACGTGCGTCTGCTGGACCCGGCGGAGCGTCCCCGCGCGCAGGAGGTGCTGGAACGGGAGCTGGGGACGACCGCCCTCGAGCCCGACCCCGCCGCCCTCTCGGTCGCCTGCGCCACCGCGGAGCGCGGCGCCGAGGCGATCGCCGCACTGACGCGCTCCGGAATCCAGGTCGCCGAGTTCTCGCTCGGCCAGCCGAGTCTCGACGAGGTCTTTCTCGCCCTGACCGGCCGCCCGGCGGAAGAGGTCCCCGGGGAGAGGAGCGCGCCGGTGAGCGAGGAGCAACCCGCATGAGCGTCAACCCGACGATGCGGCAGGCCGCTCCCACTGTCGTGGCCGATCAGGGGGCGGTCCGCAAGGCGATTTCGTCGACGTCGCGGCCGCCCACGGCGAGCCCCCTGGCTGCCGTCCTCGCCTTCGGGTGGCGCGGGATGCTGAAGGTCAAGCACGTCCCCGAGCAGCTCCTCGACGTAACCATCACGCCCGTGATGTTCGTACTCATGTTCACGTATCTGTTCGGAGGGGCCATCGCTGGGTCGACGGCCGCGTACCTCGACTACATCCTTCCCGGGGTCCTCGTGATGTCGGTGCTGTTCACAACGGTGTACTCGGGGATCGCCCTCAACACCGACCTGACCAAGGGTGTGGTCGACCGCTTCCGGTCCCTGCCGATCTGGCGGGCGGCGCCCCTCGCCGGCTCCTTGCTCGGCGATAGCGTGCGCTACGTGATCGCGGGCACCGTGATCATCGTGCTCGGCGTGATGCTGGGGTATCGCCCGGATGCAGGGGTCATCGGTGCCATCGCCGCACTCGGGCTCGTGGTGCTCTTCTCCTTCGGCCTGTCGTGGGTCTTCACGACCCTGGGGCTGCTGATGCGTTCACCGAACGCAGTCATGAGTGCCGGGTTCCTTGGGCTCTTCCCGGTCACCTTTCTCTCCAACGTGTTCGTCGACCCGACTACGCTCCCCCCGGTGCTCGAGGCGTTCGTCGACGTGAACCCGGTCTCGATACTCGTGACCGCGTCACGGGGCCTGATGGACGGCACGCCGGACGCAAGCGACATTGCGATCGTGCTCGGGGTGGCTGCCGGGCTGACCGCGGTCTTCGCCCCCCTGACAACGCGGCTGTACCGCAGGAGCTGACGCTCCCTCACACGAACGCGACCCGCCATGAACGCAGGCCTGCCTACAACGGGAGCGTCGTCGGGCCGCCCCAGCGCTGGCTGCTCCAGTCCTCCTCCTGCAGAGGCTCGAGCCCCTATCCCGCGCAGCGCGAGCGTCCCCGATAGCCTCCGCGTCGGTGCATGAGGGCTCTGCTCGTCATCCTTGCGCTGCTGGGCCTGGCCCTCTTGCTGCTGTGGGCGCTCCAGCGCCACCTGATCTACCTACCCTCGCCGGGCCCCGTGGCGCACGCCCGAGAGGTGATCGAGGGCGCCCGGGACGTCGCGTTGGAGACGAGTGACGGCCTCCGCCTCGGCGCGTGGTTCGTGCCTCCGAGAGGCGGGAATCGCGGGATCTCGGTGCTGGTCGCCAACGGCAACGCTGGCGACAGGTCACTGCGGGCGCCGCTCGCCGAGGCGCTCTCTCGACAAGGCTTGGGCGTGCTGCTGTTCGACTATCGCGGGTACGGAGGCAACCCCGGCGACCCCACCGAGGAAGGGCTCGCACGCGATGCGCGCGCCGCGTACGAGTTCCTGGTCGAGGACGAGGGCATCGCGCCCGCCAGGGTCCTTCTGTTCGGCGAGAGCCTCGGCGCTGCGGTCGTGGCGAGGCTCGCGACCACGCACCCCAGCGGCGGACTGGTCCTGCGCTCCCCGTTCACGGATCTGGCGGCGGTGGGGCGGGTGCACTATCCCTTCCTTCCCGTCGGCGCGCTGCTGCGGGACCGCTTCCCCGTCAGCGATCTCCTCCGCCGAGTGGAGGTGCCGACCACCGTCGTCTACGGCGGGAGCGACGCGATCGTGCCTCCGGAGCAGAGCCGCGCCGTCGCCGAGGCCGCCAGCGGGCCAAAGAGGGTAGTCGTGGTCGAGGGGGCCGACCACAACGACCCCGCTCTGTTGAACGGTCCCGAAGTGGTGGACGCGGTGGTCGACCTCGCGGGTCGGGTGCGCAGGGCGCTTTGACACGGACATCGCCCGCAGCACCGCTTCGCGCGACCGCTCCGATCCCATCATCCGCGACCCGAGCCGCGTGAGCCCGTCGGGCGGAGGGGACCCTAGTTCGAGGACCCGGCGCGCGCTCTCGCCCGCGGGTCGGGCAGGGGGGTGAGGATGTCCTTCAGCTTGTCGCGCAGGTGCTCGTAGTTCGGCGGCAGCGACAGCCCCTCGCCGAGGGTCTCGATCGGCTCGTCCTGCGTGAAGCCCGGGCCGAGCGTCGCGATCTCGAAGAGCACCCCCGACGGCTCGCGGAAGTAGATCGACCGGAAGTAGAAGCGGTCGATGATCGGAGTCGGGGACGCGCCCGCCTCGACGACGCGCTCCCGCCACGCGGGATGGTCGTCCATGGTGGATGCCCACGCGACGTGGTGGACCGTGCCGGCGCCGCTCACACCGCTCTCCCCTGGCGGGGCGTCGTAGCGGTACGAGCCGCCGCGGTGGTCGCCCCGCACGAGCCACTCGCGCTCGCCTCGGGGAGCGAACCCGAGGGTCTGCTCCAGAAGGGCGGTGCTGCGCTCCGGCGCGCCGCTGAAGGCGTGGACGGCCTCGAAGCCGCGGATCGCATGCTCGACCGGCACGTCGGGATGCTCCGCGATCAGGGGCTCGTCGCCCGATGTGTCGATCACGAGCTCGAGCTCGAGGCCCTCCGGGTCGGGGAACACGAGGGACCGGTCGGAGCGGGCGGCAGAGGTCCCCGCCTTCTCGAGCCGGCGGGCCCAGAAGTCGAGCGCGTCCTCCGAGGCGACGCGGAAGACGACGCGATGGACCATCCCGGCCCCGGCGCGCCCCCTGGCAACGCCGGGGTACTCGAAGAAAGTGATGTCGGCGCCCGCGCTCCCGCGCTCGTCGGCGTAGAAGAGGTGATAGACGGTGGGATCGTCTTGGTTGACGGTTCGCTTCACGAGCCGCAGCCCGAGCACACCGGCGTAGAACTCCACGTTGCCGGGCGCGTCGCCGGTGATCGCGGTGACGTGGTGGATCCCCTCGAGCTGCATCGGCATCCCCTCCTCGGTCGGTTTCGAGGCCCAACCCGGGCCCCGTCCGGGCGATTCCCAGACCCTACGGCGGCGCGCCTCCCTCCACCCTCTTGTGGGCGTAGGTGGCGGGGTCGAGGCCGTGGCGGTAGGCGAGGCTGATGCGGGGGCCGGCGCGGGCCACCTTCGGCACGCTGTGCTCCCACGCGCGCTGGGTCCTACCTCCCGTCACGAGCAGGTCGCCGCGCCCGAGCAGGAACGCGCGCGACCGCCCGCCGCCCTTGGGCCGCAGCAGGAACCTGCGCGCGTCGCCGAGCGAGACGAGCGCCACGATGGGGTCCTCGATCTCGGGCAGGATCCGGTCGCCGTGCCACGCGACGCTGTCGCGCCCATCCCGGTAGAGGTTGAATCCGACCGAATCGAAGACGCGCTGGTATCGATCGCCGAGCAGGCGCCTGATGTCCTCGAGCACGGCCGGCTCGAGCGGCGTGCCCGACTCCAGGCTCCACGGCGAGGTGAGGCGGGGCTCGACAACCCGCCTGTCGTACATGTGGCGCGCCCTCTGGCCCCAGGCGCGCGCCGCCAGGACCTCCTCGAAGAGGTGGTCGGCGCCCGACACCCACGCCGGCGCGTGGTCGACCCACGACTCGTCGTCGAGGTCGATGCGCTGGAGCCGCTCGAACGAGTCGTCGGCCGCGCTCTCTTCCGAGGCCGCCAGGAGGGAGGGCTGCCACACGATCTCGGGACCGGCAGGCACGGGATCCAGGCTACCCGCGCCCGCAGAGGGGGGTCGCTTCGAGCGCACAACCGTCCCGAGTCGTTAGTCTC
>DATADD010000033.1:0-4562 GCA_036258675.1 Actinomycetota bacterium | reverse complement strand
CACGAGCGCGGGGTCGGTCGCCCCGCTCGCGCCCGGTGCGGGCTCCACGAGCGCGGGATCGGTCGCCGCGCCCGCCGCGGTCGCGGCCGCGCTCGAGCGCCCCCCGCCTCCACCGCCCGGGAACGGGAACCCACACACCGTCTGGCTTCCGTGGGGGTGGCCCGAGGAGGTGTTGATGCACTGGTCGACCATCTGCTCGAGCCCGGTCTGCACCCACGTGTTCCAGAAGTCGCCGTGCATCGTGTACGGGCTGCCGGATGCCAGCGTCACGTCGCGGCCGTCCCCCTGGTAGTCCCATTTGAGCGTCATCCGCAGCTCGGGGAGCTTGTGGGGGAACCCCGCGGGACACGCCTTGCGCACGGGGTAGACGACGTGCTCGGTGTCGGTCGTGTCGCCCATGGTCGCGTGGTCGTTGAGCTGCCCGTCCCAGCACGTGGGGAACGAGATGTGGCTCGTCAAGAACGCCTTCCCGGAGGCGCGGTGGCACGCGGCCTCGACGGGCGATCGGTACGGGCCGGGGCGCGACGAGGTGAAGCCACAGCTCCAGTTGACGACGCTGAGGGGCTGGGGGCCGGTGCCCTGGGGATCGCCGGCGACCAGCCTCATGTCCGGCGGGTAGGCCTCGACGCCCGTCCCCGTGAGATCGCGGTCGAAGTCGCGGTAGTAGGCGATGAACGAGAACGGGTCCAACGGGCGGCCTCCCGCCATCAGCGTGGGCACCCAGTAGAGCGCGCTGTCGGTCTTGTTCTGGCAGTCCGTGGGCCCGCCGACGAGCTGGTCGTAGGTGGCGAGCTCCGGCTGGGGAAGCCGAAGGAGCAGCTGGTTGCCGAAGAAGTCGTGGGAGTGCATCGACTGCGGCTCGCCCCGCATCGCGATCGGATCCACCTGTCCGCGGAAGAAGGCCTCGCTGCTTATCCGCTTGCAGTGCAGCTTCCCGTGGCCCCCGGCCGGCGCGGGGACGAGCAAGCCGGCCAAGACGATGATCAGCAAGGAGATCTTGCGCATCGGAACCTCCCGGTGGTCGAGCGCAGCGCGAGCGCAACAGCGTTGGCGCGGTAGTCGGCAACGCCGCCGACGGCCTCAAGTGACGCCGCGCGCTACGACCGAAAATGGGGTGGGCTATCGCCAGCTTGGGGGAGGGTCGGCGCGCGCGCTTGGAAAGCGATGGAACGCCACGCGCCAGAAAGTGCAGGAATCTACAACTTGCTTCCTATCCACCCACCGCGCGTCGCGGCTTCGTGAAGAGCTTCACGCGCGCGCACGAGCGCCCCACCGCCCCCTGTGGACCACATCGTGAAGCGACCGACGCGGGATCGTCGCCGCGGACCCCGAGACGCGGTCGTCCGCGGCCGGGTAGCCGAGCGCGATCGCCCCGATCGGCCGCAGCCCCTCCGGCACTCCCAACCAAGTCAGAAGCTCCCCCTCGCCGTGGAAGATCCCGAAGAACCACGCCCCCATCCCTTCGTCAACGGCCGCGAGAAGCATCAGCATCGCCGCCATCGCGGCGTCGAGGTCCCAGTACGGCACGGGCCAAGCCCGCTCGTCGTGCATCCCGAGACCCTCCTTGTCGGGGCGCTCGTAGCGCGCGAGGTACGCGGCCTTGTGCGACAGCGGCAGGACGATGACGGGGGGCGGGTTGTCGCCCAGGGGCTTGCGGCGCCACGGGTCGGTGATGCGCGCGTACTCGCGGACCGACTCGGCCCCCTCGAGCACGACGAGCTCGAGGCCCTGGGCGAAGCCCGCGGAGGGCGCGTGCAGCGCGGTCTCGAGGATGCGGTCGAGCACGGCCTGCGGAACCGGGCGGTCCTCGAACCTGCGCACCATGCGGCGGCGGCGGACGACGCGCGCGAACTCCACCGCCCCTAGCTCCCGCGGAGGACATCGCGCGCGGCGTGAAGCGCGCGCTCGATGCCGGCGCGATCGACGTCGAGGTGCGTCACCGCCCGGACCGATCGGCCGTCGAGGGCCCCCACGCGGACGCCCTTCTCCTCGAGGCCGTGCACGAACGCGGGCGCGTTCTCGACCTCGAAGATGACGATGTTCGTCGTAACGCGCGCGGGCTCGATCGCCACGCCGAGCTGCGCGAGACCCTCGGCGAGCGCGCACGCGTTGTCGTGGTCCTCCTCCAGCCGGTCGACGTGGTGGTCGAGCGCGTAGATGCACGCGGCCGCGCAGATCCCGGCTTGGCGGAGGGCGCCCCCGAGCATCTGCTTGTAGCGCCACGCCTCCTCGATCAGCTCCCTCGAACCGGCCAGCACGGCGCCGAGCGGCGCGCCGAGGCCCTTCGTGAAATCGATCCACGCGGTGTCGAAGCCCCGGGCCCAGCGCGCGGGCTCGACCCCGGACGCGACGACCGCGTTGAACAGGCGGGCGCCGTCGAGGTGCGCGCGCAGCCCGTGGGCGCGCGCCACGGCGAGCACGCCGTCGACGGTCTCGAGCGGCCACACCCGCCCCCCGCCGAGGTTCGTGGTCTGCTCGACGGAGACGAGCCGGGAGCGCGGCTCGTAGCGATCGTCCGGGCGCAGTGCCTCCTGGAGCTGCGCGGGGGTGAACACGCCGCCGTCGCCGTCGAGCGGCGTCAGCAGCGCCCCCGACAGGGCCGCGGGTCCGGCGGCCTCGGCCGTCAGGGGATGGGCGGTGCGGTCGAGGATCGCCTGGTCGCCGCCGGGGCGGATGTGCACGCGGAACGCGATCGCGTTGCACATCGTCCCGGAGGGCAGGAACACGGCCGCCTCGTGCCCGAGGAGGTCCGAGACGCGCTCGATGAGAGCATTGATCGTCGGGTCGTCGAAGCCCTGGTCGTCGCCGACCTCCGCCTCGGCCATCGCGGCGCGCATCCCGGCCGTGGGCCTGGTCTGCGTGTCGCTGAGGAGGTCGACGAGCACGACCTCATGCTATGGGACTATCCGCGCGCGCCGACCGGAGGGAGCAAGGATGACCGAGCGGTCCGACAAGCGGGACAAGCCTCCTCCCGCCGATCACAACCGGCCCTACGAGGTGGTCGAGAACCTCTACATCTCGGGCCACCCGGACCATTCGCAGGAATTCATGCGCAGGGGCATCCACGCCGTCATCGATCTCGAAGGTGACGTCGACGCGTCGATAGCCGAGGCCGAGGGCCAGGGAGAGACGACCCTCTACCTGTACTGGCCGGTGGAGGACGGGCCCATGCCCAACGAGCGCACGGTGCGGGGCATCGCTTCGTTCGTGGCCCGGCTGCTCGCTCAGGGCAGCCCGGTGCTGGTGCACTGCAAGGCGGGCCACAACCGATCGGGGCTCATCTGCGCGCGCACGTTGATAGAGCAGGGCATGGAGCCCGACGAGGCGATCCGCACCGTGAGGGAGAAGCGCGGCGACGGCCACGCGCTCACGAACGACCGCTTCGTAGCGTGGCTGCGCCAGGAACGTCCGCCCGGCGCCGGCTGACCGCGTGGCGCCGAGGGGCCGGGGACGGGCGGCGGCGTTCGCCCTCGCTGCCCTCGTCGCGTGCGCGACGGGGGCGCTCGAGGACGCCGGGCACGCTCCCGGCACCCCGCGGGACGGCCCGCACCCGGCGCGCCTCGCCGCCCGGCCCCGTCCCGCCCCGGGTCGCCCCGTCGAGCCCGGGCTGCGCGAGGTGTCGTTCGGGCGGGGGCGCACGAGCTACCTGTACGTGCCTCGCACCTACGACCCCACGCAGCCGGCGCCCTTCGTGCTGATGCTGCACGGTGCGGGCGGCAACTCGCGCAAGGCCATCGGTCTGTTCCTCGGGCGCGCCGACGAGCTCGGGGCGATCCTGTTCGCGCCGCAGTCCCGGGGCCCGACCTGGGACCTGACCCTCGGCGGCTACGGGGCGGATGTGGACTACATCGACCGGTCCCTGCGGCGGCTGTTCGGACGCCTCTCGATCGACCCGCGCGCGGTGGCGATCGAGGGCTTCTCCGACGGCGCCTCCTACGCGCTGTCCCTCGGGCTCACCAACGGCGACCTCTTTCGCCACGTGGTCGCGCTCTCCCCCGGCTTCATGGCGCCGGGGCCGACGCACGGCCGGCCGCGCGTGTTCGTCGCCCACGGCAGGCGCGACGGCGTGCTCCCCCTCGAGACGACCAGCGAGGCGATCGTCGTCCGCCTGCGGGACGCGGGCTACGACGTCACGTTCCTCGTCCATGCCGACGGGCACTCGCCGCTGCCCCGCCTCCAAGAGGCGCTGGACTGGCTCTCCGCGGGCGCCTGAGGCCTCGGGAGCGCCTTATCTCGCCCACGCGGAGCCGTCGGCGCGCGGGTCGCTGCCGGCCTCGAACCCCCCGGGGCCTATCTCGATCAGCTGCGCGTGCCCGAGCGTCTCGCTCGCCGCCCCGAGGTCCTCGAGCGCCCCGACGCGGGCGAGGGAGCGCCGGGCCGCCTCGGGGACGCCGCTCTCGAGGGCGATCGAGGGATCATCTCGCCCCGGCTCGAGCGACACGGCCCAGCGCGGCGCCCGGAGAGCGCCGTCCACCCGCTCGCCGCGCGCGAGCACGCGCGCCAGCAGGCTCGCGTGGATCTGTGGCTGGAGCTCCCCGCCCATCGTCCCCGCCACCAGCCGC